>NZ_JAOVQO010000011.1:0-160608 GCF_025673475.1 Albidovulum salinarum | reverse complement strand
CGAGAGCTTCAACGCCAGGTTCCGGGACGAGCTGCTCAACGGCGAGGTCTTTTACAGCCTCCGAGAGGCCAAGATCCTCATCGAGCAATGGAGGAAACACTACAACACGAAACGCCCCCACAGTGCTTTGGGCTACCGCCCGCCGGCCCCTGAAACCGTCATCCCGATGGACCAGAGGCCAGTCATGCACTAACAATCAAATCGGACCACTCAGGTGGGGCCGATCAAGATCCTTCGGAAACGCGGCCACAGCGAGACCCGGCTCGAGGATCTCGAGGCCGAGCTTGCCTACACGCTCGGCGGCCGGGCGGCGGAGCGGCTTGTCCTTTCAAGCCTCTCCGCCGGGGCGGGCGGGACCGCAGACTCCGACCTCGCGATCGCGACGCGCCTCGCCGTCCACATCGACAGCCGCTACGGGCTCGGCGCCTGGGGGCCGATCTATCTGGACGCGCCCGACGGCGCGCTCCTGCACGATCCCGCGACCCGCCAGCGCGTCCGCAACAGGATCGAGAAGGCTGAACGGCAAGCGACGGCAATCCTCCGGGAAAACAGTGACCTGCTGGAGCGGATGGCAGGGGGCACTCGCCGAAGAGCGGCTCCTGAGCGGCAGTTCCATCGACGACTGGCTCCGGCAAGTCCGGGGTGCCAGTGCCGACCCTGAAGATGGCCCGGAACCGCCTGGCGACATCTTCCGGGCCTGAGGCATCAGGTCGGGCAAGCGCACCGAAAAGGTCCGCAGAGCTTGCAGGAATAAACGGACGTCACGTTCCCGCCGACACGAATCTAACTGGCACCGCGAAAGAGTTTTGGGGTTGTCGCGCCCTCATGACATGCTGACGATCGCAAACCGCGATCTTTGGACGATCAACCGCACATTCAGCGGCGATGTACCGCGAAATGTACCTCGGAAAGCGAAGGAGAAGAATTCATGTTCGAGCTCAACGCGTTGGCTAAGTTCTGTGGCGGAGAGGATGGGCCTGAAATCCAACCTTCTCAGGATATTAAGGTACTGATCTTGAGTTATTTTAATGGGTCGCCGCAATCCTGACCTCGTGACGGTATCGGTAGGTTGTGGTGTGAACGATGTCGAGACAGGCCAAAATGGTGTTCCAGTACGGCTCGAGGAGGACGGCGCGCGCGTCGACGGGGATCAGCGGCGGCGAGATGCGCCCGGGCTGACGGGCGCGGCGTTCCTCCAGGCGTTCAACCCCTTGCAGCGCCGGCAGATCCGTTCTCCGAAACCTTCGCTCCAGAACAACGCACTGCATCGCAGGCATCGGCGGTTTTGCGCTACATCGCCCAAGGCCCTCGCGGTCTCGATGTCCGGCGCTGCTCCTTCGGCGATGGCCTTGTCCGTCATCACGATTGTCCCGCTGCCAGGCGGGTGCGCAAGGGCGACCGCGAGTCCGGTCGCGAAGGCATGCCTTCGTTTTCGGCGGCCCGGATCGCCTCGTTGTCCCGCGCCCTTTGGGCGGTCGTCTTCGAAGACGGCGGACTCAAGCTGGGATCAGGCGTCCCGAGTCCGGAGTAGAGATTTCGCAGGTGCGCCTCGGAGACGCCGTCGGCCTTCATCACGAGACGTATCATCGGATCAGCCAGCATTTCCTCTAAGAAGAAGTCGGACAACGCCCTGCCCGTCAGCTTGTCCCTGGCGCGTGCATGGTCCAGGTCGGCAAGGGAAACGGTGAGCGTCCTCGCCAGTCCAGGATGCGATGCCCTGGGATGAAGCTTTACAAGAACCGAGGCTTTCCAGGCTGCGGGATCCTGTTGATCCGGCGGTGAAGCCAACTCCGTTTCGATCTCGTACTCTCCCGCGGGGAGCGTCTCGGCAAAGCCCGGAACGGAGAACGGCCGGGAAAAAACCGCGACGGTCTTGCTCGTCAGTTCTTCCATCGGCGTGATCCTCTCCCTTGTTGCTGTGGGTGGTCCGCGCGCCCGTAAAGAATGAGGCGCGTGGCCGGTGCACATCTCAAGATGTCCTAGATTTCGCTGGTGCTTCCGTGCCGGCGGCCTTCGCCTCTTTCTCCTTGACAGGGGTCGTGGCGGTCTCCGCAGGCTTCGGCTTCATTGCGGCCGCAGCCCTGGCGGTCAGGTCCTTGAAGGACATGTCATCGATCCTTTGATTGGCCGGCGCCAACTCCTTATCCATGTCGGACCGGGATGCCTGGCATCGATACTACATATATGGGGGCTGGCGACCCGATTTACGATGGCGTGTCGAGAAGGAAGCCAACGACAGTCAGGCCAATTCATCAGTCCAGACCTTTAATTCCGCCAAAGTGTTCTGGCCGAAGGTCTGGGTCAGAGGGACATCGGCGGCATCGCGGCCGCGCGCGATCAGGATTCTCGCATACCGCGGCTTGTTGTTCCGCGGGTCGAACATGTGCCATTCTCCAGCAAGGAATACCTCCATCCACGCGGCAAAATCCCCGGGCGGATGAGGCAGAGGTTCACCGATGTCGCTCAGATATCCGGTGCAGTAGCGGGCCGGAATGTTCATGCAGCGACACAGGGCGATGGCGAGATGGGCGAAGTCGCGGCAGACGCCCTGCCGCTCGGCCAGGGTCTGCGATGCGGTGCGCGTCGATTTCGCCTGCATGTAGTCGAAGCGGACATGCCCGTGCACGAAATCGCAGATCGCCTGAACGCGTGACCATCCGGGTTCGGTGGTCTCAAAGCGACGCCAGGCCTCTTCCGAGAGGAGGTCTGTATCGCAATACCGGCTGTCCAGCAGAAACACGAGAGTTTCGAACGGTAGATCTTGAACGGCGTGCTGCTGTGCACCGCGAGAGACGGGATCGGGTCGGCCCGTGTCGCGGAAGATGCCATCCGTCGACAGGCAGAAGTCGCCCGCCGGAGCCAGGACGCGCGTACACCAGTTGCCGAAGCCATCCCGGTAGCTTTCGAGTGGCACACTCGGCGACGTCACGAGATAATCGGCGCACTCCAGATCGCCAAACCGCGAGTAGTGCACGTTCAGCAGCGCGATCAGCGGCGTCGGCTGAGGGAAGCTGTATCGCAGACGACACCCTATGCTGACGCGCATGCCGGACACACGGCCGCGCGTCGTCTTGTCACCATCATCTTGCAAGGATGCACGCCCCGTCGGAGAGCTGGAAGCCTCGATTGCAGCTCCACCGGTTGCCGGATCGGTCGAGATAGGCGTTCTCCGGCAGATCGATGGCGACGCAGGCGCCGCTCAGCGGCTCGTATCCACGCTCACAGCTCCAGCCCGGTCCATAGGACGCCTGGTCAAGATAGGCGTTCGCAGGCAAGATAATGGCGTCGCATCGGTCGTCGATCTTGACGAAGCCTCTCTCGCAAGCCCAGGCGGCGCCATAGTCTGCGTTGGTGAGATATGCGTTCTCTGGCACGGCAATCGGCGTACATGTTCCTGCAACGGCCTCATAGCTACGATCGCAGGTCCATCCCGTGCCCGAGCTGTCTTCTGTCAAGTAGGCACGCTCGGGAAGAACAATGGCTACGCATGCCTCGTCCTCCTGCCGGAACCCGCGTTTGCATTGCCAATTGTAGCCGGAAGACCGGAGGAAGGCATTGGCGGGCACCGGGATGGGATTGCAGGACGTCCCGTCCACCTCCTCATACCCGCGGCCGCACTCCCAGCCCGTCCCATAGGAGCGCCCGGTTGCATAGGCATGCTCAGGGATATCGAGAGCCAGGCACTCGGCGCCCTCCACCCGGAAGCCAAGATCGCAGACCCATCCGCCACCATAGCTGCGCGCCTGAGCGCTCTGAGGCATCGGACCGGTGCCATCCTGCGCAAGGATGGGGAAGGCCATGGACGCGATCACACCGGCCACGACTGCCATCCTCGAGATCAGTCTTGCCAGCGGGTGCCTCGCCGGTTCTTTGAGGTGTCTCATTTTCGCTTCCTTTGCCGACCAGAGTCCGTCCGTTGCCGCCCGTGTCTTCGATGGCCCAAGCGTGAGCGTTCCGGTCAGCCGTCGGGTGCGCACGACCGATGGGGTGGAGCCCTTGGAATTCGGTCTCGAGGGCATGCCCTCGTTTTCGGCCACCTGGATCGAGAATTCCTGCGTTACTGTCGGGGGAGTGCGATCGGTCATCGCAGGGACAACTTGAGTAAGGCTGCCGCCGCAACTGCTTGCTCTTTCTGATGGTAATCGCCGCTGAACTTTCCGTCGACCTTCACTTCCCAGATGCCATTTCTGTCGCGCACTTGAACCCGATCAAACTTCGCGGGGTGCTCCATGAGAGATCCTTTTCTCTCTTGGCCTTTGCGTGATCCGCTTTGCTCATCAATCACGTTGGTTTCCTTGGGACCAGGCGTCCGGACTTCCCCAAGCAGCATCACGGCCCGGATGAATTCTTCCGCATAATCGTCGGTTTGGCGGTGGTCGTGCTCGTGCCGGGCCATACTCATCGGTTCGACGAACCGTTCTTTCAGGTGCTCGATGAAACGTGGCTCCGCGCGGGCCATGAAAGCGATCAGGGCTTGAAGCACCTTTTCATGGGCGAGCACACGCCGTTCCAGATCGGTGGTCTCGGGTGACGCTATTGGCATGGCGCGGTTCATCCTCCTTCGACCGCGCTTTCCGCGCGCTCCGGTGATCCATCGACATCGAGGGCTGACAGGCAAGCTTGCGCGATATCCCGGTTCGAGGCATCGGTTCCCGGCATGGTCGCCCAGCCTGCCGCCATGACGGCACCGCGCCTCTGGTAGCTCGAAGATCCTCGGATTGTAGCCAACATTTCTGCGCGCTCCGGGTCGGACCGTGCCATGTCGAGGCAGACCGGCACCAGAGCCGCGACCACATCGTCACGGGCCATGGTCATGGCCCTACCAGCCGCGATTCCGCCTGTCACCCAGCCGCCCCAGGTGAAGCCGACGACACCGACACAGACCGCACCGATCAGCGCGCCATAGATGCCGGGTTTGAGCCATTCGGGAGTGTTCATTTCAATGCCTCCTGCGGGGAAAGCGCCGCCTCGCTGTGATTGTTCGTTCCATTTGTGGTCGCATCCCGGCTCAGCGCCTCTTTCAGGTCGCTCTCGGTTGTCACCCGGAGTTCAGTTCTTCCCGCATGAGCACCCTTGCCGCGCACCGTCAGGTACGTCGCCGTCCGTCTATAGGCCTCGAAGCTGAGGCCCTGGAGGAGCTCCTCTTCGACAAGAACTTCGTAGTCGCCGGCGGGCAAATCGCCCGGGTATCCCGGCAAGATAAACGGGTTTGAAAACGTCACTGTCGATCTGGTCGACCGCATGTTCATCTCTGGTCTCCGCGATGTTGGCAGATCCGTCGCTCACCACTGTTGACGGCCCCTTGGAGGCCGGGACGGACCAGTCGAACGATTTATTCTCTTGTACGTCGAGATCGTCCGACTGGCGCTGACGCATGTTAGTCTCGGGCCCCGAACCGGTTGCGACCTCCCTGAGGGCAGTCGCCCCCCACTGACCTGTGTAAGGGCGGCGAGGCCGACCTGCGCGTATCCTTTGGGAAACAGGGATGATCTGCATTCCTGCAACCCTTGAAAGGATTGGCGATGGCCGACCCCAATTTTCTCAACCCGCACCCGCCCGAGTTCGATCGGTTTCTCTATGCCTCGGTCGTCTCCACGCTCGCGCGACTCGACCTCGATCCATGGAAGGAAACCGCTGTACTGGTCACGCTGGGGCGCGACGCCGCACGAGCGCGGTTGGGAACGCTGCTTGCCCGATTTCGGGATGTTCCCCCGCTCGCAAGCGATCACGGCAGGGTCGCACGAGACCTGAGCCAGCTGCTTCCCGAGGCGCGTTGCCGTCATGGCGGCAGGCTGGGCGACGGTTCCAGGAACGGAGGCTCCGGACCGAGACATTGCGCAGGCCTGCCTTGTGTCGCTCGAGTTCTGAAAGATCCAAATCGGTCACCAACTCGCGCATGAAAGACGATAGAAGCTATGGAACCTGCAACGACGCACCCGAAAACCCAACCGGAGACAACTGATCTCGAACGGCGAGTGCTCGCCCATGAGAGGGTCCTTCAGGCGCTCATCGCCTACATGTCTCGTTCGGAACCGCGTTTCGTCGACCATCTGAGAGAACGGTTCGTGGAACCGATGAACATGGCGCGGCACGAACACGGATACCGGGGTGCTGACGACTACGCTGAAGAGTTCATTCGCGCCGTGATGCTGCTTGGAGAGGCGCGCGAGCCCCGGTTGTTGGAAAATGAAGCGAAGGTTGGATTGACGCGATCGCCGCAAGAGCAATTGCGCCCAGAACACTCCCGAAAGCGATCCACCCAAGGTGATCGAGTTCAGCTCAGAGAGCGGAATGGGATGTGGGAGGTACAGGTCGACGGCGAGTTGCGCGGCGACTATTACGAAAAGAGACACGCCCTTGCGGCGGCGGCCTTGCTGAAGCTGTCCCTTCAATGACGGATGGCGCGCAACCGACCCCGCCGAAGAAGTACCCGATACAGACTGCCGAGAACGAGGGTATGCGGCCCAAACCGGATCAGGCCGAGCGTTCGGAACGGGTGCGGCCCGTCGCAGGAGAAACCGGGTGTAGGGGAACGCTCCCGGCGCGGTGACTCCGGCGCCGTGACGAAACTGAACGGCCGTGGGCCGGAAGGGAACCGTTATGAAACACGATAAGGCCCTAAAGAAAAAGCCGCTGGCACAACTCGTGGCGAAGCTTCGACATCTCTACTCCGGTTATCTGACAACACCGGCGCGAGGAAGCTGTGTGCTGACCGAAGGCGCCGGCCAATAGCTCTGGCCGGCATTATCGGCTCGGAGGAGTTCGCGGGGCGAGACCGGCGGGAAGGGCTTTGATAACGTGAGCGTGCGCGGATAACGTAAGCGTGCGCGACACACGCGTTTCGGTCGGCATGCATGGCAACCTCGCGCCGCGGACGCCTGCATCTCCGCCAATCACGTTTCGTTATGAGCCTAAAATGTCGAGGGAACTTGGGTCGATCTGTCTGTTAGTGCTTTATTCGAGAGGGCGGAGGACGCGACCGGAAAACCATCAGCGGTGAATGTGTATAACACGGAGGATGGGTCGATCGATCTCATGACGGGCTACGAACCCTATCTCGCGCTCGCAGTTGTTCTTCTGCTGTTTGCAGCCTTTCTCTTCGAGCGCTTCGCACCGGACGTAGCCGCTGCGGGGGCTGCCGCGCTGTTTATCGTGTTTGGGTTTGTCCCCACGAATGAAGTTCTGGCGGCATTTTCGAACCCCGCACCTATCACGATTGCCGCGATGTTCGTAATCAGCGGTGCGCTGGTCCGAACCGGGCTTCTCGACGCACTCGCGAACCGGGTTGTCGACGTGGCGAGCAACAGCCCGATTGCGGGCACAGCGGTGTTTCTCATCGCGACGCTTGTCGCCTCGGGCCTGATGAATAACACGCCGGTCGTCATCGTCCTGATACCGGTGGCCATCCGTTTGGCGCAGAGCCTCGACTTTGCTGCGACGCGCCTGTTGATCCCGTTATCCTACATGGCGGTTTTGGGCGGGACGTGCACTCTGATCGGCACGTCGACCAACCTGCTGGTGGACGGCGTGTCCCTGGCGTCTGGCTTGGAGCCGTTTTCAATTTTCGAGATCACACCCGTCGGCTTGGTAGCCGCGGCCACAGGTGGCTTGGCGCTATTCTTGCTGGGACCTGTCCTGTTGCCTGACCGAAAGGATCTTTCAGAACTGGGCGGAGACGATGAAGCGACCTTTTTGACGGAGTTGCGTCCACGAGAGGATTACCCAAACATCGGTCGACGTATTGATGAAATCGCCGCCCTGAATCAGCGACGCATAGAGATCGTCGGCATTCGCGCGCGGTCTGGTGTGAAACGAGAAGGTTTGAGCGAGTACATTCTCGAGCCGGGTGACCGAATCATCGCCAAAGTGGCGACATCGGAACTGCTTACGCTCAGAAAGCTCGCAGGGATCGAAGTCGGATTACGTCAGGGTCCAGCGCCGGAAACCGCCTCCGACCTAATCGTCGCAGAGGCAATCGTGACGCTTTCGCGCCGAAGCCGCGGCGTGCGAATTGCCCAGCTTGCCATGGGGCACCGATACGGCATGCGCGTTCTTGGCGCCCACCGACATGGGGAACTGCTTGGGCCTGACCTGTCCACCGCGCTCTTGCGCCCTGCCGATACCCTGCTTCTGGAAGGAACGCCTGAAGGCTTTGCCCGTCTGACCGAGGCGGGCGATCTTGCCGCAATCACCGATGCGGGGGGCCGTGCGTTCCGCCGCAGGAAAGCGCCGCTTGCTCTGCTCGCGCTCTTCTCGGTCGTGGCACTTGCCGCCGCCGGCATTGCAGAGATCAGCGTGCTTGCCCTCATAGCCGTCGCGGGCATTCTCGTATTCGGATGTATCGACAACATCGAGGCATGGAACTCGATCGACGCTGGCATCCTTGTGCTCATCTTCTCGATGCTGATCGTCGGCACGGGCTTGCAGAATTCCGGGGCCGTAAGCCTCATCGTCGACAGCATAACGCCGGCACTGCGAGGACTGCCTCCTTTTGTCACGCTTGCCGCCATCTACCTATTGTCGTCGGTGCTGACCGAGGCTGTCACCAACAATGCCGTGGCCGTTGTCGTCACCCCGCTCGCGATTGGCCTCGCCGAGCAGCTTGGCGTCGATCCGCGGCCGTTTGTCGTCGCGGTGATGTTCGGTGCGAGTGCGAGCTTCGCGACCCCGGTCGGCTACCAGACGAATACGCTGATATACGGCGCAGCGAACTACAGATTTTCCGACTTCTTAAAGATCGGCATTCCGATGAATCTGGTCGTCGGCGCGGCGGTGGTCGGCGCGATCCCGATATTCTTCCCGTTCTAGGGTGGTGTCATTTGTGGACGTATATGGACCCTTCGGGCGGCTTCGAGCTAAGCGGCATTCCCCAGAACCTCATCGCGGGGTGCTGGCAGATAAATCCGAACTCGTTCAGCTGGGACAGCGGGCCGGTCCCTTACACGGTGCAGAAACCGCGCCACTCAACGTGAGCAGCGGCGCGGTTCAGCTTGAAGCTGGCGCGGGAGGAGAGGCTGCGTACCTGGCTGAAGTGGTTGGAGACGGAGTCGCGATTTCGAAGAGCTAGCACTCAATGAAAACGGATCATCCGGCCCGCCAGGCCTGATTCTGAGACCTCACATCAGCCGCACGAGCAGGTTCCGCACGTTCGACACATGCCACCGTCCGCCCCGCCGGGTGCGCATGCCGCGGGCATTGAGTTCGTCTGCGATGCCTCGAAGGCTGGTGATGCCTTGCCGGGCGAGGTCGTCGAGGATCGGCTCCAGATCGCGCGCGTGCTGATCCGCATTTCCCCGGACCGCCGCACGCAGGGGGCCGCCGCCCTTCCCCGCCCGCCGGAGCGCCGCCGCGCCATTGGGGTTGCCGAGCTTCACGCCACGCGCCTTGGCCACCGCGAGCGCCTCCTTCGTCCGCCGCGAGATGGCCTCGCGCTCCGCTTCCGCGACCAGCGCCATGATGCCCACGGTCAGGTCATTGGCCTCCGGCATGTCGCAGACGAGGAACTTCACGCCCGAGTCCCGGAGCGTCAGGAGGAACGCGGCATTGCGCGACAGCCTGTCGAGCTTGGCGATGACCAGCGTCGCGCCGGTGAGGCGTGCCAGCCGGATGGCCTTGCCAAGCTCGGGCCGGTCAGGGTTGCGGCCGCTCTCGACCTCGGTAAAGCGGGCGAGGAGGTCGGCGCTTCGCGATATGGCAAAGGCCTCGATCGTATTCCTCTGCGCCTCGAGCCCCAGCCCCGACTGCCCCTGCCTGGCAGTTGAAACCCGCTCGTAGGCGATGAACCGGGGCGACGTGGCTGTCATGGGCGGGGGTGTACAAAACTGCGTAACGTTGGTTGCGCAGTTCTGTACCGTAGGTTCGCGAGATCACGTAGTGGTTCATGCGGTCGGATTTCTCTATGTGAGCGTGTCTAGCCCCACTCGCGTGCCATCCTTGAAATGTGGAAAGTTGAGACCTCGGTTCGGCCGGCTCCGCAATAGAACCAGCGGAGCACGATGAGACAGTTGTGAATTCCCGGGTCCCGCGGTCAGTCGTCCCGTCGGCGCGGCAGGCGAGGTCTCGGAAGACCCACTTGGCGAAACGATTTTCTTCTCTTTTCATGGTATTCTTGTCTTTGGAGGTGGAAGCCATGAGGCGCGGAATCGTGACCTCTGTACTTCTCGTTCTCGCCGATATTGCGGCGCAGGAGGCGGCGGCGGACGCTTTTGCGTTCGTCAACGCCAACGTTCTTCCGATGGACGAGAACAAGGTGCTGCTCCAGCAGACAGTCGTGGTTGACGGCGACAGCATCGTCGCAGTCGCACCGACTTCAGAGGTCGAAGTCCCGCACGGCGCAACCGTGATCGACGCCGAAGGCAGCTGGCTGATTCCCGGCTTTGCCGACATGCACATGCATCTTGCGGTCGACCCGAGCCCGGATTTCATGCGCCTCTGGCTTGCCGAGGGCGTTACCACCGTCCGCAACCTCAACACCGTGCCCGATCACCGCAACTGGGCCGAGGAAGTGCTGGCAGGCGAAAGGATCGGGCCGACAATCTACAATACCGGCCCCTCGATCGTTGGACCGCCGCCGGACGTTGTTCCTCTGCTCTACGGGTTTCGGATCGCGCTGATCTCTGGACCGTTGATTTTGTTCCTGCTGGCGGCGGCGGCTCTGAGGCTGGCGCGCGGATGCTGGCCGGCGCGACCGGCTATGCTTGGCTGTAGCGCCGTGATGTTGGCGGCCGGTCTCGGCATGATGATGACCCGGGCGATTCCGTTTGATGCCTTCACCTCCATCTATTTTCCCTTTGCCGATGTCGCCGAAACGGAGACCGAGGCCCGCCGTTGGGTCTCGCGCCAGGTCGACGACGGTTACCGGATGGTGAAGATCTACGAGTTCATGGGCGGCCCGGTCTGGCTTGCGGCGCAGGAAGCGGCCGAGGCGTCCGGTGTGTACAGCATCTCGCATCTCGATCCCGGCGCGCAGCTCGAAGATATCGTGACCTCAGGTGTCGACGAATTCGCCCATGTCGACGAGTTGCTAGACTATTTCCTTGTCGAAGAGATCGACCCTTGGAACTTCCGCCCGGTGCCGGTGGACATGGCGAGCCTGCCAGACGTCGTCGCGACCATCGCTGGCCAGGACCTGATGGTAGTGTCGAACATGGTCGCCGACGAAAACGTGTGGCACTACCTCGAGGCGGGACCATCCTATTTCGACCGACCGGAATACAGTGTCATCCGTCCCGAGACATTGGCCGGCTGGCGCACCGGTCGAGTGGTCAGGTGGCAGGGGCAGCAAGACATCCGGCGCGACAGCTGGCAGCCGCTTTTCGCTGCGCTGGTTCGGGAACTACACGCGACCGGCGTGCCGATCCTGACCGGCACCGACGTGTCGATTGACGGGATCGTGCCATGGCACATACATCGCGAGATCGAACTTCTGTCCGAGGCGGGTCTCAGCCGCTACGAGGCACTGCGCGCGGCTACTGCGAACGCAGGTGAAAGCCTGCGCCGTGCTGGTTTCGGCGACGTGATCGGCACGGTCACACCTGGCGCACGGGCCGACCTGGTGCTACTTCGGCACAACCCCTTGATCGAAAACGGATCGACCCGCGACCGTATCGGAGTTATGGCACGAGGCCTCTGGTACAGTCAGGCGGAGCTTGACGAACTGACCGCCGAATTGGTGGCGAGCTACTGATATTATCCTAGGCCGGCCGAGTGGGCGCATTGCGAATCCAAATGCGCCAAGCTCCTGTGTCCGCTTCCCAATTTGATTCATCCTGCCCGACTTACGGATGCCGCGAAGCATCCGGGCTTCGCATTGTGAAGATGGATGTAAGATACTTCGGTGTCAGCGAACGAAGCCGATATTGCATGAGCGAGATCTTCGCCTGCCACAACATCGGCGTCGATCATCATATGATTTTCGTCAAACATACGAAGTGAAATGAGCCGGGAACGCAGCATTTGCGGCACCTCGTTGACCGCAAGCTCAGCTTGAACGGCGTTCTCCCGGACGTAGATCGCGTGTGTAGCCCTAAAAGGGCTTGCTTCAGGCAGATGAGCATAGTTCAGGAGAATGACGGTCTCACCAACCTCTGCGTCTTCCATGCTGACCCGACAGGGTGTTCCAGGCTTAGTCTTGACGATCATCCTGCACGCATTCCGCGCCGCAAGCTCCTCGTCGGTCAGATTGAAGAGGGGCGAAAAGTCACCGGCGGGAAGTGAATGAATTTGAAAGTTCATGGCTAAATGCCCCTATGCTGCTTGGTTCAAACATGCCTCTTTGCCGACAGAGTGACGACCCGTATCCTGCGTAATTCACTCCGAGCAGGCCTTCGCGGCGCGCCCGGAAATCTACGGGCTTTGGTCGAAGCGGACCGGGTCAAGATCTCTGCTTCCCGCGACAGGGGCGACTGATCGCGCACGGCGGGATCGCCTCGCCCCCCTGAGCTGCAAGTCTCACGAAAGACTTCGTCCGCATCAGCGATCGCGATGGCCCGGCAGTTCGGTCGGCCCGCCATCATGCCGGGTGATCCGCGGCGGGACGCCCTCTTTTGCCGGCTCGTGCGCCCGGATCTCGATCACCACCGGCATCGCCACGTCATCGCCCGGATCGCTGACAGCGACCCGTGAGCGCGAGGCCGGCGTGATGCCGAGCTCGGCCATGTAGCGGCCCATCAGCTCCAGCTGCTTGTTCGCGACCGCGAGCCAGGGCGACTGCTGGACATAGCCCGAGGGCGTCTTCAGCATCACCGGGGTTTCCTTCAGCTTCTCCTCGGCCTCGACCCAGCGACCCCAGGCCTGGCAATAGGCCGCGAGCGCGGCGCGGTCGACGAGCGTGAGGACCCCCATGTCGTGGAGCGGTCCGGCGATGCGGTGCCATTCCTCCTGCGCCGCCGCCGAGAGATGCGCCGGACAGGCGGGCAGCCCCTCCGGTGGCACCGGCTCCAAGGCGTTGTAGCCGCGCTTGCCGGGATTGCCCTCGGCCCGGCGCAGCGCGGTCGGCTTCGGCTTGCGCCCCCGGGTCATGGTGTCGCCTCCCGATGCGGGTACGGACCAGGATGATTGGCGGAACGGCTCATCGTCATTCGAATGCAACCCTGAACTCCCAGGGCTTCGCGCCGTTTGGAACCTGGATCGCGAGACGCGATCGGGCGGAGGGCGACAGGCCGAGCTCGGCCATGAGACGGGTCATCAGCTCGACCTGCTTGTTGGAGATGGTGATCCAGGGCGAGACCTGGACGTAGCCGGCCGGGGTCTTGATGAGCGGCGGCGTCTCGGCGAGCTTGCGCTCGGCCTCGACCCAGCGGCCATAGGCCTGGCAGTAGGCGGCGAGCACTGTACGGTCGATCTGGGTCAGGAGACCGATCTCGTTCAGCACAGTGGCGAGCCGCTTCCACTCGGTCTTGGCGGTGGGCGAGAGATGTGCGGGACAGGTCGGCTGGCTTGTCGGCGGCTTCGGCTCAGAGCCGTTGATTGGCCGCTTGCCGGGATTGCCCTCGATCAGCTTGAGCGCGGTCGGTTTCGGCTTGCGTCCTCTCATCTCAGCCTCCTGCCCGATGAAGTTCCGTGGCATCGGGACCGGCGACGAGCCCCCGACTTTGTCGACCAATGGCGCCGCGCGAATGCGGGTCTGCGGGTGGAAAACCCCAGCAACAAGGGACTCTTTCCAAGTCCGCCCCGGGGATACCCGGTCGGCAATTTCGCGGCTGTGGTACGCAGACGCCCGCGCCGGTCCCGATCCCGGAGCTTCCAGAGATGGACCCACCCCCCGGGGGGAGCACCCTTGGCGTCGGGGTCTCGCGCCCCTCGCGATCAGGCCTGCGCGCCATCACTCCAGACCTCCCCGCATAACGCGGTCGAAGTGCCGACACAGGGGAAAACCGCGAATGAGCGAGACGAGCACGCGGGCCGCACCAGACTGCAGCGGCGTCGCGGCGAGCCCCACGACCGGGAATGCGACGAGCTGCAGGCCGACGCCCACCAGGGCCGTAGCGAGTGACACGAGCCCTAACCGAACGCGCCACCGCCTCATGCGCAGCCCCCTGAACTATGCTTATCTCCGTCCGATACGGACGCGCCCGCGCACACCGCAGCACCGATCGGCTGGGCAAGCCCTTCGATCAGCCCGGCCCTCCGCTTGCGTTCGGCGATCTCGTCGAGCTTCGCGGTCAGTTTCTTCCAGGCGGTGTCAGCGGCGGAGGGGCCGTCCTCGGCCAGCGAATGCTCGACGGCCGCGGTCTCGCGCCAGCCGGCCTGGGTCTTGAGGTAGAAGATCATCGAGGCGGTGTCGCCGCCCCGGGCCTTGGCGATCAGCCCCTGGGCGATCGCGCCGATTGCCCGCGCCTTGCCTCTTTTATAGCGTTCGGAAATCTCGGCATCGCGCTCCATCATCGCAAAGAAGGTGGTGCGGCCGATGCCGAAATAATCCGCGATCTGCGCCGTCGAGAGCACCGCGGCAAGGGTTTCGACCTCCGCCTTCTGGCACGCGTTCAGGGTTCTTGCCGGGCGCCCCATCAGCAGGCTCCTTCCGAGGCACGCTCGGCCCGGACCGCGTCGAACGGCCGGCCGTCCCCGTCCAGCACCGCCGCATGCCCGGTGAAGGCCTGCCAGCGCAGAACCGCGACATCGACATAGGCCGGATCGAGCTCGAGCGCGTAGCACGCCCGCCCCGTCGTCTCGGCCGCGATGATCGTCGTCCCGGAGCCCGAGAACGGCTCGTAGACCGCCTGTCCCGGCGAGGAGTTGTTGAGGATTGGCCGGCGCATGCACTCGACCGGCTTCTGGGTGCCATGCACCGTCGCGGTGTCCTGGTCGCGGCTCGCGATCTGCCACAGCGTCGACTGCTTGCGGTCGCCGGACCAGTGCCCGGTGCCGCCCGCGCGGACCGCGTACCAGCACGGCTCGTGCTGCCAGTGATAGTGGCCACGCGAGAGCACCAGCCGCTCCTTGGCCCAGATGATCTGGGAGCGGACCTCGAAGCCCACCGCCGCGAGGCTCTCGGCCACGGTGGTGGCGTGCAGCGCGCCGTGCCAGACATAGGCGACATCGCCGGGAAAGAGCGCCCAGGCCTCGCGCCAGTCGGCGCGGTGATCGTTCAGGACCTTGCCCACGCGCTTGGTCTCCGAGGCGCCGGCGCGGTTGCGCCAGTCCGGATCGTAGCTCACGCCGTAGGGCGGATCGCTGGCGAGAAGATGCGGGCGCACCCCGGCGAGTAGGCGTTCCACCGTCGCCGCATCCGTCGCGTCGCCGCAAATGAGCCGATGCCGACCGAGCACCCAGAGATCGCCCGACCGGGAGACCGGCACGGCGGGCGGCGCCGGCGTCTCCTCTTCGCGCGGATCGACCTCCCCGGACCGCAGGAGCGCGTCGATCTCGCCCGCATCGAAGCCGAGCGCGCCCAGGTCGATGCCGAGCTCGGAAAGCTCGCCCATCTCGATCGCGAGCAGATCTGCGTCCCACCCCGCCTGCAACGCCAGCCGGTTGTCGGCGAGGATGTAGGCGCGTTTCTGCGCCGCGCTGAGATGCGCGAGCTCGATCACCGGCACCGTCGCGAGCCCAAGCTGGCGCGCCGCCATCACCCGGCCGTGGCCGGCGATGATCCCGTTCGCGCCATCGACCAGCACCGGATTGGTGAAGCCGTATTCGCGGATCGACCCGGCGATGAGCGCGACCTGCGCCTCCGAATGGGTCCGCGCGTTGCGGGCATAGGGGACCAGCTCCGCGACCGCCCGATGCTCGAGACGCAGGCTCGACCCGGACGCGAGCGCCGCCCGCTGGGCTGACTGATCCGTTTCCGCCGCCGCTGCCGCCTGCCTGCCCATCGTGCCCCTATCCCCCACCTGTCGAAATTCGCGGGTGCCTGCCTCTCAGGGCAGTATACCATCCGATTAATGCATTGTAATCATGACAATAAATGCCAATTGCCGCCGCCGGGCGACAACTTTGACCTGATTGGGCAGCTGCCAGCGGCGGTGCGCCGCACGACGTTCGGCGAGCGCGGCACTGAACGCCACCGATATCTGTGTCAGACGCCCTCCAACGGCGTCGCAGGTCGTCTCACGGATCGGTCGAAGCCGACCAGGATCAATGAGGCCGGCGCTGATCTCGAACCGACAGGGATAGGGGGGCCTGGAACCGGCGCGATAATCTCGGCTCCGGCGGCTACGCGGCCGGGCCTGCCTGGGTTCGGCTGGTCCGGATGTAGTTGACGGCGGCCCCAAAGGTCCCGAGGGTCTCCACGACGTCATCCGGGATCTCGATGCCGAACTGGTCCTCGAAGGCAATCAGCAACTCGACCGCTTCGAGACTGCCCGCGCCAAGGTCATCCACGAACCGTGTGACAGGCGCGATGCGCTGGGGATCGGCATCGAGGATTTCTGCGGTGATCGCGCGAAGGCGGTGTTCCGTGTCGGGCATTGTGCAGTTCCGGGCTTGGGAAGGTCAGGGGCGCAGCAGGACCAGGAAACGGTAACAGCATCGCGCGGACCCGGCGAACGGAAAATTCGGGTGCGCGGATCGCGCCCGGTGCTTCAGAGCGAAACGCAGCCGGCGGCGGCCTGTGTCTGCTTTGCGGGATTTGTAGCAGTTCAGGTGTCGGTCATCTGCTCCGGAACATTGATTGTCGGCAACCGCAAAACTAGATTGCCTTGTGCGGGACGACCCGCGCCTCATGCACTTTTCTCGGGACGGCCCGAGCCTGACACTGAGGGTCGTGGCATGGCTTGGGTTCATCTCGTTCTTGCTGGAATTTTGGAAATCATCTGGGCGTTCTCCATGAAGAAGGCCGCCGGTTTCACGCTGATCGTGCCTAGCGTGATAACCATTGTTGCAATGATCGCGAGCGTCGTGCTTCTTTCACTTGCCATGCGGTCGCTTCCGCTCGGCACCGCCTATACTATCTGGACCGGCATTGGTGCGGTAGGCGCCTTCGCAGTGGGCGTCATCGTGTTGGGGGAGGCTGCAACCCCGATGCGTCTGATCGCCGCGCTTCTGATCGTCACTGGCATCGTGCTGATGAAGCTGTCGGGCTCTGCCACATAGCCCCCCTGACATTGGCTGCGACCGAACGGTCACGCTGGATTAAGAGTCGTCATCCGACCGTTAGTGTCGGCGAAGCCCGGCAAAATGGCCAAGGTGATGGACGGCGTTGCGGACGGAGCCGATTACGTTTGGCCCCTGGAACCGTTCACGAAGGGTCGCTGTACACCAGCCTTAGGCCTCTGACCGTGAATAGCCGTAGCACCGAACATCCCTGCGTTCGTTGCATCCGCTTCCATTTCGGACCAAGCTCCGAAGATCAACGTCGACACGGTGCCATGTGCAGCAAGCTGGCCAGCTGTCACCGCCCGTAAATACAACTCAACGGAATATTGCGATGTCCACCATTCTCGTTACCGGCTCAAGCCGCGGCATCGGCCTCGAACTCTGCACGCAGCTCAGTGCGCGCGGCGACGACGTGATCGCCGTCTGCCGAGCTCCCAGTGCGGAACTCGCGGATCTCGACGTGCGCATCATCGACGGGATCGACGTCAGCGACGCGGCATCGATCGAACGCCTCAAGGGTGAGATCGCCGACCAGACCCTGGACGTGATCATCAACAATGCCGGCATCGCAATCTGGGATGCCTTCGGCAGCCTCGACTACGACGCGATGCTGGAACAGTACCGGGTCAATGCGCTGGGTCCGCTCCGGATCACCAAAGCGCTTGCGGACAACCTCAGGGAGGGGTCCAAGGTTGCGATCGTGTCAAGCAGGGTCGGATCGATCGAAGACAACAGTTCCGGCGGCAATTACGGATACCGAGCCTCGAAGACGGCCGTTAATCAGATCGGGACCAACCTGAAGCATGACCTTGCGCCCCGCGGCATCGCTGTCGTGTTGCTGCACCCCGGAATGGTGGCGACCGACATGACTGGTGGTCAGGGCGTCGCTCCCGCCAAGGCCGCGCAAGGGCTGATCGAGCGCATCGATGCCCTGAACCTTCAGAACAGTGGCCGGTTCTGGCACGCCGAGGGCTACGAACTGCCCTGGTGAGCAATTGCCGCGGGATCGGTTCCTGGTGGCGTCGTGTCAGACGCTGCATGAGGCATGTGATTGAGGTGGACGACCCGCCTTCGCAATGGCACGCCATGGCGACAGGTGATCCCAGACGCGAGCGCTGTCCGCGGGAAAAACCGTTCGATTCCGGACACAAATTTCCCCGCCCCTCACGACCGAGATGACCGCAAGTAGCCCGCCCGCTTGAGACAGGTTCGGGATTTGCTAGGATTTCCCCAGCGCGAGTTTTGTGAGGAGGCGAATAGATGCATCCTGATCTCGGTGTGCAGCGCAAGGTTCTGGTCAAGTCCTACAGACGCTACCTCGATGCCGATCACGACTGGACCGTGGCGGTTGAGCAGTCCCTGTCCTGGGTGCAGCCCCGCGACCGGCCACAGGTGTCGGGTCTTGGCGAGCCCGGTTCGAGGGTTCGGCGGCTCTACGAGGCGCGGGAGAGGGCTTTGCAACGATTGGTGGCCGCGCGGGACAAGCTGGAACGGGCACGCCGGCGAATCGAGCAGCGGGACCGGCCCCCAGGAGACTCCTCCTTCTGACCCCATGAGACGAGGGACCCGGAGTGCAACCACGCGCTACGCCGGAGCTTCCCATGTGCCATCGCCCCCTGAACGAAAGATCACCCAGAGATGCGGAAACCCACGCCATCGAATGACACGCCCGAACCCGAGGAGCACAAGCCCAAAGCGGAAGCCGACAAGGTCCCGGAATGGGCCGAGAACATGGAGCACACGCTTTGGCGCCTCGCACGAGCCAAGGACAAGGAGCGTGCGAAGAAACCCGGCCTCTATCGCTGAGGCGGGACGTCGATGGCGGTCAAGAGGCCGGCCCGTTGGTTGACACACCGCCCCGCCTGACACGGTCGCCGTCGAAGACCGCCCCCGCGAAGCTCCGCGGTCGCCGCATCACGGGAGCGCTGCGTAGCTCATCTGATCGCGCCGGAACTCCAGCTTTATCTGTCCCTTCTCGAAGCCATAGAGCTGGGTGTCACGCACCTTCCAGGTAATGACGCGCACGAACGGGCGACCGTCATCGGTTTCGTCCTGGTGGACGGTGACGCCGAGCGCCGGCTTGTTGGCAAATGCCGCGCTGTCGGAGATGTCATACCCGACGGGCGCGCGCGGCCTGCCGTCCGTCGGCATCTTGCGCGGATGAGCGACGACACAGACATGCGTGTCGAACTGTTCCGCCCAGACCCGGATCTGCTGCAGTGCGAAATTGATGTAGGCCGTCATGCTCTCTCCCGGTTCGGGCAGATGCTCGAGTTCGTTCCAGGGATCGACGACGATCAGCTTGCAGCCATCGCGAACCGCCAGCGTGTAGACCATCGACTTGAGCCAACCGAGATTGTGCGCGCCTTCCTCGTAGGTCCGGTGAACGATGCGGAACCGGTCATCGAGGCGAACGGCGAGCGCCCTCTGTTCGTCGGCCGCCAGATCGTCCCACCCCCATCCTGTATCGAGACGGCTGAGGTGATCCCGGGTCCGGTAGGGGTGTGTCTCGAACGACAGCAGGCCGACGCGCACATCCTCGTGCCGCGAGACGAGATCCGCGATGAAGGTGGTGAAGGTCGACTTTCCGCAACCCGGCACGCCCGTCGCGACAGACATCGCGCCGACCTCGAAGGCAAGGACGGAGTCGAATACCCGTTTGCCGGTCCGAAGCACCCGTCGCGGCGCCATGCAGCGAAGATCGGAGATCGCGGTCACGAACCCGCCCGGGGGATCGACCCGCTTCGCATCCGCAAGACATCGGGCAAGGACGCGCTCGCCAAGGCGGACGAGGACATCATTGGCGTCCTTGCAGCCCTCCGGCCATTCGGCCCGGCGCACATCATGCCCGAGAAGGACATTTGCCACGGTCCGAGGGAGGGACGCGCCGGCGGCGTCGTTGTCGCCGGCAACGATCACATACGGTGATGCCCGGAGCCGCTCCTCGGCGTTCACGAGCACGTCGCGCTTGTTTCCCGCCTCGGTCCAGCCGTCCGGCAGCGAGACCGCGCGCTCGTAACCCGCCTGAATGACGCTCAGACAGTCGATCTCGCCCTCGGTGATGACGATCGGTCCCTCGGCGCCCTCGAGACAGTCCTCATTGTAGAACCCCCGGGATACGCCGTTGGTGCTCCGCCACCGCTTGTCGGAGACCGTGCGAAACTTACCGGCATAGGTTTCACCGTCGCGGCGATAGGGAAACGCGACGCCCTGGCCGTAGCCGTCGATCTCCTGCGCCCGCACCCCCATCTCCGCCAAGAGCGCGGCGTCGAGCCCGCGCTCCGCGGTCAGCCAGGTCATCGCGTCCATCGAAGTGCTCACCTCCCCGGAACCCGCAGTGATGGCAGTACCAGACCACGCTGTCCGCCCGAACCGTGACCGACAGACATCGGTCGGTCTTCTTCTTCCGCCCCGCGCTGCAGGCCGGACAGGTCGTCCGGCTGGTTCCGCTCGTTCGCCTCACCATGATCCCGTGCCGGGCCAATATTTCGTTTGTCGAGCGCATCGATGATCTCCCAGCGCTGATAGCCCTGACGCCGTGCCGCTTCGGTCTCGGCCCGGAACCGCGTCAGCCCTGCCTCGAACTCCATGATCGCGGCCCGCTCTTCCCATTCATCGAGGTCCATCACGGTGCCACCTCCGGAATGTTGCCGAAGGCCCCGAAATGCGTGCAGTCATGTGCCCGGCCGGATTTCCGCAGAATCCCCTCGATGAAAGCGACGGGCTCGACTGCGCCTTCCCGCTCGGCACGGCCAAGCGCCGCGATGAGCGCCGCATCGCCATGATCGCGCCGCCACTTTCCCACGAGACCCCGCGCCCGACCGGCGTCAATGCCGGATTGGGCGAGCAGCGCGACGCCGAGGTCGAATGCCTGCCTGGACGGGTCCTTCGCCTTCGCCGTTTCTTCAGAAACGGAAGTCTCCTTGTCTCCTTGTCCTTTTGTGCGTTGGCCCTGCGTTGCTCCTGCGTTGGGAGCCGCGTTGCCCGATCCCGTCGGGCGCTGATATTTCTCGTAGTTGCAGAGTGTTATCAGGGTCCGACCATGCGTTGGCGTGACGCGGACCATCCCGTCGCACTGAAGACGGGCGAGAAGGCTCCGCACGACCTGGTAGCCGACGCCGACATCCTCCGCGAGGCGCCGCTGGCTCACGCAAACGGACCCGCGACCCACCGTGATGGTCTTGCCGTTCACGTCATGACGTGTCTCTTTCCACGCGGCATTGTCGATCAGCCAGAGCCAGATGGCGATGCGCTCGGGATGGCCCTTGAACAGCGGATGCGAGGTGACCCCTCGTTTCATGGCAAACCATCCCGTCATGACGAGCTCTCCGCGTGCCGCATCTGCGTCTCCTCGAAGGCGAGGATGTCCTCGGCCCGGTAGAGCACGCGGCCTTCGAGTTTCATCCAGGCCGGACCTGTGCGGTTCGCCCGCCATCTCTCCAGCGTGCGGGTGCTGAGGCGCCAGTGGTCGGCAAGTTCGTCCTGCGTCACCCGGTCCGGCAGGCCGCTGATCCGGGCGGACATCGCGTCGGCGGACCGGATCATGTCTGATCCTCCACCCGATCCGCATCATGGGTGATGGCATAGACGGCGAAGAGCGGCGCTCCGTCGAGGGTCGCGCCGACCCCTTCGACGCTGTAGCGCCGCTCTGTCTCGATCAGGCAGCCGATCTCCCAGGCACGGTACAGCCCGGGCAATCTCACGGGTTCGGCACGCGGTTCGGGTTCGTCGAACATTGCGGGTCTTCTCCACTGCGCCGGGCCGATCCCGGCGCTCTCTGAAGGAAAAGCCAGTCCCACCACGAGAATGGGACATGGCTCGTCATGCGCGGTCGAGCTCCGCGCGCAACCGGTCACGGGTCCGCTGGTAGCGTTTCCGCGCCGCCTCGTAGCCAATGCCGAACCGTTCCGCCGCCTGGCGCTGGGTTTCGCCGAGAACGGCCACTGCGATCAGCATCCCCACGTCTTCCGGCGGCAGCGTCTTCATGAGCCGCGACAGGGCCTCTGTCCTTGGATCGTCGTTGACCACCTCGACCGAAGGAATCCGGGCGGAATCGACCGATTTCGCGATCACCGCATCCGTCACGTCGCACAGTTCCATCTGTCGCTTTCGCAGTGCGATCTCCTGGCGGCACAGGTCGCGCTCCGTGTTTCTCAGAAGCGTGGCGGCGATCCACTGGACCCGGTCGAGGTGAAGCCGCAGGATGCCCTCCGCGACATCGGCGAGAAGATCCGATGCCAGCGCCGCCGGGTCGGATCGGAACCGGGCGCGGTGCCGCCGATAAACAGCATCGAGCCCCGGCCAGAGCGCGAGGATCAATACGACCTGGGCCACGCGGTGCGGACTATCGCCGTCTTGCGCGATCGAGACCAGCGCGCGGAGCACGCGGTTCTTGTCTCCCGCATCGCCGGGGCCATGCAGCATGGCCGTCAGGGACCCCGGTTCCGACCAGGCCCCGAGGTCGGGATGCCTCCCGCAGATTTCCCTGAACTCGTCTTCGAACTGCCTGATCCGTGTGAGCCGGTCCAACCGGCCATGAAGCGAATGCCATTCGGCTCGCATGAGACGCCTGCCTTACGGCCGGGCGTCTCGCGCCTCTTGGTGGCCAGTCAGGGCGTCGCGCGCCTCATGTTCGGGGGATGGAGGTGGTCAGTCGGCCTTGCGGCCGACGAGCTCGTTCAGCGACATGCAGGTGCGGCACCGCGTCGTCACCGGAAGCGTCACGTAGTATTCGTGGCCCCGCGCGAAACGGATCTGCAGGCGATTGTCGAGATATCGGCCAAGCAGCGCGCCGCAGCAGCGGCAGCGCCAGTTGCACAGCGGGTCGTCGCCGGCCCGTGGCCGGGGGGAGGAACGGTGGGTTTCGGTCCGTGTCGCCATGTGAGGGCTCCTGTCATGCTGGAGCCCCTCAATTCGCGCACGGATGGTTAGATCGTCAGATCCCGATCTTTAGATGAAGGTTAGATGGGCGGGGGGGCGTCCTCACAGAGGCGCCAGGTTCGGGTTCGAACACTGCAGATGTAGGCGTTGTGCAGCGCGGCCCATTCGGAACTCTGGAAGAGTTGCCGAGGCGACTTCGATCCCATCCCGCGCATCAACTCGCTGGTGCGGACATCCTTCTCGCCATTCAAAGCGGCGTCGACGAGGCGCTGAAAGAGAAGGATCTTCGTCTCACCGAACAGGTTGAACGGCGGCCGGCTGGGGATGTGAAGCGTCGCATGCTTTGGCCCATGAAGGATGATCTGCGGTGCATCGCCCGCCATCACGAGCAACTGGCCCGACCGGTAAGCCTGCTCGAGGGCCCCGGGATCAAGGACGATCTCGTCCCCTTCGAGAGAGATGACACGGCGCAACGGAATGACGACGTTCGCGCCAAGATACCTGATCCCGGTGTCACCCGCAGACAGGATCAGCCCCGGCCCGGCGAGATGGCGACGTCGGAACTCGAGATCGAGGTCTTCCGGCTTCTTCAGGCTTGCCAGAGCCCGGACGAGATAGATCGGGATCGTCTGGAACCCGATCGGCACGTCACCGAACTCCGCGATGTGATCGCTCGAAACCGTCGCGCGAGATGCGCCGAGCTCCCGCTTCAACGCATCGATCACGATTTCGGACAGGTAGGCGCGGTTGATCCGGTAGATGACGTGGTCGTCCTCGGAAACGGCGCCCAGATCTTCTCCGAACGACCCCTCCAGCGTCAAAGTACCTTGTCGCGCTCCGGTGTCGAGTTCGGCTTCGACGGGCCCGTCGTCATCGTCGATCAGAACGATGTCCTGGCGTCCCTTCTTTCCGAGGAGTTGCGCCGACAGGAGGCGTTTTCGATCGACACCCGCATTCGACAGTACCGCGCCCGCGACTTCATTTTCCGGATAGTCAAAGAGAAAGAGCAAGTCGTCGAAGTAAAACGCCCGCTCCCGTTCGTCGAGGAGGCGCTGCCTGTTCATGATGCCCCAGGCTTCGAGCAGCCTCAGACTCAGGTCCCGCAATTTCGGATCGCGTTCGTTCTGGGCGTTCGACGTGTTGCCGCTCGAGACCCAAAGCTTCAGTGTCCCGGACTCGCCGCTCTCACGATATTTGTAGGCGACGGCAATGGCGACGCGGCTGTATCCGAAACGTGACGCAGCCGCCTTCGTTGTGCCCATGAACCGATTGGCGAAGTCCTCGATGTCGTCGTCAATCGTGACCTGAAGCAGGAGGCGACGCTTCCAACTGCCGAGCCGTGTCTCGATCTCGGTCACCTTTGCGTGGATGATCTCGACGTCCTCGAGTTCGGGCAGCGGGAGTTGAAGCGATCTTCCGAACCGGTCGAGATTGAAGTTCCGCCCGGTCAGCGGTTTGCTCTTCAGATCCTGCCCCAGGACCACTTCCGCGAAGGCTCGCGAGGCATGGTCGCGCACCACATATCCCCGGGCGCAAACCTCGAGCTTCCTGAGCGACGGCGTGTAGATCAGGATCGCTTCCTCTGCCGGACGGTAATACCGCGTTTCCCGCAGTCCGTCGTCCCGGTGGTCCTGGATGCTCGACAGCGCGCCGCCATGTCTGACCGCAACCATCACGGAGCTGGGATGGGTGTCCGTGTCTGGCAGATCGATCGCGGTAACGGTCGACTTGCTTGGAAGGTCCAGAGCTTCGCCGATCCGACGGGCCAACACCTCCCCGTCGACGCCATCTGCGGCAAACTCCATCGAAGCGTCATCGGCAACCTCGAACGCGGAATACAGTTTTCCGTGATCCCGGTATCTGCGCGCCGTGTAGAAGCTCTGGGCGTCCAGAAATACGTTGTGAAACTTCGTGTAGACCCAGATCGATTTGCAAAGTTCGTCCGGTTGCGCGTCGTAGGTCGCGATGTCGGTGTTGTAGAGCTTGCGATTGACAACGGTGGTCAGCGACGTCGCGCCTTTTGCATCGCTCAGATCGACGACCTGCCGGCAGATGTCGTCAAGTTCCTTGAGAACGTCCTGATCCAGCTTGCCGACAAACTCGACAAGCCCAGCCGTGTCACATGCCGGATCGAGATCCGCAAAATCGACGATTGGTCCGCTCCCACGGCGCGGCGCATTGAACAGATCCCGCGCGACCGGGGCCGGCGCGCGATCCAGAACCTTCTGCAGGTTCGGTGCGAATGGTTGTCGGGATCGTGCCATCTGGGTCTCCAAAGCATGTTCTCTTTCAGGCGACTTTGACCTGTCTCTGCTCGCCTTCAAGTGGATTCGCGCGCTCCGATGTCCCAATCCACCGTGGCGGATGGCTTTTCACGGGTATGAACCCACTGCACCCCTCTCATCTTTCTCCGATTGAGCGCCGCGCCGAGCTCTGCCGCATCCTCGCGCTCGGGCTCGTTCGGCTTCGTGCCGCGCAGTCAAGCGAACGATCTGATCCGGACGGAGAAAGTTCGCTTCCCTTCACCGCCGACCGGAGCGGTCATGCGACCGCCATGAGCCGGAGACCCGCATGACGACGCATGATCCCATCCCCGCGCGCCTCGCCGCGCTGAAGACCATTCCGACGCCGGAGCTGAAAGCGCAATGGCGTGAGCTCTTCGACAGCGAGCCACCGCCCTTCAACCGGCGCTACCTCGAAAGCCGGCTCGCCTATCGCATCCAGGAGCTCGCCTATGGCGGGCTGAAAGCCGAAACGATCCGGCGGCTGGAGCAGCTGGGCGAGGAACTTGACGGCGGGGACAAGAAGAAGCGCGGAGTGCGCCTCGACCGCGACCGCCCGATCACCGGCACACGGCTGCTGCGCGAGTGGCAGGGGATAGAGTACGTCGTCACCGTCACCGCCGACGGCTTCGAATGGCAGGGGCGACCCTACAAGTCGCTCTCCGCCATCGCACGCACCATCACCGGGACCCGCTGGAACGGGCTCGTCTTCTTTGGGCTCAAACGTCAGGGAGGCCGCTGATGGCGGAGGTCAAATTGAAACGCCGATGCGCGGTCTACACCCGGAAATCCTCCGAGGAAGGGTTGGAACAGGAGTTCAACAGCCTGCACGCCCAGCGCGAGGCCTGCGAGGCGTACATCGCCAGCCAGCGCTCCGAAGGCTGGGTGCTGGTCCGCGATCAATATGACGATGGCGGGATATCGGGGGGCACGCTCGAACGCCCAGGCCTGAAACGGCTGCTGCAGGACATCGAGGACGGGCTGGTCGACGTGGTCGTCGTCTACAAGATCGATCGACTCTCGCGCTCGCTCGCCGACTTCGCGAGGCTGGTCGAGGTCTTTGACCGGAACGGCGTGACCTTCGTTTCGGTCACGCAGTCCTTCAACACGACAACGTCGATGGGGCGGCTGACGCTGAACATCCTGCTCTCCTTCGCTCAGTTCGAGCGGGAGGTCACCGCCGAGCGCATCCGAGACAAGGTTGCTGCCTCCCGTAAGAAGGGCATGTGGATGGGTGGCGTCCCACCATACGGATATCGGGTCGAGAACCGGAAGCTGGTGGTCGACGGCGAATCTGCCGCGCAGGTTCGCTGGATCTTCGCCCGGTTTCTCGAGATCGGATCTTGCACGGAACTGGCACGGGAGGTCGGCACGCGCGGTCATCGCACGCCGCGCGGCAACCGGATCGACAAGAAGTACCTGTACCGGATGCTTTCGAACCGCGCCTACATCGGCGAGGCGGTCCATAAGGGCGAGGCATACCCCGGCGAGCACGACGCCATCATCGACCGCGAGACGTGGACCCGCGTGCACGCGATCCTGCGGGAGAGTCCTCGGAGGCGCGCCGCACGCACCCGCGCCGACACACCCGCGCTGTTGAAGGGACTGCTCTACGGCCCAGACGGCGCTGCATTCTCGCCGACCCACACTCGCAAGGGCGGCAGGCTCTACCGCTACTATGTCAGCCAGTCCGTGCTGAAGCATGGTGCCGGAGCCTGCCCAATTGGCCGCGTGCCCGCGGGAGAGATCGAGGCAGCCGTCGTCAACCAGCTCCGTGTCGTGTTCCGTCAGCCCGAGATCGTTGCGGGCACTTGGAAGGCCGCGCGCGCCCATGCCGCCGACATCACCGAGGCCGATGCCCGCGCGGCCCTTCAACGATTCGACCCGCTGTGGGACGAGCTCTTTCCTGCCGAGCAGGCCCGCATCGCGGCGCTGCTGGTCGAGCGCGTGGAGGTCGGCACCGATGGTCTCAATCTCAGGCTGCGTGTGGACGGACTGTCACATCTGCTTGTGGAGATTCAAGCCAGCGGCACGAGGGCGGCCGCATGAGCGACATCGTGTCCGTCCACATACCGATTACGCTCCATCGACGCGGCGGGCGCAAGGAGATTCAATTGCCTCCAGGCGCACCGCCAAAACGAGAGATCGACAACACGCTCGTCAAGGCGCTGGCGCGCGCCTTCCGCTGGAAGCGGATGCTGGACGCGGGGGAGTTCGCCACCATCGCCGAACTGGCCGAACGCGAAGGGATCGCTTCTTCCTACATGACCCGCGTCCTGCGCCTGACGCTCCTCGCGCCCGTCATCGTCGAGGCGATCCTGGACGGCAGGCAGGGACCGGGGGTGACGCTGGCGCGAATGCTGGAACCGTTCCCGCTGGAGTGGTGCGCGCAGGAATAAGCCTTCACCGTATCGACGCTCACGGTCCGTTGCCGACCTTCAGACCCAGGCGACTACGCTGCGGTGCGGCTCGTCGAAGCGGCCATTCGCTGCAAATGCAAGGGCCGGACTCGTGTCGAGGTCAGCAAAGCGGACAAATCCGTCGTTGGCCCTTCGACGAGCATTCACACAGCAGCATTCATCGGTCCGAGAACAAATCTTTTTCCGGCCAAGCGAGGTTGGCGATTCAGGGACGTTTCTGGTTTCTTTCGAAATCGGACAACGGGCGATTTGGTAGAATCCTTCACTCGGGAAGCCCTGCTTTGCGCAGATCGTCGATCCATCGTTCAAGGTCAGCGGGTTTTTTGTATTTGTGGGCCAAGCTGGCCCGCACATCTGCGATGGAATAGCCGGGCTCCTGTTCAAGAAACTTGTGGATGACCGAACGCGCCTTCGGAACATCACCGACGCAAACATACAATGAAGCCAGCGTTCGCCGGGCGAGATTGGGCAGCTGTGCCATGCGATCCATGGACGCAAGGCCCTCTTCGCAGTCACCCGTATACCACTGCAACCACGCGAGGACCCAATTGAACCAGTCCGGATGATGTGGATCGAGCCGCATCGCTTCCTGTATCAGGCTGATGGCTTCAGGTATCTGCCCTGTGTAGCTCAGCGCCTCCGACATGGACGCCCGCACGTCCGCTGAGTTCGGGTTTAGCTGCAACGCAACCCGGAACTTGGTGATTGCCGCTTCATGTTCACCCGCCTGCATGAGGATATATGCCATGGTCTCATGCGCGTAGTAATCCTCCGGCGCCAGATCCAGCGCGGTCTGTGCTTCCTTCAGCGCCAGATCCAGGGCTAGGCCGCGCTCGAGGTCGGTCCAACCCCAACGGACTCCGTTGATATAAACATAGGCGAGGCCGACATGGCCGCGTGCCATGTTCGGGTCCGCCGCTAAAGCCGCCAGGAATTCGCTCTGCGCTTTAGCGGTGCTCTCCCGCGTGTAATCGTAAAGGAGACGGTTCCCCCTCAGCCAGTGAGCGAAGGCTTCAAGATTATTTGCATCCAATCTGGCGGCCTCATTCGTCGCTGCGACGATGAGCCTTGGGGCAACCGTGGCGGCGACGGTTCTGGTGATTTCGGCCTGCAGGGTGAGGACGTCCTCGATGTCCCGGTCATAGGTTTCCGCCCAGACATGATTACCCGAAACGGCGTCGATAAGCTTGGCGGTTACTCTTAGTCGGTTGCCAGCTTTCTGCTGGCTGCCCTCCAGGACGTATCGTACGCCGAGGTCCCGAGCGATGTCGCGCACATCCGTCGATTGATCGCGATAACTGAAGCTCGAATTGCGCGCGACGACGAACAATTCCGCGAACCGCGACAATTCGGTGATAATTCCCTCAGCGATCGCATCGCTGAGAAAGTCTGCATTCGCGCCTTTGCTAAGATCGCTGAACGCGAGAACGGCAATAGACGGTTTCATCGGCAAGGACAGTGGCGCGTCGTCCGGAACCGGACTTTGGCGCACGGTCGGCCGCGGTTGCCACAGAACGAGCGAGGCGATCGACAACAGGACCACAGCGACGACAGCCGCAATCCGAAATGGAAATGCGATCCGCCTTGATTTCAGCGAGACCTCTCGACGCCCTTCGGTGTACGTCACAAGCAGCCGGTAGCCCTGCTTCGGATGGGTCTGAACAAGTGCGTGCTCCTGATCGCCGAGTGCTCGCCGAATGTCGGCGATACATTGAACAAGGCTGTCATCGGTCACGAATGTGTCGCGCCAGATCGCGCTGATGATGTCGTCCTTGCCGACAATCTGCCCGTGCCGCTGGGCAAGATAGGCCAAGACATCTGCGCTCTGGCTGCGCAGTGGAACGACGCCGCCTGAGCTGTCCCGCAACGTCTTGTCGCTAGGGTCAAAGCGGTAACTGCCCAGCTTTATGATTTCGTGGGATTTCATCGCAAATTCGGCGCGTTTTCGGGACATTTCGCCCCCCCGTCTGCCCCAATAGTCTAGCGAACCCGCCGCCGTCCTCGCAACAGAGTTGACCTCTTACGGCGGCAGACGGAACGCACTATGCAAAGGGGGTACCGAGATGATTATGCAGTCTAGCTTGATCGTGGCACTGGTCCTGTTTGCGGGGTCAGCCGAGGCGCAATCCCGGATCGACAAGCTGTGCGGTGAGGGCCACGTCAACGAAGCCGCCGGTGTAGGGGATGTCACATCTAACCCAGCCGGTTACTACATCCGCAGCTTCTCCGTTCAACTACGGTTCGACGATCCCCGCGTCGTGCGGGCTACCGGCGAAGAGTTTCATGTTTGCACCCGTCCGGCCGCCACGCCTCGAATGGACGCCGTCCGATCCGACCTGCACAAGAACAAACGTGAGCTGAAGTTCCTGTTCGTTCCGAACTCCGAGACTGATCCCTCTCCGGCCTCGTGAAAAGAATCGGTTTGCGGATTCGGGCCTCAGGCGAACCGAGGTCCGGATCCAGTCTCACATGGAAATAATGGATGCGGGTTTGAAGTTGTCATCCGACGCTTTCTGCCAGGTCCGGAACTTCTCAGAATGCATCCAAGGTTCATCATGCCGGACCGAGCGGGCGCCCTAGTGCGGAACCCAACAGCGCTGATTGTCCAGGTGGCTGCGACGGCTTTTGACCCTTCTTTGGCTCAATAGTCACATGGTCGCAAATGCAGACTTGCCACATAGCTAGATCCGCTCAATCTACCAGTTCCCGGCCCGCCCTCGCGCGATCCTGCGGAGATTGCGGCCCATGTTCACGGATAGAGGTGCCCGGCAGGTGGCCTTCACATCGTCATGGGTAAGGCCGACGTCGCGCATCTGCCTGGTGGAGAGCCTGCGAAACGCTCGCCTCGCTGCTAGGCGGTCGCGTATCTCGGCGGCCGCCAGAAGGCATTGTGATCCGATACCCAGAACCGCACGGGTCCTTCGCTCGGACTGGCGCTGTCCAATTGATTTCATTGCCATGTCATCGCCTCCCTTGTCTGCGGCGTTCAATGCCGCTTGCGATGCAGGCAGTCTGGCGCAGCAGCACCGCTCCAGGGTAGTGCGGCGAGTGAACCGGTTTCAGTACACTTTTCGAACTGGATCCCCGCGCGTCAATGAGAGTAGCCTTCCATCGAGGGGAGGTACGGCCCATGCCGCAAAAACCCTATGGGATGCTCTGCCCAATCGCGAAGGCGTGCGAGATTCTGGTGCCGAGGTGGTCGATTCAGATCCTGACGGAGCTCTGGTCGGGCTCGACCCGCTTCAACGATATCCGCCGTGGCATCGGAAGCATTTCCCCCGGGCTGCTCTCCAAACGCCTGAAAGAACTGGAAGCCGCTGGGTTAGTCGAGCGTATTGAGGACAAAGCAGCCGGGACGGTCGACTACATCCGTACTGACAAGGCGATCGCGCTGGAGCCTGCGCTGAACGCGCTGGCGGTCTGGGCGCAACGCTACATCGAAGCCGAAATCGCACTTTGCGATACGAACCTGTCCACGCTCATGTGGAAGATACGCCGCTGGATCGACGTCACGGAGATGCCAGATCGACGTGTCGTAATCCGCTTCCATTTCAGCGATGACGATCTCCCCTACGACACCTACTGGATGGTGATCCAACCGGATGCGCTGCCGGAGCTCTGCACCTCCGATCCGGGCTGCGATGTGGACCTGTACATCGAGACCGAAGTCATCTCGCTTGCCGGCATATTGATCGGGCGCAGCACGATCGCCCGCGAGACAGACCGGGGTTCACTATTCGTCAGTGGTGACGCCAGGCTGGCGCGCACGATGGATCGCTGGCTGCCCGTGGGAGATTATGGTCGGATCGACGGCATCGCCACTCTTCCGACAAAACGCCGCGCGTAGATCGGCAGGCCACCGCCACTGAACCGCGCCCCAACTCCGCTACGGAAGATCGGTTGAAGGAAACGCGAAATCAGAAGACGTGTGGCTGCTTGCGGACAGAGCCATTTCCGGCCATTCGTGCTTTGTGCAGCATCCGGCACTTCGGGCTCGGAGGGGTCATGCGGCGCTGTGGCAGCCGGCGACGATGGCCTGATCTGCGCTCAAGCGCAGACGTCCCGTTGCCGACCTTCAGCCCCAGGTGACTATGCCGCGACGCGGCCCGTCGAAGCGGCCGTTCGCTGCAAACGCTATGGCTGGACTCGTGTCGAGGTCAGCAAAGCGGACGAAGCGGTCTTTCAGGGCGCACTCTGTCTGAGGCCGCGTAGCAACCGCTTCTGGTCTGACGATGCCGAATTCACTCCAATTCATTGATCTGCTAGAATGAAACGTCTGCCTCTAATGGCCGGCTCGTTCAGTTTTTGGTGCACCGTAGGTTCGGGCCTTGCGGCCGGCGAGACCGCTTCGGATGGCGAAGATGGCCACGTTTGCGCGGAGATGGCTCGGATGAGCATCAAAACACACGACTACGAAAAGCACGCCGGCGCATTTGCCGACCTGGAGATGCAAGGGACACAATACCTCGCGTTTCGTGACATACCCACGCTGATCGGTGAGCACGCAGGTTCCGTCGCGTCCGTGCTCGACTATGGCTGCGGTGCGGGGCGCTCGACACGGTTTTTGAAGCGCCTCGGCTACGATGCAATCGGTGTAGACATTAGCCAGGATATGCTTAGGCAAGCTCGCTCCAAGGACGAGGCGGGCCAGTATTACCATGTCCCCAGCGGGCGCTTGCCATTCGGCGACTTCGCTTTCGATCTGATTTTTGCCAGCTACGTGTTCCTCGAAGTTTCACGGATCGAGGAAATCGAGAATATCCTGAAGGAATTGAAGCGGGTCCTTAAGAAGGATGGAATTATCATCCTAGTGACCTCCTCGACCGAGGCGACTGAGGGAAACTGGGTATCATTGTCGTACGCGTTCCCCGAGAACGACAAAACGCTCCAAAGCGGCGACACGGTCAAACTGCTGATTCAGGGTATCGACGTCGTCTTGTATGACTATTTCTGGACAGAGGAGGATTACATCGGAGCTGCCGAACGCGCCGGACTGGGCCTTGCCAAGCTTCACAAGCCGCTTGGTTCACCTGACGAGGGAATAGAGTGGCGCGACGAAACGAAGATGTCGCCGATTGCAATATACGTCCTTAGGACTCCATCCTTGATGTAGCTGCCAATTGAGTGCGGCAAGCATCGTCGGTCGTGAGCTGCTGCGCCAAGCACGAATGTCTTGGATGGGCTCGGAGTGGTCATGCGGCGCTGCGGCAGCCGGCTCCGATGACCTGATCTGCGCCCAAGCGCGGAAGGCCCTGTGCTGCGTTTGACGCAAAACGCAACCAACGTTTGTTTTGAGCCCGTTTGCGACAAACCAGGTGCTAACGTGGATCGTTCGAATTCTGCTTACGCTCTGCTCTTGCTCCATGTCAGAATGAAAATCAGGAACGTACGAGCAAAAGCGGGTAAGGACATAGAAGCCCATGCGCATCAAGAGCATCTATCGGTATCCCGTTAAGGGCCTTAGCCCCGAGGGTCTTCGGCGGGTGATGCTGGAGCCACATGAAGTGCTACCCTACGATCGTCGCTACGGCCTTGCGCGACCGGACTGCCAATTCGACCCCGATGTCCCGCAATACCTGCCGAAGACGCAGTTCTATATGTTGATGCGTGACGAAAAACTTGCTGAGTTGCGCACGCATTTCGACCCGGAAGAAGGCAGGCTGGAAATCCGGCGTGACGGCCGTCTGCTCGAAGCGGGCATTATTGACGACCCGGAAGATCGGCACCGACTAGAACACTTCATCAGCGGCTTTCTGTCGGACACTGGAACCTTGGAACTCCGGATCGTCGGAGGAGTGGGGCATGCCCTTACGAATGCTAGCGAGAAGCCAGGGTCGGCGACCTACAAATACGTCTCGCTGATGAACCTCGCGACTATCGCAGCGCTTGAAAGGACCATGGGCGTGACCCTGGACCCGATAAGGTTCCGGTCCAATTTCTACATCGAGGACATGCCGGAATGGCTCGAATTCGACTGGGTCGGCAAGCTGCTAAAAATCGGCGACGCGCGACTGAAAGTCGTGTCGCGGACGGTTCGTTGTGCCGCCACGATGGTCAACCCGGCCACGGGCGAACGAGACGTCAATGTTCCGGTCGCACTGAAGAAAAACTTTGGCCACCTGGACCTAGGAGTTTACGCAGAAGTCCTGGAGGGCGGCGAGGTTACCGAAGGGGCACCAGTGAGTGTCATTGCCTAACCGCTGCCTGCAAGATCGGCCGGCTTCGCTTAGTGGCTGGTTTGTCCGCTTAGCGGTCGTTCGGGGCGTCATATCGCCGTGGTGCCTGAACGAAACCATCGAGTGACTGGTTTAAGCCCACAGTGACCAAGATACTGCGGGACGGCGAATGTCGGTGACGATGGGTGGCATGTTCACTCGGGAAGGACCCCGAAAGGTCTCCACACGGAAATCCCTAATCGGCGCCCTGATCCCGGTCGAGCTGCCGCCGCTCCGGCGTTAGCAGTTCCACGGCAAGGCCATCCTCGAATGTACCGTGCAATTCGCCATCGGGCATCACCACATAGATGGCCGGTGCTTCGGTGTCCCAGTCGACGGTCAGGACCCGGCCCTCCAGAACCCCAATGCCGTTATAGGTTCCGGAACCAACAATCCATTCGACCGCATAACGGTCTTCGTTAGCGGCGGTAATTGTTGCTGTCCCCTCAAAGGCGCGCCCGTCGCCGTGCCGCCCGTAGACGAAATACGACCCCGAGATATCCGCCCAAGCCATGACCGCCCCAGCAACAAGCATTAACACTGCCAAAACGCCGCGCTGTCCGAGATTCTTCATCATCCATCGCTCCACATGTTTAGAGAGTGTTGAAACGCGCGGAATGCGCTCGGAAAGTACACTCACACGGAATTCCCGGCTGCGGCAACTTCGTGCCCGTTCACGTCGTCGCGAACAGAGCCCGGCGGTGGTGTGGTTGGTGGATGTGCCCTTGCCCTGATCTGCTCGATCACCAGCAACGCGTTCTCAGCAAATACCGAAGTCGGCACAAAGGCGGCCTATTGAGGCAAAGGCAGCGAATGACCGCTTAGTACGCAACCCGGACGTTTGGTCGGGCCGCAGCGAACGACCGCTTCGGCCGAACAAGGGCATCCTGCCGGATCGATTTTCGGGTGCGGCCGGCACGCGGACGAAGGCGGACGTTCGATTTCGGTTCCATCTCACCGAGCGCCACTTGCATCGAAGTGTTCAAGCTGCCAGTTTGAAAAGGATAGGGATTTCAGGAGGCTACGACCTCTGCACCAAATCGGCGCAGTCATCAGGTTCAGAGAATATTGCGCCGGAGAGAACGATTTCGGCTGTTTCGCGCCGCAGTCAGTGCTCAGCCCCAACCGCATAACCCTCGAAAACAATGGAAAAATCCGGCCGCAGCCGGATCGGGAGAACGCTTTCGCGAGGGCAAGTGGCGGAGACGAAGGGATTCGAACCCTCGAGACGGTTCCCCGTCTGCACCCTTAGCAGGGGTGTGCCTTCGACCACTCGGCCACGTCTCCGTCGACCCGTTTAATCGCAGGGGCGGCGCTGAGCAAGGGGGAAAGGGCGGTTGTGTGCAACCCTGACTTGCCGGGTCGCGGGATGAGGCGCAGAATGGGCGTTCAGGAAGCCGGCGCGAGGCGCTCGCGTTCCGCGGTCCGCGCGCCCATTGGCACGGAGGTCACCATGACGATTGCGAAGCGCCTCAAGGCGCATCTCGACGGCAAAGGCATCCCCTACGAAACCGTCTCCCATCCCCGCACCGCGACCGCGAGCGAGGCGGCCGAGGCCGCGCATATCCCCGGCGACAAGCTGGCGAAATCGGTGGCGATCCACCTCGAGGACGGCCATGTCCTCGCCGTCGTTCCATCCAGCCACCGGGTCGATCTGAGCACGCTTCAGGGCATCCTCGACCGCCGGCTCGGGCTGGCGAGCGAGACCGAGGTGAAGGAGATCTTCGACGACTGCGATGTCGGGGCGGCGCCGCCGGTCGGGGCGGCCTATGGCGTGCCGGTCGTGATCGACGAAAGCCTCGCCGGACTAGACAGGGTCTGGTTCGAGGGCGGCGATCATCGCACCCTGATCTCGGTGACGGGCGCGGATTTCGACAAGCTCATGAAGGATGCCCGGCACGCGGAATTCGGCCACAGGGCGTGAGCGGTTGGTCTGGTGTCCGCGAATCAAGCGATTGAAATAATACAAAATTTGTACCCCGATGGCGTTCGGCGAAAATCCGCGCACTCGATGCGGGGATTGCGCCGAGTTAAGGTGGGCCGGGGAAAAGCGGGTAGAATCTTGCCCGCGACGACTCAGAAAGGACGCAAGATGGCCGAGAAGACGACCTCGCGGGTAACGTTGTCAGACCCGGGCGACACGGCGCTCAAGGCGATGACCAAACTGCAGACCGCGGACGCCGGTTCCGTGGCGCAGATCTACATGGCGTGGCTGGAAGGGATGGGGGATCTCGGGCGAGAGGCCGCGCAGTTCGTGGCCGAACGGATTGCCGAAGACGTCAAGACCCAGCATGCGATCCTGCATTGCCGCAACCCTGCGGATCTCCTGCGCATCCAGCGCGAGTTCCTGCAGAAGGCGCTCGACCAGTATGTTGCCGAGGGTGGCAAGCTGGTGCGGATGAGCAACGAGATCCTCGAGGGAGCGATCCACAAGTCGCGGCAGTGAGCGCGGTTCGGGCCGAGGTGATCAGGCGTTGAAGAGGAAGTGCAGGACGTCGCCGTCCTTGACCTCGTAGGTCTTGCCCTCGACGCGAAACTTGCCGGCCTCGCGGGCGCCGGCTTCGCCGTTGCCGGCGATGTAGTCGGTATAGGCGATGGTCTCGGCGCGGATGAAGCCGCGCTCGAAATCGCCGTGGATGACGCCGGCCGCCTGCGGCGCGAGCGTACCCTTCTCGATCGTCCAGGCGCGGGCCTCCTTGGGACCCACGGTGAAATAGGTCTGGAGGCCGAGGAGGTCATAGGCCGCACGGATCAGCCGGTCGAGCCCGGCCTCCTCGAGCCCCATTTCCTCAAGGAACATGGCTGCGTCCTCCGCAGGCATCTGGGCCAGTTCCTCCTCGATCCTGGCCGAGATCACCACATGGCCGGCGCCCTGCTTCGCGGCCATTTCGGCCACGCGGGCGGACTGGCTGTTGCCGGTGGCGGCCGAGGCTTCCTCGACGTTGCAGACGAAGAGCACGGGCTTCGAGGTCAGGAGCTGGAGCATGGCCCAGGCCTTCGCGTCCTCCTCGGAGACCTGCACGGTGCGGGCCGGCTTGCCGGCCTCGAGCGAGGCCAGCGCCTGCTTCATCAGCCGTTCCTGTGCCACCGCCTCCTTGTCGCCGCCCTTGATCTTGCGGGCGATGTTGGCGAGCCGGCGTTCGATCGATTCCATGTCGGCGATCATCAGCTCGGTCTCGATCGTCTCGGCATCGGCGATCGGGTCGATGCGGCCCTCGACATGGGTGACGTCGCCGTCCTCGAAGCAGCGGACCACATGGGCGATGGCATCGACCTCGCGGATGTTGGCGAGGAACTGGTTGCCGAGACCTTCCCCCTTCGAGGCGCCGCGGACGAGGCCGGCGATATCGACGAAGGTGATCCGGGTCGGGATGATCTGCTTGGAGCCGGCGATGGCGGCAAGCTTGTCGAGCCGCGCGTCGGGCACCGCGACCTCGCCGACATTGGGCTCGATCGTGCAAAAGGGGAAGTTCGCGGCCTGCGCCGCGGCGGTGCGGGTCAGCGCGTTGAAGAGCGTCGACTTGCCCACGTTCGGCAGACCGACGATGCCCATCCTGAAGCCCATTTGCGCGCCCTCCTTTAAGGTCGGGCGCATCTACGGGGGAAGGGTCGCCGCGGTCAAGCCCCGCAGGGTCAGGCGAAGGCGAGTTGCGCGATCGGCGGCAGGTTTGCCGAGACGAGCGACCAGCTATCGCCGCCATCGGCCGAGGTCCAGAGATTGCCGGTGGTGGACCCCATCGCGAGCCGCTTGCCGCTGTCGTCGACGACGAGCGCGTGGCGGTAGATGAGGTCATAGGCATTGTCCTGCGGCAGGCCGGCCGAGAGCGCGTCGAATGTGGCGCCGCCATCGGTGGTGCGGGTGACGACCAGCCTGCCGTCGACCGGCACCCGGCATTCGTCCTTCACGCCCGGTGCGAACCAGGCGTGGTCGGGCCGCGCGGGGTGGACCGCGACGGCGAAACCAAAGGCGGAGGGGCGGGCATTGGCGCTGTGTTCGGCGAAGGTCCGGCCGCCATCCTTCGAGGAGAAGATTCCGCAATGGTGCTGGCACCAGATCCGGTCGGGATCGGCGGCGGAATGGGCGATGAGATGGGGGTCCTGGCTCGTGGGATCCGTGGCCTGGTCAGGCGGCAGAAAATCGGCGCGCAGGCCGTGGCCGCCCTGCTGCCATGTCACGCCGGCGTCCTCGGTCAGCCAGACCCCGCCGCAAGAGACACCAAGGACGATCCGGTCGCTGTCGCGCGGATCGACGAGGATCGAGTGGATGCCGGGGTGGTCATAGCCGCCGCCGAACCATTTCGCCCGCTGCGGCACGTCCCAGAGGCTCTCGACCAGGCGCCAACTTTCGCCGCGGTCGGCGCTGTGGAAGAGCCCGCCGGGCAGCGTGCCGGTCCAGAGCTCGCCGGGCCGGTCGGCGCCCGCGGGCGCAAGTGCCCAGATCATCTCGAGCGCCGGGGCGTCGGGCGCGTCCGAGGCGGGATAGGCGGGGCAGGGCAGTTCCGCCCAGCTCCGGCCGTCATCGTCGGAGCGGTGCAGCTTGCAGCCGAAATGGCCGTGGTTCAGCGCGACATAGATCGCGCCGTCACGCTTGTCTTCGAGCAGTTGGCTCACCGGCGCGGCGAGGAAGGCGGGCGGGCCGTCCTGGCGCCAGCCCGTGCCATCGGCCACGAACCGGAAAAGCCCCTTGCGCGTACCCACCCAGAGCCGGTCCATCTGTCATCCTCCTGAAAGTGCTTGCAGAACGTAGATCTCGGCCCCCGGCGCCACCGGGTCGGACAGCCGCAGCCGGTCGGTGACCATCTCGCCGTCAACGAAGACGTTGACATGTTTACGAAGCCGCCCCTGCTCGTCGAGGATGTAGGAGCGCAGCAGCGGATCGCCCGCCCAGGCCTCCTCGAGCGCCTCGCGCACCGAGGCGCCGCCGGCGGTGATCTCGGGCACCGGACGGTGTCGGACAAGATTGGCGGTGAAGCGGATCACCGGCATGGCGCCTCCCTCGGCCATCCTCGCATGAACCTCGGTTCCGCTCAATGCTGCCGCGGGCTCCCTTCGGGCCCGATAGTGTGGCCATCCGGTCAACATTTCGGCAAGCGTTTTGCCTTTAACGCAGGTGAATACAGTCGGCTGGTTGAATGCACAGTCAAACTGGGCCACGGTGCCCTCGTTCTGGCCGGCACCGATCCCGGTGGGCATTGAACGTGTTGTGAGTGAGGATCCGATGAGCTGGTTGAAACCCCTGATTGCCTGCCTCGTGTTGACCGGTTGCGCGACGCACTGGTCCACTGACTACGCCGCACCGCTCGACGCGGAGGTGACGCGGACCTGGCATGTCCACGAGGTCGATGTCCTGATCCCCGAGAAACTGACCGTCAGCGACGAAAACCTCCTCATGCCGCCTGCCGATATTGTCTGGCATGGCGATCCCGACGGCGATCGTCGCGCGCAGGTTTCGGCTATCCTCAATGACGGCATCGCGGCAGGCACGACGGGCCTCGTCGGAGATCGACCGGTCAAGCTCGAGGTGGTGCTCAGGGAGTTCCACGGGGTCACACCGATCGCGATGGTGAATGCTCCCTCCGCTGTCTACAACATCCATTATTCGATCCGGGCGGTGGATGCGGACACCGGTGCGGCGCTCACCGAACCGGCGGAGGTCGATGCCGATCTGGCAGCCCATGTCGGCGCGGACCTCATCACCGCCTCGCTTGAAGGCTCGGATGAGAAATCGCGCCTGCGCGAACATCTCGCCGAGGTGACCGCAGGCTGGCTGGGTATTGGTCCTGATCCCCGCGAAGAGTTCACCAGCGTCGGCCGCTGACCCTCGCCCGTCGCGAGCGACTAATTTCCGAACAAGAGAATCGGCAATTCCGGTTAAACTCCGGCGCACGGAGCCTTTTCATCTGGGAGAATGCCGGCCAGACCGGCCTGACAGGGGGACGTGAAGATGAAAGCCGATGGGAAGACGGAAGCCGACATCAAGCAAGTGATCGCGGCGATTTCCGAACACTATGCAAAACGGAACCTGAAGGAGCTCATGGCCTGTTTCGGGACGGACCCGGACGTGACGGTGTTCGGCACCGGCGCGGACGAAAAGCCGGTCGGGCCCGCCGCCATCGAGGCCCAGGTCAAGCGCGACTGGGCGCAGACCGACGCCATAGCGATCAAGCTGTTCAACCCCGCGGTCTCCGCCGCCGGCGACATCGCCTGGGTGTCGTCCGACGGCGCGTTCGAGATCACGGCGGGCGGCCAGGACATGACCCTGCCGGCGCGGGTGACCTATGTGCTTCAGCGCGAGGATGGCGCGTGGCGGGCGGTTCAGGCGCATTACTCGCTGCCGGCCGCAGGCCAGGAGGAAGGCAGCTCGGTCCCGCCGGCCGGATGAGACGCACCCAAGGGTAAGCTGGCCATTGATTTTCCCCGCGCGTTTCTGCACATCGGGGCGATACCGAGAAAGGGACGCCCATGACACGCATCGACGCCAGGTTCGCCGCCCTGAAAGCCTCCGGAAAGAAGGCTTTCGTGGCCTATATCATGGGGGGCGATCCGGACCTCGAGACCTCGCTCGCGTTGATGAAAGGCCTGCCTGGCGCCGGCGTCGACGTGATCGAGCTCGGCATGCCCTTCACCGATCCGATGGCCGATGGGCCGACGATCCAGCTCGCGGGCCAGCGCGCGCTCGAGGGCGGGCAGACACTGCAGAAGACGCTCGACATGGTGGCGGAGTTCCGCAAGGGCGACGACGAGACGCCGATCGTGATGATGGGCTACTACAACCCGATCTATTCGCGCGGCGTGGACAAGTTCCTCGTCGATGCGAAGGCGGCCGGGGTCGATGGCCTGATCGTCGTCGACCTGCCGCCGGAGGAGGACGACGAGCTCTGTATCCCGGCGCAGAAGGCGGGGATGAACTTCATCCGGCTCGCCACGCCGACGACCGATGACCGGCGGCTGCCGAAGGTGCTGCAGAACACGTCCGGCTTCGTCTACTACGTCTCGATCACCGGGATCACCGGCGCGGCGGCGGCCGAGGCGGGCGATGTCGGTCCGGAAGTGGCACGGATCAAGGCCGCGACCGACCTGCCGGTCATCGTCGGCTTCGGCATCCGCTCGCCCGAGACGGCGCAGGCGATCGCTTCGGTCGCGGACGGCGCCGTCGTCGGCTCGGCCATCGTCAAGATGGTGGGCGAGGGCAAGCCGGTGCCCGAAATCCTCGCCTTCGTCGAAGGGCTTGCCGCGGGCGCGCATGCCGCCTGAGGCGGCGGAACCGTTCCGGCGCTCCGAGGTCGCCGCCTACAGCGCGCTTCTTGTCGACAGTTTCCGGCGCCTGACCGGACGCGACCTCGTGCCGGGCCTCGACGGTCCGGCGCTGGCCGAGGCGTTGTTCCGGCTGCCCGATCCCATCGTCGCGCACGGGACCGAGGCCGATCCGGTCTTCTACTACGCCAATGCCGCCGCGCTCGCACTCTGGAAACTGGATTGGGCGCGCTTCACGCGCCTGCCCTCGCGCCACTCGGCCGAGGCCGACCCGGCGATCCAGGGCGACCGCTCCCGGCTGCTCGCAGCGGCGCTCGAAAAGGGCTGGATCGACGATTACGAGGGGATCCGCATTTCCGCGACCGGACAGCGGTTCCGGATCGCGCGGACGGTCCTGTGGAACGTCGTCGACCGCGGCGGGGTGCGGCACGGGCAGGCGGCGCTGATCGGCAGCTGGCACATGCTCTGACCTGCGCCGGGCGATCGCGCCGACGTCGGTCGTCGGCCCCTCGGCGAGGCTGGTCAGAAAGGCCCAGAGGATCGTCTCCGTGTACCGTGCTTCCGGAAGCCAGTGCACAGGGCGACGCGCCGAAGCGCAAGCCGGAAGCGGGTTGTCAGCCGCTCGATAAATTGGTAAAGAAAAATAACCAATCCAATCGGAGGCCGCCATGCCCGTGATCACCTGCATCGACGATCTGAAGCGTCTCTATCGGCGCCGGGTGCCGCGGATGTTCTACGATTACGCGGAGTCGGGCAGTTGGACCGAGCAGACCTTCCGCGAGAATTCCTCGGATTTCGCCCAGATCCGGCTCCGGCAGCGGATCGCGGTCGACATGACCGGGCGTTCGACCGCGACCGAGATGGCGGGCCAGCGCGTGACGATGCCGGTCGCGCTGGCGCCGGTCGGGCTGACGGGGATGCAGAACGCCGATGGCGAGATCAAGGCGGCGCGGGCGGCGGAAAAGTTCGGTGTGCCCTTCACGCTCTCGACCATGTCGATCTGCTCGATCGAGGACGTGGCCGCCCATGTCGAAAAGCCGTTCTGGTTCCAGATCTACACGCTCAACGACGACGACTTCAATCGCCGGATCATCGACAGGGCGAAGGCGGCGGGCTGTTCGGCGCTGGTGATCACCGTCGACCTTCAGATCCTCGGCCAGCGCCACCGAGACCTCAAGAACGGCCTTTCCGCCCCGCCGAAGCTGACGATCCCGACGATGTTGAATCTCGCCACCAAATGGAGCTGGGGGCTGGAGATGCTGGGCACCAGGCGGCGGTTCTTCGGCAATATCGTCGGTCATGTCGAAGGCGTGAGCGATCCTGCCTCGCTCTCGGCCTGGACGGCCGAGAAGTTCGACCACGCCCTCAACTGGGACAAGATCCGCAAGCTCATGGACATGTGGGGCGGCAAGGTGATCCTGAAGGGCGTGATGGAGCCCGAGGATGCCGAGCGCGCCGCGGCGCTGGGTGCCGACGCGATCGTGGTGTCGAACCACGGCGGACGCCAGCTCGACGGTGCGCTGTCGTCGATCCGGATGCTGCCGGAGATCGCCGCGGCGGTCGGAGGCAAGACCGAGATCTGGATGGACGGCGGCATCCGCTCGGGCCAGGACGTGCTCAAGGCGGTGGCGCTCGGCGCGAAGGGCGTGATGATCGGGCGGGCCTTCGTCTACGGGCTCGGGGCGATGGGCGAGGCGGGGGTGAAGAAGGCACTTCAGGTGATCCACAAGGAGCTCGACACCTCGATGGCGCTTTGCGGCGAGACCGCGGTGACAAGGCTCGGCCGCCACAACCTGATGATCCCGAAGGGGTTCCTCGACGGTTTCGCGTGAGGGCAGGGGGTCAAGAATCCGCTTTCCTTCGCGGCCGATCCCGTCTATACGCCCCGCTTCATGGGCATGCACCCTTGGAGGATGCCCTTTTAACCTATGGAGAGACCAATGGCTGGTGAGATCCCCGATCTTATCGCCGAGGTACGGACGGGGACAGGCAAGGGGGCCGCTCGTCAAGCTCGTCGTGAGGGCAACGTACCCGGCATCGTTTATGGCGGCGGCAAGGATCCGATCGCTATCAACGTCAACTATCACATGCTTCTCAAGAAGCTGAAGCAGGGCCGGTTCCTGCAGACGCTCTTCAACCTCAAGGTCGAGGGCGAAGAAGACGTCCGCGTGATCTGCCGCAACGTCCAGCGCGATGTCGTGAAGGACCTGCCGACCCATCTCGACCTGATGCGGCTGAAGCGCACCTCGCGGATCAGCCTCTACATCCACGTCGACTTCGTGAACCAGGACAAGGCGCCGGGCTTCCGCAAGGGCGGCACGCTCGTGGTGGTGCGTCCGGAAGTCGAGCTGGAAGTGACCGCGGGCGATATCCCCGATCACATCACCGTCGACCTCTCGGGCCGCGACATCGGCGATGTCATCCACATCAACGACATCGAGCTGCCGAAGGGTGCGAAGCCGACGATCCAGCGCAACTTCGTCATCGCCAACATCGCGGCGCCCTCGGGCCTGCGGTCGACCGATGCCGAGGAAGGCGAGGAAGTCGAAGAGGGCGACGAGGAGTAATCCTCCGTCCATCGCGATACAGTCAGCGCGGGGCCCTCGGGTCCCGCGTTTTCGTTTGTAACCTTGTGCGGCGTGCCCTCGTGGCGGCCCGCCGCCGGCGGGCATACCTGGGGCAGGATGAAGGGGCGGCGGCGCGCTTTCCCGAGCCCCGCCGGGGTGTCGTCCGGTCCCTCTATGCGTGATCCGGCGGCCGGGGGCGCGGTTGCGCCGGTCGGGGCTCGGCTCTAGGGTGGCCGCGCAGTTAATGGGGGCGAGATGCGGCTCTTCGTCGGGCTCGGCAATCCGGGCCAGAAATATGCGGGCAACCGCCACAATATCGGCTTCATGGCGGTCGACCGGATCGCCGCGGATCACGGTTTCGGCCCGTGGCGGGCGAAGTTCCAGGGGCTGGTGAGCGAAGGCCGGCTCGGGACCGAGCGGGTGGCGCTCCTGAAGCCCGGGACCTTCATGAACCTGTCCGGCCAGTCGGTCGGGGAAGCGATGCGGTTCTACAAGCTTGAACCCGGCGACGTCACCGTCTTTCACGACGAGCTCGACCTCGCGCCCGGCAAGGTCCGGGTGAAGACCGGTGGCGGCCATGCCGGGCACAACGGGCTCAGGTCGCTCCACCAGCACATCGGCGAGGGCTATGAGCGGGTGCGGCTCGGCATCGGCCATCCGGGCCACAAGGACCGCGTTTCTCCCTATGTGCTGTCGGACTTCGCCAAGGCCGAGGCGGGCTGGCTCGACGACCTCATGCGCGGGATCTCGGACGGGGCGGCGGCGCTTGCCGCCGGCGACGCGACGCGGTTCATGAACGCGGTGTCGCTCAGGACCGCGCCGCCGCGATCCTCGGGGCGCGCGGACAGCACGGCGAAGCCGGAAGCGCCGGCGAAGGCGGCCGAACCCGCGCCGGAGGAGGATACCCGCTCCCCGCTCCAGCGCCTCATGGACCGGTTCAGGTGAACTGGCGCGCGGCATTCCGGGAGCAGGCGGTGAACTGCGCCGCGCTCGGATCGCCGTTCACCGCCCGACTGCTCGACCTCATCGCCGCGCGCGGTCTGCCGGAGGGTCGCGTCGCCGCGCGGATCGCGAATTGGCAGGGGGATCCGACGTCGCGTGGCGCATCGGTGCCCCTGCGCCTGACCGGCGCGCTGCACGGGCTGGTGCTGGAGCGGCGGGCGCCGGGCCTTGCCGCGCTATATCCGCCGGCAGGGGCGGCAGACGATGCGCTTTGGGCCGCCATCGGCGCGGCGGTGGTCGCTGAAGAGGCCTGGATCGACCGCCGGCTCGACTATGCGCCGCAGACCAACGAGGTCGGCCGTTCGGCCTTTCTCATCGCCGCGGCGCGTTGGCTTGCCGCCCGGACCGGGCTGCCGCTGGAACTGAGCGAGCTTGGCGCCAGCGCCGGGCTGAACCTCTTGCTGGACCGCTACGCGCTCTGCGTCGGTGGCCGGTGGTTCGGGCCGCAAGGCGCGCCGGTGCGGCTGAGCCCGGACTGGCGCGGCGCTCTGCCTGAGGACGTTCTTCTGCATGTCGCCGGCCGCGCCGGCGCCGATCTCGCGCCGCCTGATCCGGTGACGGAGCGAACACGGCTGCTCTCGTTCATCTGGCCCGACCAGCCGGCGCGGCTGGAGCGGATGCGCGCGGCGCTTGAAGAGGCAGCCCGGCTGCGGCTTCGGGTCGAGCGGGCGGACGCGATCGACTTCCTCGAACGCCGCCTTGCGACGCCTGTCGAAGGGCGGCTGCATATGGTGTTCCATACGGTGGCATGGCAGTATTTCCCCAAGGCCGCGCGCGCTCGCGGTACCGCTTTGTTGGCCGCCGCCGGCCGAAGCAGCAGTTCTGAAGCGCCGCTTGCGCTCGTCGCGATGGAGGCGGATGGCCGCGCCCCGGGCGCCGGGCTGTCGATGACGTTGTGGCCGGGCGGGCAGCGCCACTATGTCGGCCGCGCCGACTTTCACGGCCGCTGGATCGACTGGCGGCCACCCGAACCGGAGAGCCTGCCATGGTAGAGCCGATGCCTTCTCTCAACGTCCTTGGCGGTCCGCTCGAACCCTGCTCAACCGCGCCCCTGACCGGGTTCTTCCGCGACGGGCACTGCAATACCTGTGTCGAGGATCGCGGCAGCCACACGGTCTGCGTGGTGATGACCGCGGAGTTCCTCGCCTTCTCGAAATACGTCGGCAACGACCTGACGACTCCGCGCCCGGAGTTGCGCTTCGCGGGGCTGAAGCCGGGCGATTCGTGGTGCCTCTGCGCGGTACGCTTCGCCCAGGCGCATGACGAGGGCTGCGCGCCGAAAGTGCGGCTTGCCGCCACCCATGCGCGCGCTCTGGAAGTCCTGCCGCTCTCGGTGCTCAGCACTTACGCGCTGGGCTAGGAGGGGGCGAGACAGTGGCAAGGCGGGCGCGGACCGGTCAGATCCGCGCCACCGTCGCAAGCTCAATCGTCGGAATCGTCACGGCCGTCGGAATCGTCACCGCCGTCGGAATCGTCGCCATCGTCGTCTGAATCGTCCCCGTCATCGTCGGAATCGTCGCCGTCGTCGTCATCGCCGTCGTCCGATCCGTCCGAGTCGCTCTCGCCGCCGCCCTTGTGGCGATCGGTCTGCGCGAGAACGAAGCCACCTGACCCGTCCGCGTCCGTTTCCGCCGAGCCGGACCCATCCACGCTGGAATCGTCCGCCTCGAGGATGGCGTCATCGTCATCGATGAGTCCCTGTTCCATCGCGCCCTCGGCGTGGCTCATGGTGGCGCCAAGCGTTAGTGCGACTGCAAGTGTCAACAAGTGCTTCAAGATCGCGTCCTCCTGATCGACAGGTTGTTCGTGCCTCGTTTGACCCTCCATTCGGGACAGTCCTGGCTGGAAGGCGCCGCTGTTGCGGTCAACGCATACAATGACTTTTTGTCGAGAATGTGCCACGCCGTTTCACACGGTCGGCGGTCCGCTGCCGATCATCGCGCTGGGCGCGGAGTCCGCCGAAAAAACGGTGTGATTTCAACGCAAGGACGGCTGGCAGAAAAACGCCGGCCACGGCAGGGCCGGGCCGGCGAGAGACGTTCGTGCGCGGGAATCACCCGCCCGGGTCAGGTCTTGATGTCGAACCCGAGGTGCTTTGCGACCGCGAAGATGTCCTTGTCGCCGCGGCCGCACATGTTCATCACGATGATGTGGTCCTTGGGCAGCGTCGGAGCGATCTTCATCACATGGGCGAGCGCGTGGGAGGGCTCCAGCGCCGGGATGATCCCTTCGAGCGCGCAGCTAAGCTGGAACGCCTCCAGCGCCTCCTTGTCGGTGATCGCGACATATTTCGCGCGGCCGGTCTCGTGCAGCCAGGCGTGCTCGGGGCCGATGCCGGGATAGTCGAGGCCCGCCGAGATCGAGAAGCCCTCGAGGATCTGGCCGTCCTCGTCCTGCAAGAGGTAGGTCCGGTTGCCGTGCAGAACGCCGGGCCGCCCGCCGGTGAGCGAGGCGCAGTGCTCCATCCGCTCGTCGACGCCCTTGCCGCCCGCTTCGACGCCGATGATGTTGACCGACGGATCGTCGAGGAACGGGAAGAAGAGCCCCATCGCGTTCGAGCCGCCGCCGATCGCGGCGATGACAGTGTCGGGAAGCCGGCCTTCGCCCTCCTGCTCGACGAGTTGCCAGCGCACCTCCTTGCCGATGATCGACTGGAAGTCGCGGACCATCGCCGGGTAGGGATGGGGACCGGCGACCGTGCCGATGCAGTAGAACGTGTCGCGGACATTGGTCACCCAGTCGCGAAGCGCGTCGTTCATCGCGTCCTTGAGCGTGCCGCGGCCAGAGGTCACCGGCACGACCTCGGCGCCGAGGAGGCGCATGCGGAAGACGTTCGGCGCCTGCCGCTCGACGTCATGCGCGCCCATGTAAACGATGCACTTCAGCCCGAACTTGGCGCAGACCGTCGCGGTCGCCACACCGTGCTGCCCGGCGCCGGTCTCTGCGATGATCCGGGTCTTGCCCATGCGGCGGGCAAGGATGATCTGGCCCAAGACGTTGTTGATCTTGTGCGCGCCGGTATGGTTCAACTCGTCGCGCTTCATGTAGACCTTCGCGCCGCCGAGATGCGTCGTCAGGCGCTCGGCGAAATAGAGGGGCGAAGGCCGGCCGACATAGTATTTCCAGAGATGGTCCATCTCGGCCCAGAAGCTCGCGTCGGTCTTCGCCTTCTCGTACTCGGCCTGCAGATCGAGGATCAGCGGCATCAGCGTTTCCGAGACGAAGCGGCCGCCGAAATCGCCGAAGCGGCCCCGCTCGTCGGGTCCGTTCATGAAGCTGTTGAACAGGTCGTCGGCCATCGTCGCGTCTCCTTCAGGGGCTCAACTCGCGTTTATAGCCAATGTGGGATGGGGTAAAGCCGAGCCGGTCGTAGAATTCCCGCGCCCGGTTGCGGCCCTTCTGGGTAGTGAGCTGCATCATCCGGCAACCGGCGGCGCGGGCGCGGGCCTCGGCATCCGCCATCATCGCCCGGCCGATCCCCTGGCCGCGCAGGTCGGCGGCGACACGGACGCTTTCGACCTGGGCGCGGCGCGTGGCGCGGTGCGAGAGCCCGGTGATGAAGGTCATCTGATAGGTCGCGACGATGCGGCCGTCCCGCTCTCCGACGATCAGGTGGTTCGTGCCCTCAGCCTGCATCGCATCGAAGGCGGCGAGATAGGCGTCGAGCGGCGCGGTCTCGCGCCCGGCGCCGTAGTCGTCGTCGGCGAGAAGCGCGATCACCGCCACGACATCCTCGCGCCGGCCCTCGCGGAAGCGGGTCATGCCGGGACGGCGCCGCGGGCGGCGGCGATGAAGGCGCGGATCAGCTCGGCATCCTTGACGCCCGGCGCGCTTTCCACGCCTGACGACACGTCGACCTGCCGCGCGCCGGTGAGCCGGATCGCCTCGGCGACGTTCAGGGGGGTGAGTCCACCCGCGAGCATCCAGGGACAGGGCCAGTATTTCTTCGCGACGAGCCTCCAGTCGAAGGCGAGCCCGTTGCCGCCGGGAAGCGCCGCCCCTTTCGGCGGCTTGGCGTCGACCAGAAGCTGGTCGGCCACCCGGCCATAGGCATCGAGCGCGGCAAGATCCTCGGGACCCGCGACGCCCACCGCCTTCATCACCGGCAGGCCGTAGCGCGCGCGGACCTCGGCCACGCGGTCGGGACTTTCGGTGCCGTGGAGCTGGAGCATGTCGAGGGGCACCGCGCCGGTGATCGCGTCGAGCTCGGCATCGGTAGCGTTCACCGTCAGCGCGACCTTGGCCACTCCAGGCGGCACGTCGAGGGCGAGCCGGGCAGCGTCGGCAATTTCGAGATGGCGCGGCGATTTCGCGAAGAAAACGAAGCCGAGGTAGGCCGCCCCCGCCGTCACGGCGGCCTCGACATGGGCTTTATCGCGAAGCCCGCAGATTTTCACGCGGATCTGGTCCATGCGGTCGTTTCCGGCTCCGGTCGGGCGCGGGGATACGCTCAGCGCGCCGCGCCCTTGCCTTCGAGAATCGCCAGCACCTCGTCCTCGGGCTCGGGCTTGGCGGCCTTGAGCCGGGACACCTCGCGCTCCAGCCGTCCGGCCTCGCGCTTGTGCTGGCTCGCGGCGGCGCGGTGCTTGGCCTCGCGGAACCATTCCCAGACGAAACCGATGCCGAGCCCGGCGACGATGCCGGCGAAGATCACGAGAAACAACGGCAACTCCGCCGACCAGCCGAAGCCGAGATAGGCGTCGAGTTCCTGCGGCAGGAGCCGCAGGGTCACCGTGTCACGATTTGCCGAGGCAACCGCTACGAGGGCGATGGCCAGAAGGGCAAGAAAAATCAGGCGGAACATGCGCAACATGCGCGATCCTTACCCCCCGTTGAGCCGGTCCCGCAAGAGCTTTCCGGTCTTGAAGAAGGGCACGTGCTTCTCCTCGACTTCGACCGACTCGCCGGTGCGGGGGTTGCGGCCGATACGGGCGTCGCGCTTCTTCACCGAAAACGCGCCGAAACCGCGCAGTTCGACCCGGTCGCCACGGGCGAGCGCCTCGATGATCTCCTCGAAGATCGTGTTCACGATCCTCTCGACGTCGCGCTGAAAGAGATGTGGATTCTCCTCGGAAATCTTCTGGATCAGTTCAGACCGGATCATACGGAACCCCCCTTCGCGTGCCGGCTTGGTTGCCAGCCGCAGTTTTCTTCGCCCGAAACTATAGGCGGAAAGCGCGACTCGACAAACAGGAAAGCCTTTGGAAAAGCAGCATTTCCGCCCGCTCGGCAAGAATTGAACAACCGGGGCCCGCCAAGGCGAAGCCACAGCCCGGTCACCGGCAGGGAGGGATGCCGAATAACGACGGGCGCGGAGTGGGCGCGCGCGCCGTGATTCGCCCGGCGGGGCGGCGCGCCCGTCGCCCGGCGGAAACGAAAAGGCCCCGCGGTAACCGCGGGGCCTTTCCTTATCGTCGCAAAAGCGATGCTTACTTGTTGCCCTTCAGCGCGGCGCCGAGGATGTCGCCGAGCGAGGCGCCCGAGTCGGACGAGCCGTACTGTTCCACGGCTTCCTTCTCTTCGGCGATCTCGCGCGCCTTGATCGACAGGCCGAGGCGGCGGGTCTTCGAGTCCACGTTGGTCACGCGGGCGTCGACATGGTCGCCAACCTGGAAGCGCTCGGGGCGCTGGTCGGCGCGGTCGCGGGCGAGGTCCGAACGGCGGATGAAGGACTTCATGCCGTTGTACTCGACCTCGATGCCGCCATCCTCGATCGCGGTGACCGTGGTGGTGATGACCGAGCCGCGCTTCACGCCGTCAACCGCATCGGAGAACGTGTCGGCGTCGAGCGCCTTGATCGAGAGCGAGATGCGCTCCTTCTCCACGTCGACCTCGGTGACGGCGGCCTTGACCACGTCGCCCTTGCGGTAGTTCTGGATCGCATCCTCGCCGCGCTGTTCCCAGCTGAGGTCGGAGAGGTGCACCATGCCGTCGATGTCGTTCTCGAGGCCGATGAACAGACCGAATTCGGTGATGTTCTTGACTTCGCCTTCGATGACGGTGTTGACCGGGTGGGTTTCCGAGAAGACTTCCCACGGGTTGCGCATCGTCTGCTTGAGGCCGAGCGAGACGCGACGCTTCGCAGTGTCGATCTCGAGCACCATGACGTCGACTTCCTGCGAGGTCGAGACGATCTTGCCCGGATGGACGTTCTTCTTGGTCCAGGACATCTCGGAGACGTGGACGAGGCCCTCGACGCCGGCTTCCAGCTCCACGAACGCACCGTAATCGGTGATGTTCGTGACGCGGCCCTTGTGGACCGAGCCGATCGGGAACTTCGCTTCCACGGTATCCCACGGATCGGACAGAAGCTGCTTCATGCCGAGCGAGATGCGGTGGGTTTCCTTGTTGATCTTGATCACCTGGACCTTGACGGTCTCGCCGATGTTCAGGATCTCGTTCGGGTGGTTCACGCGGCGCCACGCCATGTCGGTGACATGGAGCAGGCCGTCCACGCCGCCGAGGTCAACGAAGGCACCGTATTCGGTGATGTTCTTGACCACGCCGTCGACGGTCTGGCCTTCCGACAGGGCGCCGATGACCTCGGCGCGCTGCTCGGCGCGGGACTCTTCGAGGATCGCGCGGCGCGAAACGACGATGTTGCCGCGGCGGCGGTCCATCTTGAGAATCTGGAACGGCTGCTTCATGCCCATGAGCGGGCCGGCATCGCGGACCGGACGGACGTCGACCTGCGAGCCGGGCAGGAACGCAACGGCGCCGCCGAGATCGACGGTGAAGCCGCCCTTGACGCGGCCGAAGATCGCGCCGTCGACGCGCTGCTCGTCGGCATAGGCCTTCTCGAGACGGTCCCAGGCCTCTTCGCGGCGGGCCTTCTCGCGGCTGATGACAGCCTCGCCCCGGACGTTCTCGACGCGGTCGAGATAGACCTCGACTTCATCGCCGACGGCGATTTCGGCCGGCTCGCCGGGGTTGGCGAATTCCTTGAGATCAATGCGGCCTTCCATCTTGTAGCCGACATCGATGATGGCCTGGCCCGCTTCGATCGCGATGACCTTGCCTTTGACAACGGTCCCTTCCTCGGGCGTGTCGATCTCGAAGCTTTCCTTGAGGAGGGCTTCGAATTCCTCCATCGTCGCTTTAGCGCACATGCGTGTTCAGTTCCTTTTCATGTGTTTCTGGCCATGCGGTTGGCTCCGCCGGTCTTTGGTTGGCGTCATAGGCGCCGAACAAACGATAAGGGCCGCGGATTTCTCCCGACCCTGCCCGTATGCTCGTCTTTGGCTTCCACCGCCTTTTTGACTGGAGCCGCTATAGAGAGTTCCGGGGTATGAGGCAAGAGCCGCGCGCCCGTTTGGCCCCGATCAGCGGCAGAACCGGGCGACGACGTCGTAGCGCGGCACCGGAGGGGGCAGGTCTTGCGGCAGGACCGGGCGCAAGCTCGCGCCGTCGGGCTCGAAACGCGGCACCGGCCATTTTGGTGGAAACCAAAAGAGGCTCTCGGGATCGAGCCGCAGCGACTGGCAGAGCGCCCAGTCCTCGCGCCCGGCCAGAGCCGGGGACGCGTGGGTGCCGCCACGCAGATCCACGATGTGACCCGACTTGCGGCCGAGCCCCTTGACCTCGAAGCTCAGGGGATCGCGCAGGATCATGCTCCCCGCCGCCGGGCCGTCACCGAAAAGTTGCGCCTCGCCCAGCCAGTCGCTGCCGTAGGCGATATGAAGCGCGTAGCGTCCGGGCGGCACAAGAACCCGGAAGAATTCGCCGCCGCGAAGATTGGCGGCAAGCCGGTTCGTCCCGGTTTCAACCTCCACGAGGAGAAGGAAATAGTCTTTCCCGGGCAGCGTCTTGACCTGAAGCGGAAAGATCGCCGGCAGGTCACCCTGACGCCAGAGTAGGCCGGTTTCTGGGCGCTCCTCCGCATGCATTGCCGTAGACAAAATCGCGAGGGCGAGCAAGGCCGTCCCTATCATGCGCGATGGTATGCCAGTTTTCCACACGGGCGTATCGGCTCCGGTTCCTGCGAAGGGTACCGCGTCCGATATGGGGTCCGACCCCGCCAGCGCAAAGGCGCGGTCAGGCGAGCTTCGCCTCGACCTCGGCCAAAGCGCGGGCGACCGCGACCTCGATCGTCATTTCCGTGGTGTCGAGCACCACCGCGTCCTCGGCCGGGCGCATCGGCGCCGCCTCGCGCTCGGCATCGCGGCGGTCGCGGGCCTTGAGGTCGGCGAGCACCTCCTCCTCGGTGATCGGGTCGCCCTTGGCGCTGAGTTCCAGCCAGCGCCGGCGCGCGCGCACCGCGTCCGAGGCGATGACGTAGAGCTTCACCTCGGCGTCCGGGCAGATGACGGTGCCGATGTCGCGGCCGTCGAGCACCGCGCCGCCGTCACGACGGGCAAAGGTTCTCTGGAACGCGACGAGCGCCGCGCGCACTTCCGGGATCGCCGCGACCCGGCTCGCGGCCTGACCGGCCCCGGCCGACCGCAAGTCGTCGCGCTGCAGATCTTCCGGCACGAGACCGCGTGCCGCCGCCACCGGATCGCCCTCCGGACCCGCCTTGGCCCCCACGGCACGATAAAGCAGCCCGGTGTCGAGATGGGCAAAGCCGAAATGCGCCGCCACGGCACGGCCAATCGTGCCCTTGCCCGAAGCCGCAGGCCCGTCGATGGCCACCGTAAATCTCATTGCGCCCCCCGCGTTTTCCTCCCTCTAAGCCGCCCCCCGGCCAAGGTCAAACCTTGACCGCCGTCCACTCTCGGTTTCTATTCGCGCCATGGTTGCAAGGTGTTTTGATGAAGATCGTCCTTTTCAATCCCCCGCATACGGCGATCGGCTCGCGCGTTCCCGGAGAACAGCTTCCACCGCTCGGCCACCTCGCCATCGTTGCGCTGCTTCTCTCCGTCGTCCCGGCTCAGGCCGACCCGACCTGCCTTTCCGCCCCCACTCAAGATTGCGTTTTCCAGATGGCGCTGGATCAGTCGCTCGCCACGCCAAAGGCCGGGGCCGCAGCCACGGGCCTAATCGTGACCGCCATGTTCCAGGAGACTTCGGGTCGCGACGACTGGGCTGCCACGCTGGACTTGCTTTGGCCCTCGGTCACCGCCCGCGCGGCCGACCCGCGGCAGGCCCGGACAGATCTGGGTTTCGCGCTGTTTGGACTGGGCATTAGCCAGGGGTTCTCCGGCATGCCCGAGCCCGGCCGCGCGCCGAATACAATATCCGCCCTGCGCGAAATGATCGACGATATCTATGACCGCAAGACCGATCCGGAAAAGGAGGCCGATTTCAGGCTCTACCAACTGGGCCTTGGCAATGACGTTTCCGGTATCGAGGCCGAGATCGCGGCGGCGCGCTGGCATGACCGCAAGGACTTCTCCCTCAGCGCCGCAAAGGGCCTGATCGCCATCGGCCAGATCGATGCCGCCTTCGGTCTGCTACGGCAGGTGCCTGACCGCGATATCGCCACCCGAATTGGCCAGGTATCCCTTGCCCATGTCCTGCAAACTGAGGGTCTGGATGCAGCGCTGGCCCTTGTGCGGCGCTTTGCCGACCGCACCGACCGGGCCGAAGCCCTGGCCAAGGTCGCGCTGGAGATGGCCCAAGCGGGTCGTCTGTCCGACGCACTCGCCATCGCAGATGAACCGTTGTTGCGCGGACGGCAGTGGAAGGAATCCTGGGTTCTCGAAATTCTTGCCGAGGTGTACGCCCGCGGCGGCGAAATAGACCTTGCGCTTGCCTACTTGCGGCAGTTTGAAGCGGTCAACAGAGGAATCGCCAGAGGCGACAGAATCCGCATCATCGCCGCTTCCGTCGCGTTGGATTTCGACGCGGCCCGGATAGGTCTCGCGCATTTGACGGAACGCTTGTGGCAGGAACAAGCCGTGTCCGCCTCTGTCGAGGCCCTGTATTTTTCCAGCCAGCCGAAGGTCGAGGCCTTCCTGGCCCTTCTTCCGCCCGATCACCTGCCGAAGGCCCTTGGTGCGTTGGGTAGGGCGCAGGTCACGGCCGGCGATGTGCCCGGTGTCCTCGCCACCCTGAAGCAACTTGAGGGCCTGTCCGACACCGAAATCGTCATGCGCGATCTGAGGGCAGACCTCGCGCGTTTCCTGGTGCGCGACGGGCGTGTGACGGAGGCCGTTGCCATGGCCGAGGCATCAGGTCACTCTTGGTCGACGGCTTACGTCGCCTCAAGGATGAAATAAGGGGCCGGCAAAGATCACGCGCCCGCCCGCACGATCTCGGCGCCAAGGCCGGCCATCAGCCCCTCGAAGACCGGGAACGAGGTCGCGATCGGCGAGCCGTCATCCACGCTCACGGGCTTCTGCGCCGCGAGCCCGAGCACCAGGAAGGACATCGCGATCCGGTGGTCGATATGGGTCTTCGCGGTGGCGCCGCCCGGCACCCCGCCCGGCCCCATGCCGTGGACGATGAGCACGTCCTCCTCCTCCTCGACCCGCACGCCGCAGGCCTCCAAGCCCCGCGCCATCGCGTCGATCCGGTCACTCTCCTTCACCCGCAACTCCTTGACGCCGCGCATCACCGTCGTGCCCTCGGCACAGGCGGCAACGACCGAGAGGATCGGGTATTCGTCGATCATGCTCGCGGCCCGCGCCTCCGGCACCTCGATACCCTTCAGCGCCGAGAACCGCACCCGCAGGTCGGCGACCGGCTCGCCGCCTTCCTCGCGCGGGTTCTCGAAGGCGATATCGGCACCCATCTCGACGAGCGTGGTGTAAAGTCCGTTGCGGGTCGGGTTCTGGCTGACGCCCGGCACCCGGATGTCCGAGCCTTCGACGATCAGCGCCGCGCAGACCGGGAAGGCTGCCGAGGACGGATCGCGCGGCACCGCGACGGTCTGCGGCTTCAGTTCCGGCTGGCCGGTCAGGGTGATGACACGGCCCTCGTCGGTATCCTCGACCGTGATCTCGGCGCCGAAGCCCCTGAGCATCCGCTCGGAATGATCCCGCGTCGGCTCCTTCTCGATCACCACGGTCTGGCCCGGCGCGTTCAGCCCGGCGAGCAGCACGGCGGACTTCACCTGCGCCGAGGGCATCGGTACGGTGTAGCGCACCGGCACCGGCTCGGCCGCGCCGACGATCGTCATCGGCAGCCGCCCGCCCTGGCGGCCATAGGCGCGCGCGCCGAAGAGCGCCAGAGGATCGGTGACCCGCCCCATCGGTCGCTTGCGCAGGGAGGCGTCGCCGGTGAAGGTCGCGGTGATCGGCGAGGTCGCCATGCAGCCCATGATCAGCCGCACCCCGGTGCCGGAATTGCCGCAGTCGATCACCTCGGCCGGTTCGGCGAAGCCGCCGACCCCGACACCCCGGACCGACCATTCGCCGGGGGCAAGCTGCGTCACCTCGGCGCCGAAGGCACGCATCGCCTTGGCGGTATCGAGCACGTCCTGTCCCTCGAGCAACCCGGTCACGCGGGTCTCGCCCACCGCCATCGCACCGAGGATGAGCGCGCGGTGCGAGATCGACTTGTCGCCCGGCACCTCGGCCACGCCCTTCAGCGGCCCGGACTTGCGGGCGGTCATCGGTATCGGTTCGCCGTGGCCGGACATGCTCTCTCCCTCGCGAAAATCGTTCCGCTGATAGCGCAAGCCCCGCGGCCGGTCCATGCCTCCGGGCATCTTCATTGCGAAAATACCCCCGCCGGAGGCGTCTGCCCTCAAAGCCTGCGGAAGGTCACGTAATGCGGCACCCGGCCCTCCCGCAGCGCCTTCTGCTCATAACGGGTCGAGACCCAGTCCTCCCAGGGCGTCGCGACCGAGGCGACGAGCGCGAACCCGGCCTTCGGCACCTCGATCAGCGTCTGGCGCACATAGTCTGGGATGTCGGTCGCGACTCGGAACTCCGCCCCCGGCCGCAGCACCCGCGCGAGCGGCAGAAGATGCTCGGCGGTGACGAAGCGGCGGCGGTGATGACGGCGCTTCGGCCAGGGATCCGGATAGTTGAGGAAGGCCTTCGCGACCGAGGCCGCGGGCAGCACCTCCATCAGGTCGCGCGCATCGCCGGGATGGACGGCGAGGTTGGTGACGCCCGCCGCGCGGATCTTGCCCAGAAGCATCGCGACGCCATTGATGAAGGGCTCGGCCCCGATGATCCCGACTTCCGGATAGCGCGCGGCCATGTGCACCAGATGCTCGCCGCCGCCGAACCCGACCTCGAGCCAGACCGGGCGGTCGTCGCCGAAAAGCGCGGCGGGCTCAATCGGCAGCCGCTCGGGGTTCTCGTCCCGCGTCACGCCCTCGGGGCGCAGCGTGTCGAGATCCTCGCTGAGATAGGTCTTCTGGCTGGACCGGAGCGTCTTGCCCCGGATCCGGCCGTAGAAATTGCGCCATTCGGGCGGGGTCTGGGTCTCGTCGCTCATGGGTGCGGGACTACGCCTTCTCTCCGCCGCCGGTCAAGGGCGCCGGGGCGCCTGACGGATACTCCTCAGCCCCGCCCACGATAGGTCGAAACACCCTGATCCGGGATCCAGACCCCCTCGGGCGCGGCACCGGTCTGCCAGAAGACGTCGATCGGAATGCCGCCGCGCGGATACCAGTAGGCGCCGATCCTGAGCCACTCGGGATCGAGAAGCTCCACGAGCCGCTTGGCGATATGGATCGAGCAATCCTCGTGGAAGGCGCCGTGGTTGCGGAACGAGTGCAGGAAGAGCTTGAGGCTCTTGCTCTCCACGAGCCAGTCGCGAGGGATGTAGTCGATGACGATATGGGCGAAGTCGGGCTGGCCGGTCATCGGGCAGAGCGAGGTGAACTCGGGCGCGGTAAAGCGCACGACATACCGGGTGCCGGCATGGCCGGCCGGCACCTTTTCCAGCACCGCCGCCTCGGGCGAGGCGGGAAGCTCGGTCGCGGCCCCAAGCTGGGTCAGGCCGGAGACATCGGTCTTGGGCATGGTATTCCCCCGTGAAAGTGACGCCCCGCCCTGTCAGAACCGCCCCCCGAGGTCAAGACCCCGCCCCAAAAGACGACGGGCGACCCCGAAGGCCGCCCGCTGCTTCTTCATTGCGAAAATACCCTGCGGGGGGCCGGGGGTGCAAACCCCCCGGCGCGTGCCGCCGGCGCGACGATCAGACGGCCTTCTTCAGCGCCTCGACGAGATCGGTCTTCTCCCAGGAGAAGCCGCCGTCGGCCTCGGGCGCGCGGCCGAAATGGCCATAGGCGGCGGTGCGCTGGTAGATCGGCTTGTTGAGGTCGAGATGGTTGCGGATGCCGCGCGGGGTGAGGTCCATGACCTTCGCCACCGCGGCCTCAATCGCAGCTTCCTCGACCACGCCGGTGCCGTGGGTGTCGACATAGATCGACAGGGGCTTGGCGACACCGATCGCGTAGGAAAGCTGCAGCGTGCAGCGCCGCGCGAGCCCGGCCGCGACGACGTTCTTGGCGAGGTAGCGCGCGGCATAGGCGGCCGAACGGTCTACCTTGGTCGGATCCTTGCCCGAGAACGCGCCGCCGCCGTGCGGGGCCGCGCCGCCATAGGTGTCGACGATGATCTTGCGCCCGGTGAGGCCGGCGTCACCGTCCGGCCCGCCGATCACGAAGGTGCCGGTCGGGTTGACCCACCATTCGGTCTTCTCGGTCAGCCACTCCGCGGGCAGCACTTCGCGGATATAGGGCTCGACGATGGCGCGGATGTCGTCGGAGGTCTGGCTCTCGTAGGCATGCTGGGTCGAGAGCACGAGCGAGGTCACCTCGACCGGCACGCCGCCCTCGTAACGCAGCGAGATCTGAGACTTCGCGTCGGGGCGCAGGCTCGGCTCGGCGCCGGACTTGCGGGCCTCGGCGAGGCGGCGCAGGATCGCGTGGGCATACTGGATCGGCGCCGGCATCAGTTCCGGCGTCTCGTCGACCGCGTAGCCGAACATGATGCCCTGGTCGCCGGCACCGTCGCGGTCGACGCCTTGCGCGATATGGGCCGACTGCTCGTGCAGGAAGTTCAGCACATGGCAGGTGTTCCAGTGGAACTTGTCCTGCTCGTAGCCGATGTCGCGGATGCAGTCGCGGGCGATCTGGCCGATCCGGCCCATGTAGTTCTTCAGACGCTCCTGGTCGGACAGGCCGACCTCCCCGCCGATCACGACCATGCCGGAGGTGGCGAAGGTCTCGCAGGCGACGCGGGCGTTCGGCTCTTCAGTCAGGAAGGCGTCGAGAACGGCGTCGGAAATCCGGTCGCAGACCTTGTCCGGATGGCCCTCCGACACGCTCTCGGAGGTAAAGATGTAGTTCTGACGGGACATGAAAGTGCTCCATTGGGATGATCCCCGCCACGCCAGGAAGCCGTTGTGACGGTTCGACGGAACTTCCTATCCCCACGTGCCCGCGCGGTCAATCCGATTGTCGGCGCCGCGCAGCACCAAGCGCGACAAGTCCGAGCCCGAGGAGGATCGCCATCGGCAGATCGCCGGTCCGCGCATAGGGCGTCGGCGCCAGCGCCGCCGGTACCTCGGTGTCGAGCACGCCCTCGGTATTGAGAGGCAGGCTGTCCAGCACCCGGCCCTTGGCGTCGATCACCGCGGTCACGCCTGTATTGGCCGCGCGCAGGAGCGGCAAGCCCTGTTCCACCGCGCGGAGGCGTGCTTGTGCATAATGCTGATAGGGGCCGGCGACATTGCCGAACCAGGCGTCGTTGGTGACCTGCAGCACCCAGTCGGCGCGCTCCGGCGCCGCGCGCAGATCCTGCGGGAAGACCGCCTCGTAGCAGATCAGCGGCAGCACCTTGCCGGCCCGGCCGAGGTCCATGACCTGCGCGCCGGGGCCGGGGGAATAGCCGTTGCCCTCGCGCGCGGCGAAAGCGGAGATGCCGAACTCGGCCATCATGTCGCCGTAGGGAATGTATTCGCCGAAGGGGACGAGGTGCCACTTGTCATAGACCGCGTGGACCTCGCCCATGCCATCGGCGGCGGCGAGGCTGTTGAAGTAGCGCATTCCCTCGACGCGCTGGATCCCGACGGCCGCCGGCACGCCGCCGGAGGCTTCCGCGATCCGCGCGAAGAGCCCGCCGGCATCGTCGAGCAGGAACGGCACCGCGGTCTCCGGCCAGACCACGAGGTCGAGCGGCGCCGCGGCGGGTTCGGCGGTCTGCGCCATCTGGCGGTCGAGAAAGATGCGCCACATGTCGCCGCGCCATTTCAGCGCCTGCGCGGCGTTGGGCTGGATCAGCCGCACCCGGATCGGCTGGTCGCGCTGCGGCTCGGGTGCCGCGAGGCGGACGGCGCCCGCGGCCCAGACCGCGCCGATGGCGAGAACCGCGAGCGCGGCGAGGCCCGCGCGGGTCGCGGGCCGTCTGCCGAGCATCGGCAGCGCGGCGGCGAAGGTCGCGAGCGCACTCAAGCCGATCGGGCCGGTGAAAGCCGCGGCCTGCATGACCGGCGTACCGATCCAGATGTGGCCGACGAGCGCCCAGGGAAAGCCGGTGAAGATGTAGCCGCGCAGGAGGTCGGTCGCGGCAAGGCCGAGCGCGAAGCCGATGGCACGGGTCGCCGGGCCGCGCCCGAGCGCCGCGACGCCGCCCGCGAGCGCCCAGAAAAGCGCCATGCCGAAGGCCATGAAGACAAGCGCGAAGGGCGCCATCCAGCCGTCGCGCGCGGCGTCGATCTGGAACGGCTCGACGATCCAGAAGAGGCCCGCGGCGAAATAGCCCGCCCCGCCGATCCAGCCGAGCCAGACCATCCGCGGCCCGCACCGTTCCGCGGCAATGAGCGCGGTGAGAACCCCGAGGGCGGGCAGCGCGACCCACCAGAGGTCCCACGGCGCCTGGCCCATGGCGACGCCCGCGCCGAGCAGGGCGGCGAGGGCGAGGCGACGGATATCGGGGCGGGCCGCGCGCCCGGACTGGCGGCCGGTCTGGGTCATCATCGTCAGGGCATGGCCTGCGGCAGGCGGACGCGCAGCCGCTTGATACGGCGCGGGTCGGCGTCGATCACCTCGAACTCGGCGCCGCTGTCATGCGGGATCACCTCGCCGCGCGCCGGAACCCGGCCCGCGAGCATGAAGACGAGGCCGCCGAGCGTGTCGAACTCGTCCTCTTCCTCCTCGGTGGCGAGCTTTGTGCCGATCGCCGCCTCGAACTCCGGCAGCGGGGCGCGGGACTGGACAATGTACTGGCCAGGCTTCTCCTCGGTCCAGAGCCCGTCCTCGGAGGTGTCGTGCTCGTCCTCGATCTCGCCGATCACGGTCTCGATCAGGTCCTCGATCGTCACCAGCCCGTCGACGCCGCCATATTCATCGATCACCAGCGCCATGTGGATGCGCTCCGACTGCATCTTCTGGAGGAGAATCCCGATCGGCATCGAGGGCGGCGCGTAGAGCAGCGGCCGCAGCATCTTGCGCAAGTTGAAGCGCGGTTTCGGTTCGGTGAACGCCTGGTCGAGCGCCAGATCCTTGAGGTGGATGAGCCCGAGCGGGCTGTCGAGCGTGCCCTTGAAGACCGGTAGCCGCGAGAAGCCCGATTCGCGGAAATTGCCGACGACGTCGTCGAGCGAGGCGGTCACCGGGACCGCGACGATCTCGGCCTTGGGGATGGCGACGTCCTCGACGCGCATCCGGCGCAGGTTGCCAAGACCGGGCAGCCGAGGGCTCGCGGCGGCGCTGGAGGCCGCCTCGCGAGGTTCGGCCTCTGCGTCGGCATCGGTCTCAGGAGGAGAGAAGGCATCGATGATCCGGCCGAAAAAGCCGCGTTGCCCGCTACTGTCGGAGGGGTCGGGCGCGTCCTGCGCCATGGTAGACCCGTCTAAGCTGTCGCCCATCGTTCCTTTCCAGTTTGCCCGGCCGAGTGCGGCCGGTTCAGTCATATGGGTTTGCGATACCCATTTTTGCAAGGATTCGGATTTCAGTCGACTCCATCAGTTCCGCATCGCCGTCGCGGACGTGATCGTAGCCGAGCAGATGCAGGACGCCGTGGACCAGAAGATGGGTGACGTGATCGGCCAGCGGCTTGTCCTGTTCGGCCGCCTCGCGCTCGCAGGTCTCCCAAGCGATGGCGATGTCGCCCAGCTCCTCGGCCATCCCCTCCGGTCCCGGCTCGGGCGGCACCGGCAGGTCGCCGTCCTCTTCGGCCGCGCGCTCCTCGGCGGGCCAAGAGAGCACGTTCGTCGGCTTCGGCTTGCCGCGAAAATCGGCGTTGAGCTCGGCGATGCGGGCGTCGTCGCAGCCGAGAAGGCTGATCTCGAACCCGGTCTCGCTCAGGCCAAGCTCGGCGAAGCTTGCCCTTGCCACACGTTCCGCAAGCCCGGCGAGCCCGACGGCATGCCAGCGCGAATCCTCGATCAAAGTGTCAACCAGCGGCTCCATCGTCGCGGTCATAGGCCTCGATGATGCGCGCGACAAGCGCGTGGCGCACAACGTCCTTCGCGGTGAAGTAGTTGAAGCTCACGCCCTCGACCCCTGCAAGGATGCGTTCGGCGTCGGTCAGGCCCGAGGCGGTGCCGCGCGGCAGGTCGATCTGGGTGCGGTCGCCGGTGATCACCATGCGGCTGCCCTCGCCAAGCCGGGTGAGGAACATCTTCATCTGCATGGTGGTGGCGTTCTGCGCCTCGTCGAGCACCACGAAGGCATTGGACAGCGTCCGTCCACGCATGAAGGCGAGAGGAGCGATCTCGATCCGCTTCTCCTCCATCAGCTTGATGACCTGCTTGGCCGGAAGGAAGTCGTTCAGCGCGTCGTAGAGCGGCTGCATGTAGGGGTCGACCTTCTCCTTCATGTCACCGGGCAGGAAGCCAAGCCGCTCGCCCGCCTCGACGGCCGGGCGCGACAGGATGATCCGGTCGACATGGCCGCCGATCAGCATGGTAACGCCGACAGCGACGGCGAGGTAGGTCTTGCCGGTGCCCGCGGGGCCGATGCCGAAGGCCATCTCGTGCGAGAAGAGGTTCTTTACATAGGCCTTCTGGGCCTCGGTCCGGGGTTCGATCTGCTTCTTGCGGGTGCGGATCTCGAACTTGCCGCCGGCGAACATCTCGAGCTGCTCGTCGAGGCTCGCCGGGACCGCGGTGGCGCCTTCGCCCATGCGGATCGCCGCGTCGATCTCGCCCGCGTCGATCGGGCGGCCGGTTTCGAGCTTTCCGTAGAGCGTCTGGAGGACCGCTGCGGCAAGGCCGCGCGCCTGGGCGCTTCCCACCACCGCGACATGGTTGCCGCGGCGCAGGATGTGGACCCCCAACTGATGCTCGATCTGTGCCAGATTGCGGTCGAATTCGCCGCACAGGTCGATCAGGAGCCGATTGTCGGAAAATTCCAGAAGGGTCTCGTGCAGGTCTTCCGGACGCGGCGGCGGGGTCAAGGCGCTGATGCCCAAGCAAGTCTCCTTTGACTGGAGGTCCTCTACAAATGGTGCCTCTGGTTCTCCATTAACGCAAGTATTGACGACGAATATGTGTTCGAGTGTGACAGATTCCGTGTCACATCGTGATTCAGCCGGATATTTCGCCGCGTTTCCCGGCGCGCCTGCCGGGGCAATGCGCCGGTCACTCCGCCGCGATCTCGCCCGCGAGAGAATTCGGGGCGGAGGCGGTGATTCTCACCCGCCGGATCTCTCCCGGCGCCGCGTCGGTCCTGACATGCACGGCATGGAGATAGTCGGACTTGCCGACCATCTGGCCCTTCAGCCGTCCGGGCTTTTCGAAGAGCACCGAGACCTCGCGTCCGACCATCGCCTCTTGCGCCGCGCGTTGCTGCCCGGTGATCAGCGCCTGCAGCGTCTGGAGCCGGGCGTCGGCGATCTCGGCCGGGACGGGGAGCTTTTCCGCCGCCGGCGTGCCGGGACGGGCGGAATACTTGAACGAATAGGCCATGCCGTAGTTGACGGCGCGGATCAGCGCCATCGTGGCGTCGAAATCGGCATCCGTCTCGCCGGGGAAGCCGACGATGAAGTCGCCCGACATCATCATGTCCGGTCGCGCCGCGCGGATCTTCTCGATCAGTCGCAGATAGTCGTCGGCCGTGTGCTTGCGCGCCATCGCCTTGAGGATGCGGTCGGAACCTGACTGCACCGGCAGGTGCAGGTAGGGCATGAGCTTGGCCTCCTCGCCATGGGCGGCGATGAGGTCGTCCTCCATGTCATTCGGATGCGAGGTGGTGTAGCGGATCCGCTCCAGCCCATCGACCTTCGCGAGCTCCCGTACCAGCCGGGCGAGCGACCAGTCGCCGTCAGGCCCGGCCCCGTGATAGGCGTTGACGTTCTGGCCAAGGAGCGTGATCTCGCGCACGCCCTTCTCGACGAGGCCGCGCGCCTCTTTCATGATCCGCTCGGCCGGGCGCGAGACCTCGGAGCCGCGGGTATAGGGCACCACGCAGAAAGCGCAGAACTTGTCGCAGCCCTCCTGCACGGTAAGGAACGCTGTCGGTCGCATCGCCGCCTTCGGCCGCTCGGGCAAGTGATCGAACTTGTCCTCCTCGGGGAAGTCGGTGTCGACGGTCTTCTCGCCGGCGTCCGCCGCCTTCGCCATCGCCGGCAGGCGGTGGTAGCTCTGCGGTCCGACGACGAGGTCGACGAGCGGCATCCGCTTCAGGATCTCCTCGCCTTCGGCCTGCGCGACGCATCCCGCGACGCCGATCTTCAGATCGGGCTTGGCGAGCTTCAGCGGACGCAGGCGCCCGAGGTCGGAATAGACCTTCTCGGCGGCCTTCTCGCGGATGTGGCAGGTGTTGAGAAGCACCATGTCGGCCTCTTCGGCCACCTCGGTCGTGACATAGCCCTCGGCGCCCATGGCCTCGGCCATGCGCTCGCTGTCATAGACGTTCATCTGACAGCCGTAGGTCTTGATGTAGAGCTTCTTCGGCGCGGACATGGCGGACTTCCTGCGGGATCGGCGGTTCCTAACGCAAACCGCGTCCGCCCGCAATCGCCGGGGCGGCTTGCATTCGCCGCGCCCCTGCTCAAATCTGCGCCCGCTTCGATGCCGGACGGGACTGCCGATGATTTTCGCCTCGCTCAACGACTTCCTCTCCCGGGGCCGCCCGCTTCTCGCCCGCGGCCCCGTCGCGCTGATCTTCGCCGAGGACGCGGTGGAGATTGCCTCGACCGTCGATCACCACGCGAAGGCGGGCTTCGCCGGGGTCATCGTGTTCCTCTCTGCCGACATCGAGATCCCGGCCGAGGCCGAGACGGCGGCGCACTGGGTCCGCCACGAGCGCCGCGCCGGCGAGGGGATCGCGCCGGTCGTGAACGCGATCATCGCCGCCGCGCCGCCGACCGTCTGGTTCTACTACTGCTACAATGCCGAGTACCTGTTCTTCCCGTTCTGCGAGCACCGGTCGGTCCGCGAACTGCTGACCTTCCATGCCGAGGAGCGCCGCGACGCGATGCTTTGCTACGTCGTCGACCTCTACGCGCCCGATCTCGGCCGGTTCCCCAATGCGGTCAGCCGCGAGGAGGCGATGCTCGACCAGTCGGGCTACTACGCGCTTTCGCGGCATGACCCGGCGGCGGGAAGGCCGAAGGACCGCCAGCTCGACTTCTTTGGCGGCCTGCGCTGGCGCTTCGAGCAGCACGTCCCGTGGGACCGGCGCAAGATCGACCGGATCGCGCTGTTCCGCGCGCAGCCTGGGCTGCAGCTTCGCGATGATCACACCTTCAACATCGAGGAGTGCAACACCTACGCCTGCGAGTGGCACAACAACCTGACCGCGGTAATCGCCTCGTTCAGGACGGCGAAGGCGCTGAAGACCAATCCCGCGTCGGCCGCCCAGATCGAAAGCTTCGTATGGCACAACTCGGCCCGGTTCGACTGGCATTCGCAGCAGCTGATGGACCTCGGGCTGATGGAGCCCGGCCAGTGGTTCTGACCTTGCGCGGCCGATGAAGAAAAGGCGACCCCGCGAGGGGGCCGCCTTCCGTATCGCGACGAGGGGGGCGTCAGCGAACGATGTGGACGATGGTGCGGTCGGCCGAGTTCAGAACCACCGGCACGCCGTTCACATAGGCGTAGGAGTACTCGCTCTCCGGCACCGGATGGATCGTCACGGTCTCCGGAATACCGGCGCCCACGACGACTTCGCCGTCCAGATAGACATATTCGACGGGATGTTCGGTGACGTAGGTCGTCACGGTTTCGCCCGGATCGGCCATGCCCCCGGTCGCGGCTCCGGCGACGGCGCCCACGGCCGCGCCCGGAGGGCCGGCGATCAGCGCGCCGGCCACGGCGCCCATCGCGCCGACGATGGCGGCGGAACGTTCGCTCGTGTCCTCGTGGACAACGGTTTTGACTTCCGTCTTGGCGCGATCCACGGTGAGCACCGCCATCTCTTCGCCGACCTTCGTCGTCAGGTAGTCACCGTATGCCCAGCCGGTTTGACCGTCGAAGGTGACCTGACACCAGTTTGCGGCGTCGACGCACCCTTCGACCTCGACCGTGGCGTTGGCGGGGATAACGGCCGAGACGATATAGTTCGGACCCGGACCCATCCGCAGGTTGAGATCCGTGGTAGCGGTCGACTCCATCGCCATCGCGGCACCCGAACCGAGTAGTCCGACAATGCCGGTGGTCACTGCAAGCGTTCTGAACATCATAATCTCCTTTTCAGGTCACTTTCGGCGCCCGTCGAGCCCGCGATGTGCAGACTTCCCGGCCGCTCAGCGAATGAACGCAGCCGGATGTGCGAAGTTCCCCGAGCTGTTCGGGAAATCATTGTCAGATCGGCGAAAATCCGCCTTCCCGACCGCGAGTAGCGATGTTCGCGTGTCGGATCTAACCTGTCGGGTCGGTCCCGCGAGCTTCTGATGCCGCTGCGTGGAGTAGGGCGGACGCGCCGTTATGGCGGCAGGGCTTGACTCCGCCAGACCCCTGCCGTCGGATTCAGGCAATGACGTCGCAATGCGTTCCGTAGGGGCGCACCCGTCGGAGGTGCCGGTAGCCGGTCGCGCTCAGCTTTTCCTGAGCCGGATCACCACATCGACCCGCGACAGTTCCGCGCCCTCGGGCAGGTCCGGAAGCCTCGCGATCTCAAGATCCTCGACCGGCGCGTCGACGAGCCGGCCCTCCTCCTCCCAGAAGAAGTGCGGGTGATCGTCGAGCCGCGTGTCGAAATAGCTGCGCGAGCCGTCCACCGAGATCTCGTTGATCAGCCCGGCCTCGCAGAAGGCGCGGAGCGTGTTGTACACGGTCGCCAGCGAGACCGGCTCGCCCGCGGCACTCGCGGCGGCATGCAGGCTCTCGGCGGTGACGTGGCGGTCCTTGCCGTCGCCCACGAGCAGCGTCGCCAGCGACAGCCGTTGGCGCGTCGGCCTCAGCCCCGCCCGCGCCAGCCAGCGCGTTCCGCGTTTCGCCGCAAGTGTCTCCATTGCAACCGTCCGGGTCCAGTCGTCCTCGCAAAGGGATATATAGGCCGCGGGAGCCGCGGTTTTCAATCGGTTTCGCGGCCCTGCGCCCACCAGCCAGCGCCCTTGCCCTGAGCCCGAACCGGGTGTTAGAGGGGGCTGATACGGAATTGCCAGATGGGGACAGGCAGCATGGCCGGATATCCGACGAGCTTCGACAAGGAAGAGCTGCTCAAATGCGCGCGCGGCGAGCTCTTCGGTCCGGGCAACGCCCAGCTCCCCGAGCCGCCGATGCTGATGATGGACCGGATCACCGACATCTCCGCCGATGGCGGCGAGCACGGCAAGGGTCATGTTGTTGCCGAATTCGACATCACGCCGGACCTCTGGTTCTTCTCCTGCCACTTCCCCGGCAACCCGATCATGCCGGGCTGCCTCGGTCTCGACGGGCTCTGGCAGCTCACCGGGTTCAACCTCGGCTGGCGCGGCTGGGAAGGTCGCGGCTATGCGCTCGGCGTGGGCGAAGTGAAGCTCACCGGCATGGTGCGGCCCGACCGCAAGATGATCCGCTACTACGTCGATTTCACCAAGGCCGTGCAGACCCGCCGCCTGACGATGGGCGTGGCCGACGGACGCGTTGAAGCGGATGGCGAGACCATTTATCTCGTGAAGGACATGAAGGTCGCGCTCTCGGCGAGCTGACCCCCAAGAAAGGAGTGCGCCTATGCGCCGCGTCGTCATCACCGGGATCGGGATCGTCTCGCCCATCGGCAACAATGCCGCCGAGGTGGAAGCGTCCCTGCGCGCCGGCAAGTCGGGCATCGTGTTCGCCCCGGAATACGCCGAGCACGGTTTCCGCAGCCAGGTTCACGGCATGCCGCAAATCGTGCTCGAGGATCACATCGACAAGCGCAACCTGCGCTTCATGGGGCCGGGGGCGGCCTACAACTTCCTCGCCATGGAACAGGCGATCGCCGACAGCGGGCTCGAGGAAAGCGACGTCTCTAACGAACGCACCGGCCTCGTGATGGGCTCGGGCGGGCCGTCCACCTCGAACTTCTTCGAGGCGCACCGGATCGTCATCGAGAAAGGTGCGCCGAAGCGGATGGGGCCGTTCATGGTGACCCGCTGCATGTCGTCGACGAACTCGGCCTGCCTCGCCACGCCGTTCAAGATCAAGGGCGTGAACTATTCGATCACCTCGGCCTGCTCGACCAGCGCCCATTGCATCGGCAACGGCACCGAGCTGATCCAGATGGGCAAGCAGGACATCGTCTTCGCCGGCGGCGGCGAGGAGCTTGACTGGACGCTGTCGTGCCTCTTCGACGCGATGGGCGCGATGTCGTCGAAGTACAACGACGCGCCGGAAACCGCGTCGCGCACCTATGACGCCACACGCGACGGCTTCGTCATCGCCGGCGGCGGCGGAGTCGTGGTGCTGGAGGAACTCAGCCACGCGCTCGCCCGCGGCGCCAAGATCTACGGCGAGGTCACGGGCTACGGGGCCACCTCGGACGGCTACGACATGGTGGCTCCGTCCGGCGAGGGCGGCGAACGCTCGATGCGGCTCGCGCTCTCGACGCTGCCCGAGGGGCGCAAGATCGACTACATCAACTCGCACGGCACCTCGACGCCGGTCGGCGACGTGACCGAGATGGAGGCGATCCGGCGGATCTTCGGCAAGGGCTCGACTCCGCCCACGGCCTCGACGAAATCGCTCACCGGCCATTCGCTCGGCGCCACCGGGGTGCATGAGGCGATCTATTCGCTCCTGATGATGAACGGCGACTTCATCGCCGCCTCGGCCAACGTCACGACCCTCGACCCGGCCCTCGACCCGGCCGAGATCGTGACCGAACTGCGCGAGGGCGTGAAGCTCGACAGCGTCCTGTCGAACAGCTTCGGCTTCGGCGGCACCAACGCAACGCTCGTGATGAGCAAATATCTCGGGTGATGTGACATGGCCGGACTGATGCAGGGCAAGCGCGGCCTCGTCATGGGTGTCGCGAACGAGCGGTCGATCGCCTGGGGCATCGCCGCGGCGCTCGCGGCAGAGGGCGCGGAACTGGCCTTTTCCTACCAGGGCGAGGCCTTCGGCAAGCGGGTGGAGCCGCTCGCGGCCTCGGTGGGCTCGGACTTCCTCGTCGATGTCGACGTGACGAACGACGACAGCCTCGCCGCCTGTTTCGCGGCGCTGAAGGACCGCTGGGGGACGATGGACTTCCTCGTCCACGCCATCGCCTTTTCCGACAAGAACGAGCTGACGGGCCGGTTCATCAACACCAGCCGGACGAATTTCAAGCAGTCGCTCGACATCTCCTGCTTCTCGTTCATCGACGTGTCGCGGCGCGCGGCGGAGCTGATGCCCGAAGGCGGCAGCCTCGTTACGCTGACCTATGGCGGGTCGAACCGGGTGACGCCGAACTACAACGTGATGGGCGTCGCCAAGGCGGCGCTGGAAAGCGCCACGCGCTACCTCGCCAACGATCTCGGGCCGCAGAAGATCCGCGTCAACGCGATCTCGCCCGGCCCGATGAAGACGTTGGCCGGGGCCGCGATCGGCGGCGCGCGGGCCACCTTCCGCCATACCGAGGCCAATGCGCCGCTGCGCGCCAACGCGACGCTCGAGGCGATCGGCGGCACGGCGGTCTATCTCCTGTCGGACTATGGCGCCTGCACCACCGGCGAAATCGTCCGCGTGGATGGCGGCTACCACGTCCTCGGGATGCCGCAGCAGGACAATCTCTGATCCGGCACGGCCGGGCTACTTGCGCAGCGCCTTCCGCAGCCGGGCCGACTGGCTGCCGAAGGCCTCCGCGTCGCCGTAATCGACGAAGTCCGGATAGTGCTCGTGCGGCCCGTCCAGCCGCCGTGCATGCTTGATCGGGCACCAGTACTGCTCGGTCCGTGCGGCCACCTCGCGGATGTAGGACACGAGGCCGTTGCAATAGCTGCAATAGAGGCAGTTCAGCTTCTGGAGCCCGTTGAGATAGGCCAGGTGACGGTGGTCGAAGGCCATGTGGTCGGCGCGGCGGACCTTCTGGATGCCGTAGACCGGAAAGCAGATCGCCTGGTAGAGGCTGACCCAGAGATCGATGAGCACGAACGGCAGGATCAGCGAATAGACGACCGGGGCCGAGAGGATCACTGCGGGGCGCGCGGCGCGCAGGAAATCCCCCAGGCGCACGCGTGCGGCGCGGTGCTTTGCGCGGACGTCCTGCTCGAACACGACCCTGCCGCGCTCGTAGCGATAACGCAGATTGGCGCGGCGCTCGGCGAGGTCGCGTTCGATCTCGTCCTGCAGATCGGCCAGCGTGGCCTTCAGCTTTTCAAAGGCGGAAGCCATTTCCCGACCCTCCCGTCGCGGCTCGCCGGCCAGCTTGGCACCCGGACGTTCCCCGCGACGTGATCTGGGTCAACCCGCTCGCGGCGTGGCGGTCCGGGTGGCCGACGTGACGGAAGCTCTGCATTTGCGCCCTTGCTCCGGGCCGCATCGCGCGCCAGTCTGACGTGTGAAAGGAAGGGCCATGACAATCTCCGTCTGCATCTTCGACGCCTATGGCACGCTCTTCGACGTGAGCGCCGCGGCCCGCGTCGCCGCGTCCGAGCCAGGGCGCGAGGCGCTGGCCGGGCTCTGGCCCAGGCTCGCCGAGGACTGGCGGCGCAAGCAGCTCGAATACACCTGGCTCCGCGCGGTGATGGGGCGGCACACCGATTTCTGGACGGTGACGCAAGACGGTCTCGACTGGGCGCTGGAGGCGGCCGGTCTCGACGATCCGGATCTGCGCGAACGGCTTCTGGCGCTCTACTGGGAGCTTGCCGCCTACCCCGAGGTGCCGGCGATGCTCGCCCGGCTGAAACAGGCCGGGCAGGGCGCCGCGATCCTCTCGAACGGCTCGCCCGAGATGCTCGCCGCCGCGGTGCGCTCGGCGGGTGTCGGAGAGTTTCTCGACGACACGCTCTCGGTCGAGAGCGTCGGCGTCTTCAAGCCCGATCCGCGGGTCTACCGGATGGTGACCGAGCGGTTCGCCTGCCGCCCGGACGAGGTGCTCTTCGCCTCCTCGAACGGCTGGGACGTGGCGGCGGCGGCGGCCTTCGGCTTCCGCACCGCCTGGGTCAACCGGGCCGGTGCGCCGGTGGACCGGCTGCCCGGACGCCCGCATCACATCCTCACCGACCTCAGCCAGATTCCGGATCTCGCCACAGCATGACCCTCCAGCATTTCACCGCCTCCGACGGCGCCCGGCTTTCCTATCGCGACGAGGGCGGGGGCCTGCCGGTCCTCTGTCTCGCCGGGCTCACGCGGTCCTCGACCGATTTCGACTTCCTCGCGCCGCACCTTCCCGACGTGCGGCTGATCCGTGCCGACTATCGCGGCCGGGGCGGGTCGGAATGGACCGGGGCCGCGACCTATACGGTCGAGCGCGAGGCGAAGGATGCGCTCGAACTGCTCGACCATCTCGGGCTCGACCGCGTGGCGCTCATCGGCACATCGCGCGGCGGGCTCATTGGCATGGTGCTCGGGGCCACGGCGCGCGACCGGCTCCGCGGTCTCTGCCTTGTCGACATCGGGCCGGCGATCGAGCGAAGCGGGCTCGACAAGATCAAGGACTACGTCGGCCGCCACCCGGCCGCGAAGACGATGGACGAACTCGTCGCCCGGATGCCGCGCAACATGCCGGAGTTCGTGGACGTTCCGGCGACGCGCTGGCGCGCCTTCGCCGAACGGCTCTATGCCGAGGTGCCCGAGGGGCTTCACATCCGCTACGATCCCGAGCTGAGGACAAGCTTCCTCGCCGCCTTCGACGCGCCGCCCGCCGATCTCTGGCCGCTGTTCGACACCCTGGCGGGCCTGCCGCTGGCGCTGATCCGGGGCGCGAACTCGGACCTCCTCTCGAGCGGGACCACGGCCGAAATGCGCCGCCGACGTCCCGACATGGTTTTCGCCGATGTCCCGGACCGTGGCCACGTCCCCTTCCTCGACGAACCCGCGGCGCTCACGGCGATCCGCCACTGGCTGGAGAAGACCGCATGAACATCGAAATGATCGAGGCCGCCGCAGGTCGGCTCGCGGGCGAGGCGGTGCGGACGCCGCTGCTCAGTTCGCCGTTTCTCGACGAGGTCGCCGGGCGGCGGGTCTTCGTCAAGGCGGAATGCCTGCAGCAGACCGGCTCGTTCAAGTTCCGGGGCGGCTGGTCGGCGGTCTCGGCGCTGCCGCTCGACGAGCGGACGCAGGGTGTGATCGCCTTTTCCTCGGGCAACCATGCGCAGGGCGTGGCGCTCGCCGCGCGCCGTCACGGCGCCCCATGCGTGATCCTGATGCCGGCGGACGCGCCGCGGGTGAAGATCGACAACACCCGCGCCCTCGGCGCCGAGGTCGTGCTTTACGACCGCGCCACCGGTGACCGCGACGCGATTGGCGCGGCGCTCGCCGAGGCGCGCGGCCTGACGCTGATCAAGCCCTTCGACGAGCCGCTTGTGATCGCCGGGCAGGGCACGACCGGGCTCGAGATCGCAGAGCAGGCGGCCGAAGCCGGGATCGGCGCGGCCGACGTTCTGGTGCCCTGCGGCGGCGGCGGGTTGTCGTCGGGGATCGCGCTGGCGCTTCAGGCGAAGGCACCGGGCCTCAGGGTGCGGACCGTGGAGCCGGAGGGCTTCGACGACGTGAAACGCTCGCTGGAGGCGGGGGAGATCCTGCGCAACGAGCGCGGCTCGGGCTCGATCTGCGACGCGATCCTGACGCCCGCGCCGGGCCAGCTCACCTTCCCGATTCTCGCCCGGCTTGCCGGGCCTGGTCTTTCGGTCAGCGACGAGGAGGCGCTGGCGGCGATGGTCGCGGCCTTCAGCCGGCTGCACATCGTGCTTGAGCCGGGAGGCGCGGTCGCGCTCGCCGTCGCGCTGTTCCGGCCGGACACGGTGGAGGGGGAGGCGGTGATCGTCGTCGCCTCGGGCGGCAATGTCGACCCGGCGGCGTTCCGGAGCGCGCTCGGCCGGTTCGCGGGCGCCTGACGGCTGCCGGGGTCAGCCGGCGGTCCCGCGCCGCATCCGTTCGAAGCTCATCGAGATATGCGCGCGCTGGATCAGCGACGCCGCATGCAGGTCGCCGATCCTCAGTGCGGCGAGGACGTCCTCGACCTCGCGGGTAAAGACCGCCATCTCCTCGGCGAGGTCGATCCGCGCGGCAAAGATCGACTTCAGCCAGATCCGCGTCGTCCGCACATAGAGCCGCTCGTTGATCTCGCGCAGCGGCTCGTTCGCGGTCAGCCTCTGCGCCGCGAGGAAGAAGTCCATGATGAGCTGGGCATAGGGTTTCGGATCCGCCTCTCGGCTCAGTTTCCGAGCCCGGACGAGGAGTTTTTCGAACTCGGTCATCAGTTCGGGGCCGGGCGGCACGGGGTCGAGCTTGCCGGTAAGCTCTGCGAGCTCGAGCCGGAGCCGGTAGGTTTGCCCCAGCTCGTCGATCTCGACATCTGTCACGAAGGTGCCGACGCCGTGGACCGACTGCACCAGCCCCTCGCCCTCGAGCCTTGCCAGCACGCGGCGGAGCGGTGTCCTGCTGACGCCGAACTCGGCGGCGAGCGCCTCTTCCGAGAGCCGGGTCCCGGGCGCGTAATCGAGAAGGCAGATGCGGTTGCGCAGCTCGGCGTGCATGCGCTCGAACCGGCCACGGGCGCCGGGCGTTATGTCGTCGGTCTGGGCGTTCAAGGGGTGCTCATCCTCCCGTTGTCTGGCGGTTGACGATGTAAACTCCGGCGGCGGCGAGCGCAAAGCCTACGAGTGCGAGTCGGGTGACCGCCTCTCCGAGGATCGCCCAGGCGAGGAGCATGGCGAGCGGCGGCACGAGGTAAAGGAGTGCCGAGATCCGCGTCGCGTCGCCGCGCTGGAGCAGCGCGATGTAGAGACCGATCGAAATGATCGAATTGGCGATGACGAGGTAGGCGAGCGCGATCACCAGTTCCGGGTGCCAGTCGATGACCATGGACTCGGTCGCCCAGGCGGCGGGTAGGAGCACCGCGAAGCCGACTGCGTATTGAACGGCGCCGCCCACCGCCGGATCGGTCCGGAGTCCGTGCCACTTCTCGAAAAGCGTGGCGAGCGTGATGCCGAGCAGCGCCGCGAAGGCCAGCGCGACGGCGATCCAGGGGCTCGGGCCGAGCGTCCCGCCCGAGACGATGACGAGGAGGACACCGAGGAAGCCGAGCGCCAGCCCGGCCCAGAGGTAGCGCCCGCCGCGCTTGCCGGTGACGAGGGGCGCGAGCGCCGCGACGAGGATCGGCTGCAGCGCCATGATGATCGCCGTCGTTCCGGCATTCATGCCGCGCTTCATCGCGAGGTAGGCGAGGCCGAAATAGACGCACTGTATGAGGAATCCGGTGAGCGCCAGCGCCCCCCAGTGCCGCGCCGTCGCGGGCCAGCGCAGGCGCGGGCGCAGCAGGAACGGCAGGAGCGCCAGCGCCGCCAGGCCGTAGCGGACCGTCAGCATGGTCAGGGGCTCGATATGCGCAAGTCCGAGCTTGGCGAAGCTGTAGCCTCCCGACCAGAACAGCAGGAAAACGAAGGGCGCGGCGCGCCAGAAGGCCGCGTTGCCCGACCCGTCCGTTGCCGTCGTGGTCTGCATCGCTCCCCCTTACGCGGCGAGCTTGCCGCCCAGCCGCTCCAGCATCACCAGACATTCGGTCAACTGGTCAAGGGCCAGGTATTCGTCGGGCTTGTGCGCCTGCTCGATCGAGCCCGGCCCGCAGACGACGGCCGACATGCCGAGGCTCTGGAAGATCCCGGCCTCGGTCCCGAAGGGCACGGTGTCGGCGCCGTTGGCGCCGGTGAGCTCCATCAGGATGTCCTTGGTCTCGTTCTCGTCTGCCGGGATCAGCCCGTCGACCTCGCCCATCACCTCGGTCACGATGTCGGCGTCGGGCGAGACCGCGCGCATCGCCGGCAGGAGCGTGTGGGTGCAGAAGGCGTGGAGGTCAGCCTTCACGAAATCGGCGTCGCCGCTCTGGACCGGGCGCATTTCCCAGTCGATCCGCGCCTTGCCGGGGATGACGTTGTGGGCGACCCCGCCCACGAGCGCGCCGGTGTTGATCGTGGTCCAGGGCGGTTCGAACCGGCTGTCCTTCGGCGCGCGGGCCTTGAGCTGGTCCTTCAGCTCCAGAAGCCGCGCGACGTAGCGCACCGCGTATTCGACCGCGTTGACGCCGCGGTCCGGGCCGGAGCCGTGGCCTTCGAGCCCGGTGAAATGGGTCGAGTATTCATAACAGCCCTTGTGGCCCTCGATGATCCGCATCGAGGTCGGCTCGCCGATGATCGCGACGCCGGGGCGGGTGCCCTGCGCGCGAAGGATCTGCGCCAGCGCCTGCGCGCCGAGGCAGCCGGTCTCCTCGTCATGGGTGAAGGCGAAATGGACCGGTCGGTCCTTGACCCTCTCGGCATAGAACGGCGCCATCGCCACCGCGGCGGCGATGAAGCCCTTCATGTCGCAGGTGCCGCGGCCGTAGAGCTTGCCGTCGCGCTCGACCATCTCGAACGGGTCGGTCGACCAGTTCTGGTCGGTCACCGGCACCACGTCGGAATGGCCCGACAAAAGGATGCCGCCGTCCACGTCCGGCCCGAGCGTCGCGAAGAGATTGGCCTTCGCCCCGGTCGCGTCGCGGTGGATGTCGACCCGCGCGCCGACCGCCTCCAGCCGCCCGGCGAGGAACTCGATCAGCTCCAGATTGCTGTCCGGCGAAACCGTCGGATAGGCGATGAGCTGGCGCAGGAGTGCCTTGGTGTCGTCGAGGTAATGCACCGTCTCAGTCCTTGATGAAGAGCTTGCGCTCGACGTTGCAGAAGGGCTCGGCCGGGCCGCTTTCCGTAATCAGGATGGTCTCGGTGGTCTCGAGCCCCCAGCTTTCCATCCAGAGCGCCGGCATGAAGTGGAAGACCATGCCGGGTTCGAGCACGGTCTCGTCCTCGGTGCGGATCGAGGCGGTGCGCTCGCCCCAGTCGGGCGGGTAGCTGAGGCCGATCGGATAGCCCATGCGCCCCTCGCGCTTGATGCCGTATTTCTTCAGGACCCCGAGGAAGGCATTGGCGATGTCGCAGGTCCGGTTGCCGGCCCGCGCGGCGTCGAGCCCGGCCGCGATCCCCTCGATCTGGGCCTTCTCGGCCTCCAGCATCTCGGCCGGCGGCGTGCCGAGATAGACCGTGCGGCACAAGGGTGCGTGATAGCGGCGGTAGCAGCCCGAAAGCTCGAAGAAGGTCGCCTCGCCCGAGCGCATCGGCGCACCGTTCCAGGTCAGGTGCGCGGCGGTCGCGTCGAGCCCCGAGGGCGTCAGCGGCACGATGGCGGGATAGTCGCCCCAGATGTCGCCGACGCCGGTGATCCCGGCATGAAAGATCTCGGCCACGAGCTCGTTCTTGCGCAGGCCCGGCTCGGCCTTCTCGATCGCGGTGCGGATGACCTTTTCGGAGATCTTCGCGGCGTTGCGGATGAAGGCCACCTCCTCGCCCGACTTCACCAGCCGCTGCCAGTTCACAAGCGCGGTGGCGTCGACGAATGTGGCGTTCGGCAGTTCGGCCTGCAGGACGGCATGGGCCTTCGCAGAGTAGTAGTAGTTCTCCATCTCCACGCCGATCCGCGCGCCTTCGAGGCCGAGTGCCCGGAGATGGCCCGCGAGGTCCTGCATCGGGTGATGCACCGTCGACTGGACGTATTTGTCGGCATAGCCGTGGATCGTGCCTGCCTCCATCCAGCAGGTCCGGAGCGCGCCGAGGCTGTCCATGTAGCGGCCCCACCAGTGGGGATCGCCCTCCTTCGTCAGGATCACGCCCTGGTGGACGTAGAACGACCAGCCGTCATAGCCGGTGAGCCAGGCCTGGTTCGACGGGTCGGTAACGAAGATCGCGTCGATCCCGACCTTCTCCATTGCGGCGCGGGTCTTGGCGATGCGGCGCGCGTATTCGGCCGCGCCGAAGGGAGCGTTTGGCAGTCCCATGTGGTCCTCGTGGGTGATGTGGATGCTCAATTGTGCACAACGCTAGTTCGAAACGTCGATGTTGGCAAGATGATTGCGTCAATAGGGAATGAATTGTCCGATTATTCCTTGACATAAGAGCTTTGCGACCGATGATGTGCACAACATTCGGGATTTCGACTCGAAAGCTCGGAAAACTGCCAGGGAGGGCGGCATGAAGAAATCACTGATGATGACCACGGTTCTGGCCGGAATCGCGCTCGGCGCGTCGACTGTCGCGGCGATGGCGGGCGCGCTGATGGACCGGATCAACGCCGGCGAATCGATCCGCATCGGCTTTGCCAACGAGGTGCCCTGGGCCTATCCGGGCGAGGGCAACGCGCCGCTCGGTTTCGTCAACGCCTATGTGCTCGGCGTCCTCGGCGAGATGGGCTACGACAATATCGAGCCGGTGGTGACCGACTGGGGCGGGCTCATCCCCGGCCTCCAGGCCAACCGCTTCGACATGATCACCGGCGGCATGTACATCCTCAATTCCCGCTGCGAGAACGTGACCTTCTCGGAGCCGATGGCGAAGGTGTCCGACGCCTTCATCGTCCAGACCGGCAACCCCGAGGGCATCTCGACCTATACCGACTTCGTCGCCAAGAACGCGACGATGGTGACCGGCGCCGGCTTCAACACGATCGAGGCGGCGATGAAGGAAGGTGTGCCGGAGGCGCAGATCATGCAGGTTCCGGGGCCGACCGAGATCCTCGCCGCCGTGAAGGCCGGCCGTGCCGCCGCCGGCGCCGTGACCTTCTTCACCGCGCAGGAACTTGCCAGGAACTCCGGCGGCGAGATCGAGGTGACCGATCCCGGCGCGCTGCCCGAATGGACCCAGAACTGGGTCGGCATCGGCTTCCGTCATGACGACACCGATTTCGTCGCAGCGTTCAACGAGGCGCAGGCGAAGTATCTCGGCTCCGACGCGATGCTCGCCTCGGTTGCCGAATACGGCTACGACGCCAAGGTCCTGCCCGGTGACGAAACCACCGAATGGGTCTGCGCCAACCGCTGAGGACGGCTGACCGCCTGAACGGACGGGTCCGCAGGCCGGGCCCGTCCGACCGTCGCCAGAGAGCGGAGCGCGCATGTCTTACCTGGATTTCCTGGCCGAACATGGCGGCCGCTACATCGACGGGACGCTGATCACGGCCGCCCAGTTCCTGCTCGCCGCGGTGCTGGCGATCCTGCTCGCACTTATCGCCGGGCTCATGAAGCTTTCGGCAAACCCGATCGCGAAGGGCGTGGCCGTCACCTATATCGAGTTCTTCCGCGGCACCTCGCTGCTCGTGCAGCTCTTCTGGCTATTCTTCGTGCTGCCCTTGTTCGGGATCACCTTCGACAAGTTCACAACCGGTTTCATCGCCGTCGGCCTCAATCTCGGCGCCTACGGGGCCGAACTGGTGCGCGGCGCGATCCAGTCGGTGCCGAAGGGCCAGTGGGAGGCGTCCTATGCGCTCTCGATGTCGCCCGCGACCCAGATGCGGCGGATCATCCTGCCGCAGGCCTTCGTCGCGATGCTGCCGCCCTGGGGCAATCTCATCATCGAGCTTCTGAAGGGCACCGCGCTCGTCTCGCTGATCGCGGTCTCGGACCTCATGTTCGAGGCACGCCAGATCAACGGCTCCACCTATCTCTCGGCGCAGGCCTTCGGCACCGCGCTGGTGATCTACTACGTCTTCGCGCGGCTTCTGGTGACGCCGTTCATGCGCTGGCTCGAACGCACGATGCGGCGCCGGATGGGGAGGGCCTGAGATGCTCGACTGGCGCTGGGACTTCACCTTCGAGATCATGCCCCGGATGCTCTGGGCCACGCTCAATACGCTGATGGCGGCGGGCATCGGCTACGCGATCGCCATCGTCCTCGGCCTCGTCCTCGCGCTGGCGCAGCGGACCCCGTACCGGCCGCTGACGCTCGTCGTGCGCGAGGCGGTCGAGTTCATCCGCTCGACGCCGCTCGTCCTGCAGATATTCTTCGTCTTCTATGTCGGCCCGCAATACGGCGTGACGCTCAGCCCCTGGGTCGCCGGCATGATCGCCATCGGCCTTCACTACGCGGCCTATCTCTCCGAGGTCTATCGCGGCGGCATCGAAAGCGTTCCGAAGGGCCAGTGGGAGGCCTGCACCGCGCTCAACATGTCGACCGCCCAGACCTATTTCCGCATCATCATCCCGCAGGCACTGCCGCTGTCGGTCGCGGGTATGGGCAATTACCTCGTCGGCATCTTCAAGGACACGCCGATGCTCTCGGTGATCGGGGTCGCCGAACTCATGCATGCCGCCAATGCGATCGGCGGCCAGCACTACCGCTACCTGGAACCCTACACGATCGTCGGCGTGGTCTTCCTGCTGATCTCGCTGCCCTCGGCCGGTTTGATCCGCGCCTTCGAAGCCTGGGTCCGCCGCAAACTGGGAATGAGCTGATGGAAGACATGTCGCGCTATCCGCTGGAGCTGACCGGGGCGGACGTGCCCATGGTGCGCTTCATGAACGTCACCAAGCGGTACGGGTCGCTCACCGTGCTCGACAGCCTCGACCTCGACGTGACCGAGGGTGAGATGGTGACGATCATCGGGCCGTCCGGCTCCGGCAAGACCACTGTTCTGCGGATGCTGATGACGCTGGAGACGATCAACGGCGGCGTCATCTACGTCGACGGCAAGCCGCTCACGCATATGGCGAAGAACGGCGTGCTGGTGCCGGCGGATGCGAAGTACCTGCGCCGCGCGCGGTCCTCGATCGGCATGTGCTTCCAGCATTTCAACCTCTTTCCCCACATGACCGCGCTGCAGAACTGCATGGAAGGCCCGGTGCAGGTGCTCGGCCTTTCGAAGAAGGAGGCGCGCGCGCGATCCGAGGAATTGCTGGAAATGGTCGGCATGATCGACAAGAAGGACCAGCACCCCTCGCGGCTCTCGGGCGGCCAGCAGCAGCGGGTGGCGATCGCCCGCGCGCTCGCCATGCGACCGAAGGTCATGCTCTTCGACGAGGTGACCTCGGCCCTCGATCCCGAGGTGATCGGCGAGGTGACGAACGTGATCCGCAAGCTCGTCAGCGAGCACAACCTGACGATGCTGATGGTCACCCACCAGATGGGCTTCGCCCGCGACATCTCGGACCGGATCTGCTTCTTCTTCGCCGGAAAGATTGAAGAGCAGGGGCCGCCCGACGCGCTGTTCGGCAGTCCGCAGCGCGACCGGACAAAGCAGTTCCTGTCCGCCGTCAAGGAAGCCGACTGACATGGATTTCGCGCTTTCCGATATCCTCGCCGCGCGGCGGGTCATCCGCGGCGTGGCGGATGCGACGCCCTTCGTGCCCTCGCCCTTCATGACGAAGGCCGCCGGCCACGATTTCCTTCTGAAGCTCGAGAACATGCAGCCAATCGGCGCCTTCAAGCTGCGCGGCGCGGTCAACGCGGTGATGACGCTGCCCGATACGGTTGGCGGCGTCACCTGTTGCTCCACCGGCAATCATGGCCGGGGCGTCGCTTACGCGGCGGCGAGGCGCGGCATGAAGGCGGTGATCTGCATGTCGAAGCTCGTGCCGGAGGCCAAGGTGAACGGCATCCGCGCGCTCGGTGCCGATGTCCGCATTATCGGCACGACGCAGGACGAGGCGATGCATGAAAGCCAGCGACTCTGCGAGGCCGAGGGGCTGGTGGAAATCTCGCCCTTCGACGATGCGAAGGTGATCGCCGGGCAGGGCACCATCGGCCTTGAGATGCTGGAGGCGCGGCCCGATCTCGCGACGCTGCTCGTGCCGCTCTCCGGCGGCGGGCTCGCGGCCGGTGTCGCGGTCGCGGCGAAGGCGATCAACCCGAAGATCAGGGTCATCGGCATCACGATGGAGCGCGGCGCCGCGATGTACGAGTCTATCCGCGCCGGGCACCCGGTCGAGGTGCCGGAATATGCCTCGCTCGCAGACAGCCTCGGCGGCGGGATCGGGCTTCAGAACCGGCTTTCGTTCCCGCTCTGCCGCGACTATCTCGACGAGGTGGTGCTCGTGACCGAGGAGGAAATCCGCCACGCGATGCAGGTGCTCTATTACGAGGACCGGATCGTCGCCGAAGGCGGCTCGGTCGTCGGCCTCGCGGCGGTGCTGTCGGGCAACGTCGCGGTGGACGGCCCCGTCGGCACCATCGTCACGGGCCGCAATCTCGACATGCAGGTCTTCAACCGGATCATGGCCGGCGAGGACGTGCGGATCGGCGATCTTGAAGTGAAAGGCAGACGCTATGGCGCATGACATCCAGATCATTACCGAGGCGGAACTGCGCGGGATCGTGAAACTCGACCTGACCACGGTCGACGTGATCGAGGCCGCCTTCGCCGCGCTGGCCCGGGGCGGCGTGGTGATGCCGCCGATCATGTCGATGGAACTCGAGGCGATGCATGGCGAGGTCGACGCCAAGACCGCCTTCATCCCCGGCTTCGACAGTTTCGCGCTGAAGGTCAGCACGGGGTTTTACGGCAACGCGAAGCTGGGCCTGCCCAGCCTCAACGGCCTGATGGTCCTGTTTTCCGCGAAGACCGGCCGCGTCGAGGCGGTCCTTCTGGACAACGGATACCTGACCGACGTCAGGACTGCCGCTGCGGGCGCGGTCGCGGCACGCCACCTCGCGCCCGAGGTGGTCGAGACGGCGGGCGTGATCGGCACCGGGCTTCAGGCGCGATTGCAGGCCGAGGCGGCGCATTTGGTGCGGCCCTTCACCCGCGTCCTCGTCCACGGCCGCGACATGGAGAAGGCGCGCGCCTGCGCCGCCGATCTGGCACGATCGCTCGGAATCGGGGCGGAAGCGGTCGATGATCCAGCTTCGCTCGTTGCCGAAAGCCAACTCGTGATCACCACGACGCCAGCGCGCGAACCGGTCCTGAAGGCCGAGTGGCTGCATCCGGGCCTCCATGTCACCGCGATGGGGTCGGACGCCGACTACAAGAACGAAATCGACCCCGCAGCTCTGTCGCGCGCCGACAGTTACGTCTGCGACCGCGTGAGCCAGTGCGAGTCCCTTGGCGAGCTTCGAACCGCGCTGGCTACAGGGCTCTGGACCGGGGGCACGCCGGCGGAGCTCGGCGAAGTCATCACGGGCCAGAAACCGGGCCGCCGATCGCCGGATGCCATCACCATCTCCGATCTCACCGGGACCGGTGTGCAGGACACCGCCATCGCCACCCATGTCCGCGCCCGGTTCCCGAAAGCCGGCACGATCATCCGGGCGTGAGATGTTCCGCAACCCCTTCTCCGATGCGGAACTCGCTCGCAGGCTCAAGGCCGTCCGCGCCGAAATCGCCGCGCGCGGCCTCGACCTCGCGGTCTTTTCGGCGCCGGAAAGCGTCTTCTACCTGACCGGCCTCGACCACTGGGGCTACTTCGCGCCGCATCACCTGATCGTGCGCCCTGAGGGCGAGACGGTGCTGGTGACGCGCCAGATGGAGCGGGTGACGATCGAGAACCAGGTCCGCAATGCCCGCTTCTCGGGCCACAGCGACAGCGTGACGGCGGCGAGCCATCTGGCGCGCGAACTGAGGTCGCTCGCGGGCAAGCGGGTCGGGTTCGAGGCCTCCTCCTCGGGCCTTACCTTCGCCGCGGGGCAGGAGATCGCGGCGGGCGCGGGCGGTTGGGCCGACATAACCGACCTCACGGACACGCTCCGTCTCGAGAAATCGCCCGAGGAACAGGCGCTGCTGCGCGCCGCGGCCAAGGCCTCGGATGCCGGCACCATCGCCGCCATAGCGGCCATCCATGACGGCGCGCGCGAGGCCGACGTTGCCGCCGAATGCACCGCCGCGATGATCCGCGCAGGCTCCAACCCGCCCGGTTTCGGCCCCTTCCTCCGCCCCGACCACCGCATCGCCGAGGAGCACACGACCTGGGGCGACGGCAACTACCGGAACGGTGAGCGGGTGATGCTGGAACTTGCCGGCTGCGTCTCGCGCTACCATGCGCCGATGGGGCGGCTCATCCATCTCGGGTTCATCCGCGACGAGGATGCGGAGATGGCCGAGATCGCGAAACGCGCCTTCGATGCGGCGTTCAACGGCCTCCGCCCCGGACGCCGCGCGCGCGACGTCTATGCCGACTGGCAGGCGGTCGTGGACGCCGCCGGGATGCCGCACTACCGCCGCCACCATTGCGGCTATCTCGTCGGAATCGGCTTCCCGCCCTCCTGGACCGGCGGCAACAAGGTCACGGGGCTGCGCCACGACAGCGATCTGGAGATCAGGGAAGGCATGAGCTTCCACCTTCTCTCGTGGTTCACCGAAACCGGGCGCGGCAATTTCTTCGTCTCGAACACTGCGCTCCTCGGTCCGGACGGGCCGGAACTGCTGACGACTGCACCAATGGGCCCGACGGTGATCGGATGAAGCTCGACGACCGCGACATCGAGATCCTGCGCATCCTCTCGACCGAGGGCCGGATCACCAAGGCCGCCCTCGCCGACCGGATCGGGCTGTCGCCGACGCCCTGCTGGGACCGGCTGAAGAAGCTTGAAAAAGCCGGGCTGATCGAGGGCTACCGGGCCGAGATCGCGCTGAAGAAGCTCGGCCCCCACGTCACGGTCTTCGTCGCCGCCGAGCTGGCCGACCACACCGCGGCGAGCTTCCGCGCCTTCGAGGCGGCGGTCGGGCGCTATGACGAGGTCGTCGCCTGCTGGGCGCTCGGTGGCGGCTTCGACTACCTGATGCAGATCGTGACCCGGGATATCGACGCCTATCAGCGGCTGATCGACGAAATGCTCGACGCGCGGATCGGGCTCGCGCGCTACTTCACCTATGTCGTGACGAAGCCGGTGAAGGGGCGGGGCGCGCCGCCGTTCGACGTGCTTCTGGGAGTGTGAAGCCCGCGCGTTTCACGCATGAAACGCAAGCCAAACAATTGTATTTGTTGTGGTATTTTGTTTTCCTTTATCCGATCTTAACCCGGTTCACGGGCCTGAGCCGCGGACGAGACCACGTGATGATGAGGTGCCGGTTTGAGCCCAAGTCTACCATCGAAACTTGAGCCAGTTTATTCAGCGCTAACGCGTATTTTGCCTTTCTCGACATAGTACGTGCGTTGAACCTCGTTGCGCCGATCAATTAGGAACCAGTTCGGTTGTCCTTCCGTAGTTGAAAACGAGAGGAAGCGGAGCGAAGCGCTTACAGACATTTCCACTTCGGGGAGCGAACCAAACACCTCGAGGTTTAATACTGTCGAATTTCGGAAGCGGTGAAATGTTGGTTCCCAGATTTCTTCCTCGCTCCAACTTCCGCAAACTATTGAATCCCGGTCTTCAATCCGCCAACTACATTCCACGCCGAGGGTTACCTCGCCGACCGGCTCACCCACTGAACCATCTCGTTTAGTCTGCGCCGTCAAACGACCAAGCTCAAAAAACACCGCTGACCCATAACCACGCCAAAGATGTCCAACTTGAAGGCCGAGTAAACTCGCGGCAAAGTTGTGGAAGTAAGGTGCTGATTTCATGCAGTTCCACTCGAGAGTATTGAGTTACAATCAGAAACTACCTTTTACGGAGCGACTATTACAATGTCCGCCTCGTCCCGCATCGGCGCTGTTCGGGATCGGTCCGGCAAACCACTTCGTCGAAACCCCTCGCGGTAAAGCCGGCAGATCTGGATCGCCGGCATCGCTTCCGGTCGCGGGTCGGGAGCCGGCGCCGAATCCGGTCCGGAGAACCGGCCCAAGGCAGAGGAATCCTCTGCCGATGCGGTCAAGTTCGGTCCCATCGCCTGCGCGTTCGGGCGATCCTTGCCGGGAGATTTCCCAGTGAGGACCAGATGCTCGACACTCCGATCCCGACCCCGCTCGTTATCGCCGACCGCAAGCTTTTTCGCAGCTTCGCCTATATCGGCGGCAAATGGTGCGCCGCCGCCTCGGGCGAGACGGTGGCCGTCACCGATCCCGCCACCGGCGCGACCGTGGGCGAGGTGGCGAGCCTTTCGGGCGAGGAGGCGAGAGGCGCCGTCGATGCGGCCGAGGCGGCCTTTCCCGGCTGGTCCGGGCTTCTGCCGCAGGCGCGCGCGGTGATCCTCCGGCGCTGGTTCGAGCTGATCCTCGCCCACAAGGAGGACCTCGCCCGGATCATGGTTCTGGAGCAGGGCAAGCCGCTTTCGGAAGCGCGGGGCGAGATCGACTACGGCGCGGCCTTCGTCGAGTTCTACGCCGAGGAGGCGAAACGCCCGAACATCGAGGGCGTGACCAGCCACCTCGCCGATGCCGAGGTCGAGCTCTGGCGTGAGCCGGTGGGCGTCGCCGCTCTCATCACGCCCTGGAACTTCCCCTCGGCGATGCTGACCCGCAAAGCGGCGGCGGCGATGGCGGCGGGCTGCACCGTCGTCTGCCACCCCTCGGCCGAGACCCCTTTCTCGGCGCTGGCACTGGCCGAGTTGGCGGAGCGCGCGGGCGTGCCCGCCGGGGTCTTCAACGTCGTCACCGGCATCGCGCCGGTGATCGTCGAACCCTGGACGAAGGACACTCGTGTCCGTGCGCTCTCCTTCACCGGCTCGACCGAGGTCGGGCGGCTTCTCTACCGGCAGTCGGCCGACACGGTGAAGCGGCTGGTGATGGAACTTGGCGGCCATGCGCCGGTCCTCGTCTTCGCAGATGCCGATCTCGACAATGCCGTGGCCGAGGTGATGAAGGCGAAATGGGCGACCTCGGGGCAGGACTGCCTCGGCGCCAACCGCATCTTCGTCGAACGCCCCGTCTACGCCGAGTTCTGTCGCCGCTTCACCGAGGCGACGCAGGCTCTGACCATCGGGCCGGGCCTCGAGGATCGCGACCTCGGCCCCCTGATGAACGAGAAGGCCGTGGCCAAGCAGGAGGAGCATGTGGCCGACGCGCTCACCAGAGGCGCGACGCTCGCCTGCGGCGGCAGGCGCCACGCGCTCGGGCCCCTGTTCTACGAGCCGACGGTGCTGACCGACGTGCCGGCGGAGGCGAAGATCCTCAGCGAGGAGACCTTCGGTCCGGTCGCGGCGGTCCTGCCCTTCGATGCCGAGGATGAGGTTGCGGCGCGGGCGAACGCCACCGAATACGGGCTCGTCGCCTATATCCATACCCAGGACCCGCGCCGGATCTACCGGCTTTCCCGGGCGCTCCAGTTCGGCATGGTCGCGGTGAACCGCACCAAGGTCACGGGCGCGCCGATCCCCTTCGGGGGCATGAAGCAGTCCGGGCTTGGCCGCGAAGGGTCGCGGCTCGGGATGGAGGAATTCACCGAGATCAAGTACGTCTGCCGCGACTGGGCCTGACGGGCAAAATCCTTTGAAGGATTTTGCGAGAATTTTTCGGAAAATTCTCGGCCGCTACGGCCGAGACGGAGAAGGGGAACTGAGATGCTGAAAAACGACCAACTGGACCAGTGGGACCGCGAGAACTTCTTCCATCCCTCGACCCATCTCGCCCAGCACGCGCGGGGCGAAAGCCCCAACCGGGTGATCAAGACCGCCTCCGGCGTCTTCATCGAGGACCGCGACGGCAACCGGCTCCTGGACGCCTTCGCCGGGCTCTACTGCGTGAACGTGGGCTATGGCCGGCAGGAAGTCGCCGAGGCCATCGCGGCGCAGGCGAAGGAACTCGCTTATTACCACGCCTATGTCGGCCACGGCACCGAAGCCTCGATCACGCTCGCCAAGATGATCCTCGACCGGGCGCCGAAGAACATGTCGAAGGTCTATTTCGGCCTCGGCGGCTCGGATGCGAACGAGACCAACGTCAAGCTCGTCTGGTACGTCAACAACATTCTCGGCCGGCCCGAGAAGAAGAAGATCATCTCTCGCTGGCGCGGCTATCACGGCTCGGGGCTGGTGACGGGTTCGCTGACCGGGCTCGAGCTCTTCCACAAGAAGTTCGACCTGCCGCTCGCCCAGGTGATCCATACCGAGGCGCCCTATTACTACCGCCGCAAGGATCTGAACCAGTCCGAGGCCGAGTTCGTCGCCCATTGCGTGGCCGAGCTCGAGGCTCTGATCGAACGCGAGGGCGCCGACACGATCGCCGCCTTCATCGGCGAGCCGGTACTCGGCACCGGCGGCATCGTGCCGCCTCCGGCCGGCTACTGGGATGCGATCCAGAAGGTCTTGAGGAAGCATGACATCCTCCTCATCGCCGACGAGGTGGTGACCGGCTTCGGGCGGCTTGGCACGATGTTCGGCTCGGATCATTACGGGATGGAGCCCGACATCATCACCATCGCCAAGGGCATGACCTCGGCCTATGCGCCGCTGTCGGGCTCGATCGTCTCCGACAAGGTCTGGAAGGTGCTGGAGAAGGGCACCGACGAGAACGGCGCCATCGGCCACGGCTGGACCTACTCCGCCCATCCGATCGGCGCGGCGGCGGGGGTGGCGAACCTCAAGCTCATCGACGATTTGAAGCTCGTCCAGAACGCGGGCGAGGTCGGGGCTTATCTTAAGAAGACGATGACCGAGGCGCTGGGCGACCACGCCAATGTCGGCGACATTCGCGGCGAGGGCATGCTCTGCGCGGTCGAGTTCGTCGAGGACAGGGCCGAGCGCCGCTTCTTCGACCCGGCCAAGAAGATCGGGCCGCAGGTCTCGGCCACGCTTCTCGCCCAGGACAAGGTCATCGCGCGGGCGATGCCGCAGGGCGACATCCTCGGCTTCGCGCCGCCGTTCTGCCTGACGAAGGCCGAGGCCGACACCGTGGTCGCGGCAACCGCCCGGGCGGTCAGGACGGTGCTCGGCTGAACGAAGTCGCCGGGGCGGGGGCGTCACCGCCCCGGCCCCGGAGGTCATCGGGTTCCGTCCGGGCGGCGGACCCGGAACACCGCGAGATAGAGTGCCGGAACGAAGACCAGCGTGATCACCGTGCCGGCGATGATGCCGCCCATCATCGCATAGGCCATCGGCCCCCAGAAGATCTGCCGCGAGATCGGAATGAGCGCGAGGCTCGCCGCCGCCGCGGTCAGGAGGATCGGCCGGGCGCGCGCGTCGGAGGCCTCGAAGACCGCGTCCCAGACCGGGCGGCCCTTTCCGCGCAGCACCTCGATCTCGTCGACGAGGATGATCGAGTTGCGGATGAGGATGCCGACGAGCGCCAGCACCCCGAGGATCGCGACGAAGCCGAGGGGCGCGCCCGAGGGCACCAGCGCCGCGACCACCCCGATGAGGCCGAGCGGCGCCACGCAGAGCACCACGAAGCTGAGGCGGAAGCCCTGCATCTGGACCATGATCAGCGTCAGCATGATCAGCGCCATCAGGGGTACGACGGCGGCGATCGGCGCCTGGCTTTCGGCGCTTTCGGCCACCGCGCCGCCGAGTTCGACGTGATAGCCGAAGGGCAGTGCGGCGTCGAAGGCGGTGATCTTCTCCGCGAGCGCCGCGACGATGGTCGCGGGCTGGTCCTTGGTGGCGATCGCCGCCTTCACCGTGATCGTCGGCATCCGGTTGCGCTGGTGGATCACCGGCTGCTCGGTCTCGTAGCGGAAGGTGGCGACGGCGCGGAGCGGGATCGTGAGCCCGTTTGCCGCCGAGAGCTGCAGGCCCGCGAGCGCCTCGACCGACTCGCGCGAGCGTTCATCGCCGCGGGCGAGGATGTCGACGAGATACTCCGCGTCGCGCAACTCGGTGACGCCGGCGCCGTCGTAGATCGCGTTCAGCGCCGCAGCGATGTCTACCGGCGTGATGCCGAGCTGGCGCGCCTTGTCCTGCAGGATCTCGACCCGGACCACGCGGGCGGGCTCGTTCCAGTCCATCACGAGATTGGCAAGCCGGTCGTCGGTCGCGACCAGCGCGGCGAGGTCGCGCGCCTGGTCGCGCAGCACCGCGATGTCGGGGCCCGAGATGCGGTACTGTACCGGGCGGCCGACCGGTGGGCCGATTTCCAGAAGCTTGACGAAGGTATCGATGCCGGGGAAGTCGCGTGCGGCGATCGCGTTCAGCTCGGCCCGAAGCGCGTCACGCGCCTCGACCGAGGGGGTCTGGATCACGATCTGTCCGGTGTTCGGCCCCGGCGTCGGCACGTCGTAGGCGAGAAGAAAGCGCGGCGCCCCGCGGCCGACATAGGAGGACCAGAAGAGCACGTTCTCGTTGCCCTCAAGATGCGCCTCGATCCGGTCCATCTCGGCCGCGGTCGCCGAGATCGCGGCGTTCTGCGGCAGGGCCACGTCGATGATCAGCTCGGGCCGGTCGGAATTCGGGAAGAACTGCTGCTCGACGTAGCGCATGCCCCAGATCGACAGGCCGAATACCGCGACCGTCAGTCCGATGGTGATCCAGCGATGCGCCATGGCCTGGCGCAGGACCCGGTGGAACACACGCCGCGCCCGGCCCGGCTCGCCCGTGTGATGCGCCATCTTCGCAGGCAGGAAGGTCACGCCGAGAAGCGGCGCGAACAGGACCGCGACGATCCACGAGACGAGGAGCGATACCGCGATGACGACGAAGAGCGAGAAGGTGAACTCGCCCGCCGCCGAGTCGTTGAGGCCCACGGGGATGAAGCCCGCCACCGTAACGAGCGTGCCGGTGAGCATCGGGAAGGCGATCGAGGTCCAGGCATAGGAGGCCGCCGAGGTCAGGCTGTCGCCCTTCTCCAGTCGCGCGATCATCGTCTCGATCGCGATCATCGCGTCGTCGACCAGAAGCCCGAGCGCGATGATCAGCGCGCCGAGCGAGATCCTTTGCAGCGTGAAGCCCGAATAATGCATGATCACGAAGGTGATCGCGAGCACGAGCGGGATCGTCAGCGTGACGACGAAGCCCGCCCGCATACCGAGGCTGATGAAGCTGACCGCCAGCACGATCAGCACCGCCTCGAGAAGCGCCTGGAGGAAATGCCCCACCGCCTCGTCCACCACATGCGGCTGGTCGGCGACCTGGTGGATCTCGATCCCGATCGGCAACTCGGCCGCCGCGATGGCCATCACCTGGTCGAGCTCGGCGCCGAATTCGAGGATGTTGGCGCCGGTCTTCATGCCGACGGCGAGGCCCACCGCCTCCTGCCCCTCGTAGCGGAAGATCTCGGCGGGCGGGTCCTCGTAGGTGCGGCGGATATTGGCGACGTCGGTGAGCCGGAAGAAGCGGTCACCGACGCGCAGGTTGATGTCCTCGAGGCTTTCCGTGCCGGAGAACTGGCCGCCGATCCGCACCAGCACCTGCTCCGGGCCGGCGTCGATCACGCCCGAGGGCAGGATCGCGTTCTGCGCGGCGAGCGTCGCCTGCACCGCCTGCTGGTTCAGCCCGAGTGCCGCGAGCCGTTCGGTCGAGAACTCGAGATAGATCACCTCGTCGCGGGTGCCGTAGATCTCCACCTTGCCGGAATCCGGCAGCGCCTGCACCGCGCGGCGGATGCGCTCGACATAATCGCGCACCTCGCGCGGGCTGAAGCCGTCGGAGGTGAAGGCGTAGAGATTGCCGAAGACGTCGCCGAACGAGTCGTTGAACTGGAAGCCCGCGAACTCGGCCGGGAATTCGGGCCGGATGTCGGCCATCATGTTGCGCACCTGCTGCCAGATCCGCGGGATCTCGTCCGGGCGCGTGGTCGGCAGGAGCTCGACATAGACGATGGACCGGCCCGGCGCGGTGACGGAGCGGGTGTAGTCGAGCTCGTCGATATCCTCGAGCTTCTTCTCGATCCTGTCGGTGACCTGGCGCAGCGTCTCGGCGGTGTCGGCGCCGGGCAGGGCGGCGGAGATGATCATCGTCTTGATCGAGAAGTCGGGATCCTCCTCGCGGCCGATGCTTACATAGGCGAGCACCCCCGCGGCGAGCGAGACGATCATCAGGAACCAGACGAAGGAGCGGTGGTTGAGCGCCCAGTCGGACAGGTTGAAGCGTTTCATTCGGCCACACGCGGGCCGACGATCTGCCCGTCCTCAAGAGAATGGATGCCCTTCACGACGACCTCGTCGCCCGGCGACAGGCCGTCCGCGATCAGCACGTAGTCGCCCGTTCCGGGGCCGAGCGTCACCGGCACGCGGCGCACGCTGTGGTCGTCGCGGTCGACGGTCCAGACCGCGGCCGCGCCCTCGGGATCAAGCACCGCGCTGAGCGGCAGGACGACGCCTGCCTCGACGCCGATGCTGGGGGTGACGCGGGCGAGCGCGCCCAGGCGGTAGGCATCGGGCGGCTCGGTCAGCGTCAAATGCGCGCGCCGCGTGCGGGTGCTGCGCTCGGCCACCGGATCGATCCGGGTCAGAGTCGCGGCGGCGGTGATCGCGGGATTGGCGGCGAGCGTCACGTCGAACGCCATGCCGGTCCTCATGGCGGCGGCGTCGGAATCGCTGATGTCGATGACGATCTCGCGCTCGCCGGTCGCGGCGAGGCGGAGGACCGGCTGCCCGGCGTCAAGCGGGGTGCCTGGCTCGGCGAAGACCTCGGTCACCACGCCGTCCTGCGGTGCGGTGAGGGTGGCGAGGCCGCGCATGTCCTCGGCGCGGGCCAGTGCCGCGCGCGCCTGCTCGAGCCGCGCCTCGGCGGCGACGTAGGCGCGTTCGGCATCCTCGCGCCGGGTCTCGCTGCCGACACCGCGGGCGGCCAGTTCGCGGGCACGGTCGCGGGCATCGGTGGCGGAGTTGAGCTGCGCCTCGGCCACGGTCACGCCGGCTTCGGCGGCGCGCAGGTCGGCGTCAAGCTCCTCGGGGTCGAGCCGGGCCAGCACCTCGCCCCCTGCGACGGTATCGCCGGCCGAGACCGGTCGTTCCGCCACCGTGCCGATCAGCGGGAAGCCGAGATCGGCCCGGATCCGGGCGACGATGGTGCCGACATAGCTGATCGGCAGGCCGGTCTCGGGATTGACGATGACCGAGACCACCGGCCGCGGCGCGGCGGTGTCCGGCGCCGGCGCGTCCTCGGCTGCCGCGGGAAGCGCCAGCGCCAGCGCGAGGGTCAGGGCGATCCACCTCATTGCACCACCTCCGCCGCCTGCACGATCCGGCCCGGATAGAGAAGCTGCGCGCCCCGCGCAACCACGAGCGTGCCTTCCTCGATGCCCTCGGCCAGGATGATCCGGCCGGTCTCGAACCGTTCGATCCGGACCTGCCGCAGGGCGACCGCCATCGTCGCGGGGTCGACCGTCCAGATCGCCGGCCCCTCGGCGGTCGCGCTCATGGCGTTATGGGGCAGCACGACGCGCGCTTTTCCCACCACCTCGGCGGTTCCGCGCACCGCCTCGCCGTAGTCGAGCCCCGCGGGCGGGTCGTCGACCGCCACCGTCACCGCGACCGTCCCGGTCTGCGGATCGACCACCGGCGAGATCTCGTAGATATGGCCCTCGAACCGCTCGCCCGGCCGGTCGATCCGGTTCAGCCCGATCAACGCGGGCGTCGCGCCGACGGTCATCAGCACCTCCGGCACGTCGAAGACCGCGTCGAACCTGGTTCCGAGTGCCAGTTCCATGACCGGCTGCGCTGCGCCGACGACCTGGCCCACCTCGACCATGCGCCGCGTTACCGTCGCCTCCTCGGGGGCCAGGAGCAGGGTGTCGTCGAGCGCGGTCCGCGCCCGGTCAAGCTCGGCCCTGGCTTGGGCAAGCGCGCCCTCGGCGACGCTCAGCGCGTCCTCGGTGCTGTCGCGACTGGCCCGCGTCGTCGCGCCGCGCGTGAGCAGCGCCTCCTGACGCTCGAGATCCTCGATCGCTTGGCGGTGGTCGGCGGCCGCGGTCGAGAGCCCGGCCTCGGCGGCGCGCAGCGCCTGTTCCTGCTGCACCGAATCCATCCGCGCCAGAACCGCGCCCTTCGCCACGCGCGCTCCGGCATCTACCATCACCTCGACGATCCGGCCGCTTAGCGGGAAGGCTGCCGACAGCCGGTCTCGGGCGCGCACCTCGCCGGTCAGGGAGTAGACCCGGACATCGGTCTCTGCCCGCGCCGTGACGATCTCGACCGTGAGCGGTTCGGCCACGGCCGGGGCGGCGCAGAGCCAGATCAGGGCGGCCGTGCGGGACAGGGACATCGCTTCACCTCCGGGCGTGCTCGGCACTCCGCCGAAACGCCGAGCCTAACAAATCCTCACCCGACGTCGAGGCATCTGCGTGCCGAATTGCCGGTGGCGACGCCACGGAAGTCCGGCCGGACCGCGGGGACGGCCGCCGATCGGATATTGACAGACCCGGCCCCTGCCAAGTCTGGTGGCAACGGTAACCGGCCCCGCCGCGCGGGCCGCCGTCCGGGATTCGGGCGCGGCGCGGCCTCGGAGGAACCGGAACAACGGGAGGAAATGAAATGAAAATCAACATGATCTGCCTCGCCACCCTGTCCGGGATGGCGCTCGCGGCCGGACCCGCGCTGGCGCAGGGCGACTGCGCCGCCGGCAAGACGCTCAAGGACGGCGTCCTGACGGTCGCGACCGGCAACCCGGCCTATTTTCCTTGGGTGATCGACAACGACCCGGCCTCGGGCAAGGGCTTCGAGGCGGCCGTCGCCTACGAGATCGCCGCGCGCATGGGCTTCGCGGCCGACGAGGTTGAGTGGACCACGACTTCCTTCGACCAGGCAATTCAGCCGGGCCCGAAGGAGTTTGACTTCAACCTCCAGCAATATTCGATCACGCCCGAGCGGGACCAGACCATCGACTTCTCGGCCCCCTATTACGAGGCCGCGCAGGCGGTGCTGGTGCGCCAGCCCACGGTCGATGCCGGCGCAGCGCCGACCGCCTCCTCGCTCAAGACGTTGCAATGGGGGCTCGCTGCGGGCACGACCGCGCCGGCCCTGATCGGCAGCCTGATCGGCCCCGAGAAGGACCCGCTCCTCTACGACGACACCGCCGACGCCGCCGAGGCGCTGAAGGCGGGCCAGATCGACGCGACGCTGATGGACCTGCCGACCGCGCTCTACACCGCGGCGGTGGTGCTCGATGACGGCGTGGTGCTCGGCCAGTTCCCGAAGGGCGGCGAGGCGCCGGACGCGTTCGGGCTGGTCTTCGAGGAGGGCAATGCGCTTCGCGACTGCGCCAACGAGGCGATCGCGGCGATGGCGGCGGACGGGGCGCTCGCGAAGATCGAGGCGGAATGGCTGCAGGAGGCGACCGGCGTCCCGCTGGTCGAGTAAGCCGGCCGATGCCCGGAACCGACGGAGAGGCGGCCGGCGCGATGCCGGCCGCGCCGGGGATGAGCCGCCGGCAGATCCGCGAGCGGCGGCTGCGGCGGCGTTCGAACCTGATCGCCGCGTCGAGCACCGCCGTCGCGTTGGCGGCGGTCGTGACGCTGGTGCCGCTCGCGCCGGGCTGGGAGCGGGTGAAGAAATCCTTTTTCAACGCCGAGATCTTCGCTGAGACCTTTCCGGGCCTCCTGAAGGCGTTCCTCCTCGATGTCGCGATCTTCGCCTGGTGCGCGCCGATGATCGCCGTCCTCGGCCTCGTCATCGCGCTGGCGCGCGACGCGCGGTCGCCCGCGCTCTATCCGCTTAGGCTTTTCGGGATGCTCTACAACGACATCTTCCGCGGCGTGCCGGTGATCCTTGTGATCTACCTGATCGGCTTCGGCGTTCCCGGCCTCGGCCTGCCGCGGCCGTGGAACAGTCCTTATATCTGGGGAACGGTCGCGGTCGTCCTGACCTATTCGGCCTATGTCGCCGAGGTCTACCGCACCGGGATCGAGTCGATCCACGAGAGCCAGCGCGCGGCGGCGCAGTCGCTCGGGCTGTCGCACTGGCATGTGATGCGAGACGTGATCCTGCCGCAGGCAATCCGCCGGGTGATCCCGGCCAACATGAACCTCCTGATCGCGCTCCAGAAGGACGTGGCGCTCCTGTCGTTCATCGGCCCCGTGGAGATCCTGCGCCAGGCCGGCGTCTACAAGTCGCTTCTGGCGAACTTCACCCCCTATCTCGGCGCAGCCGTGATCTTCCTTTGCGTGACGGTCCCGGCCACGCGCTATGTCGATCACCTGATCGCCAAGGCCAACAGGGCGCGGAGCTGACGGCGTGACGGCGAAGCTGGAACTCACCCAAGTCTGGAAGAGCTTCGGTTCCAACCCGGTGCTCAGGGGCATCGACCTTGCCGTGAACGAGGGCGAGCTGGTCTGCCTGATCGGCGCCTCGGGCTCGGGCAAGTCGACGCTCCTGCGCTGCATGAACCTCCTCGAACCCGTCGACGAGGGGCGGATCCTTCTCGACGGCGTCGAGATCAGCGATCCCGAACAGGACCCGCAGCCGATCCGCCAGCGGATCGGGATGGTGTTCCAGAGCTTCAACCTCTTCCCCCACATGACCGCGGCCGAGAACGTGATGCTCGCCCCCCGCCGCATCCACCGCCTCAGCCGCGCCGCGCTTCGCCCCGAGGTCGAAGCCCTGTTCGAGCGGTTCGGCCTTGCCGACCGGATGGGGCACTACCCCGACCAACTTTCCGGCGGGCAGCAGCAGCGGGTGGCGATCATCCGGGCGCTCGCGATGAAGCCCGAGGTGATGCTTTTCGACGAGGTGACCTCGGCTCTCGATCCCGAGCTGGTGGGCGAGGTGCTCGACGCGCTGCGGCGGCTCCGGGCCGAGGGCATGACGATGGTGCTCGCGACCCACGAGATGGGCTTCGCCCGCGAGGCGGCCGACAAGGTCTGCTTCCTCGACCAGGGCCGGATCGTCGAGGAGGGCCCGCCCTCGGCGATCTTCACCGCCCCGCGCGAGGCGCGGACCCGTGAATTCCTGCGCCGGGTGCTGTGAGCCTTGCCGGCGTGCAGCCCGGATGCGATGACGGGCGCAGGAAGGGGGAGGCGTGGATGCTGAAGGACAGGATCGAGGCGGCGGCGGAGTTCATCCGGACCCGGACCCCGCTCAGGCCGGAAATCGCGCTGGTGCTCGGATCGGGCCTCGGGCCCTTGGCCGAGGCGGTCGAGGGCGTGACGATCCCCTTCGCGGAGATCCCGCATTTCCCGCTCTCGACCGCGCCGGGCCACGAGGGGCGGCTGATCCTGGGCCGGCTCGTCGGCCGCGAGGTCGCGGTGATGCAGGGCCGCGTCCACCTCTACGAGGGCTATACGCCCGAGGAGGTGGTCTTTCCGACCCGCGTGCTGGCCGCGCTGGGCGCGGGCACCGTCATATTCACAAATGCGGCGGGCGGCATGAACCCGGAGTACCGCACCGCCGATCTGGTGGTGATCGAGGATCACCTGTCGCTCGCCGTCGCCTCCGGCCTCGATCCCCTGCGCGGGCTGAATGACCCCGCGATGGGCGAGCGTTTCGTGTCGATGAACCGCGCCTACGATCCCGAGCTTGCGGCACTCGCGGCGACACTCGGAGGCTTGCGGCGCGGCACCTATGCCCACGTCGTCGGCCCCTCCTTCGAACCGCCGGCGCTGATCCGGCTATTGCGGCTCGCGGGCTGCGATCTCGTCGGCATGTCGACCGTCCCCGAGGTCATCGCGGCGCGGCATCTGGGGATGCGGGTGCTCGCGATCTCGGCGGTGACGAACATCGCGGTGGCGAGCGTCGCGGACGACCATGTGACCAACGAGGCCGAGGTCTGGGAGGCGGCGAAATCCATCCGTCCGCGCCTCGTCGCGCTCTTGGAGCGGCTGATCCCCGCCCTGCCGAAAGGAACGCCATGACCGCTTTCCCGCCTGTTGCCGATACGTTGATCACGAACGCCCATATCCTGACGATGGACGAGGGCTTCACCGAGATCGCCTCGGGCGCGCTTGCCGTCACGGATGGCAGGATCGCGGCACTCGGTCCGATGGCGGACGCCGCCGGAATGCGGGCGGCCGAGGTGATCGACGCGAAGGACGGGCTGCTCCTGCCGGGCTTCGTCAACAGCCATTGCCACGCCGCGATGACGCTCTTTCGCGGCATTGCCGACGACCGGCCGCTCGACGGGTTCCTCAAGACGGTCTGGGCGGCGGAGGCCGCGCATGTCACGCCCGAGACGGTCGAGGCCGGCGCTACGCTCGGCTTCGCCGAGATGGCCTTGGGCGGAGTCACCCATGTCGTCGACATGTATTTCCACCCCGCCGCGACGGTGCGCGCGGCGGCGGCGGTCGGCGTCGGGCTCACCACCGGCCCGGTCTTCATCGGCTTCGACGGCATCGATCGGCTGCCCTGGCCGGACCGGCTCCGCTTCGCCGAGGATCTGGTCGCCGAGTATCGCGGCGCCGAGGGCGTGGACCTCATGCTGATGCCGCATTCGGCCTATACGCTCGATGCGGGCAAACTCCGCGAGGTCAGGGCGATGTCGGACCGGCTCGGCGTGCCGGTCCACATCCACGCGGCCGAGGCGCCCTCGGAGATGCGGCTCGTCGCCGATCAACACGGCACGACGCCGGTCCGGGCGCTCGATGCGGCCGGGCTGATCGCGCCCGGCCTTCTCATCGCCCATGCCGTCCATCTCGACGACGACGAGATCGCGCTGCTTGCGGAGCGTGGCGCGGCGGTCTCGCACTGCCCGCTCTCGAACGCCAAGCTCGCCTCGGGAACCGCGCGGATCAAGGCGCTCAAGGCGGCGGGGGTGACGCTGTCGCTCGGCACCGACGGCGCGTCGAGCGGCAACGATCTCGACATGTGGAAGGCGATGCGGCAGGCGGCCTTCCTGCAGATCCTCGCCACCGGCGAGCCCGAGGTGCTGCCCGCGCGCGAGATCGTCGCCATGGCGACGCGCGGCGGTGCGGCGGCGGCGGGGCTGGCCGGGCGGAAGGGCGTGCTGGCCCCCGGCATGGATGCCGACCTGATGGTGATCGACACGTCCCGGCCGCATCTCGTGCCGCTCCACGATCCCTATTCGGCGCTGGTCTATGCGGCGGGGCGCGAGGACGTGGCCCATGTTCTCGCCCGGGGCCGCCGGGTCGTCTCCAACCACCGGCTGACCGCGCCGATCGGGGATGCGATCGCGAAGGTCCTGGAGGTCGCCGCCCGGATCCGCGCCGGCGGCTGAGCGTCGGACCCAAGTCGCCCGACCAAAGACCGTTTCGCAACCCGGCGCAAATGCCTAGAAAGGAAGCGAAACCAGGGACCCGGACGAGCCATGCCGCGATCCATCCTGTCCTGGAGCGACCGCTCCCTCGCCGCGCAATTCGCGCTGGCGGGCGGCGTGGTGATGGTCCTGTCGATGCTCCTCATCGGCCGCGTCGTCGCCGCGCGGATCGAGGAGAGCGTGGTGCGCAACAGCGCGCTCGCGACCTCGCAATACATGGACAGCATCATCTCGCCGCTGAGCCAGGACATCGCCGAGGCGGACACGCTGCCGCCCGGCGCAAGACGCGCACTCGACGAGATATTCACCAACACGCCCCTTGGCGAGCGGGTCGCTTCGTTCAAGCTCTGGAAGCCCGGCGGGCTCGTGGTCGAGGCCACGGACAAGACCATCGTCGGCCGCCGGTTCGAGGTCACCGACAGCCTCGCCCGTGCCTTTGCCGGCGAGGTCCGGGCCGAATTCCAGAACCTCAGCGACGAGGAGGACCGGGGCGAACACGCGCTCGGCCTGCCGCTACTCGAGATCTACAGCCCGGTGCGCGAGGTCTGGTCGGGCGAGGTGATCGGCGTCGCGGAGTTCTACGAGGTCGCGACCGGGCTCGAACGCGACCTCGCCGAAGCCACCCGCAACAGCTGGATCTCGGTCGCGCTGGTCTTCGTGGCGATCGGCGGGGTGCTCTTCCTCATCGTATTGCGCGGCAGCCGCACCATCGACCGCCAGCGCGCCGCGCTGACCCGCCAGCTTGGCGAGCTTGAAGCGCTCTCGACCCGCAACACCGCACTCCGCGAGCGGGTGCAGCAGGCCGCCGCGCGCGCCTCGGCGGCCAATGACCGGGCGCTGCGGCGGATCGGCGCGGACCTCCACGACGGCCCGGCCCAGCTTCTGAGCTTCGCCGCACTCCGGCTCGACGCGCTGCGCGGCCAGCTTGCCGAGACCGGGGAGATCGACGCGGTCGAGCGCGCGGTGAAGGATGCGATCCGCGAGGTGCGCGGCATTTCCAAGGGCCTCGGCCATCCCGACATCGAGGACCGCGGGCCCTGCGAGATCGTGACGGGCGTCGCCGAGACGCATGAGGCACGGACCGGCACCAAGGTCGCGGTCATTTGCGACCTGCCCGAGGGGCTCGCGCTGTCGCAGGCGGAGAAGCTCTGTCTCTACCGCTTCGCGCAAGAGGGGCTGAACAACGCCTGGCGCTATGGCGGCGGCAGGGGGCAGGAAATCCGGCTCGACTGCCGCGACGGGCGTCTTGGCCTTTGGGTGCGCGATGCCGGGCCGGGGTTCCCGCCCGAGGACGCGGAGCGGCATGAGGCGGAAGATTACAGCGGCATCGGTCTTGCCGGGCTGCGCGACCGGGTGGAAAGCCTCGGCGGCAGCCTCACGGCCGGGAACCGGGCGGACGGTGCGGGGGCCGAGATCGGGATGGAACTGGACCTGAGGGGGGCATGATGCAGGAAATTCGCGTGGTGATCGCCGACGACCACCCGCTCTACCGCGAGGGGGTGGCGCGCAGCCTTGCGGACGATGCGGCGATCGCCGTCGTCGGTCAGGGCCAGGACGCCGAGAGCGCGGTCGAACTCGTCGCGCGGACCCGGCCCGATGTCGTGCTTCTCGACCTCTCGATGCCGGGCGGCGGCGGCATCGCGGCCCTGCGCCGGATCATGGCGCAGGACGCGCCGCCGAAGGTCGCGATGCTGACCGTGTCGGAGGAGGACGACGACGTGATGCAGGCGCTGAAGGCCGGCGCGGTCGGCTATGTGCTGAAGGGGGTGGGCGCGCGGGAGCTGGTGGCGATCGTCAAGGACGTGGCGCGCGGGCAGTCCTATGTCTCGCCCTCGCTCGCCGCGCGCATCCTCGGCGCGATGCAGGCGGGTGGGGCGACCGCCACCGCCGATCCGCTCGACGATCTGTCGAAGCGGGAGGAGGAGATCCTGCGCCTCGTCGCCGCCGGCAAGTCGAACAAGGAAGTCGGGCGCGAGCTCGACCTGCAGGAAAAGACCGTGAAGCACTACATGACCTCGATCCTGCAGAAGCTGCATGTGCGCAATCGGGTCGAGGCGGCGGTGATGGCGCGCGACCGCTGGAAGAAGTGAGGCGCCCTAGTCGAGCGCCAGCATGGCGCGGATGCGGGCGACATCCTTGGCGGTGACCGGCCGCCGCGCCACGGTGCGGCCGTTCGGGTCCTTGAGCACGTAGGAGCCTTTCGACAGGCTCTCGCGCCAGCCGCGGAAATCGGTGATCTCGATCGCGCCGCGGGTCTCGTTCACCTCGACCACGTTCTGAACCCGGCCCTTACGGCCGCGAGACTTGACCTCGGCGCCGAGCGCCTTGAGCCGCCGCAACTCGCTGCGCCGCGCGGCGTGGCTGTCAAGGAGCCGGCCGCGCGCATCGAGCCGCTCGAAGCGGCCGTTGCGGATGCGCTCGATGCGGCCGTCGTCGAACTGGATATGGATGCCGTCGCCGCCGAAGACCGAGGCGCTGCCACCGCCAGAACGGCCGCTCGCCGATCCGCCGCCACCCGGGCCGGAATTGCCTCCGGAGCCGGAACTGCCGCTGGAGCCGGAACCCGGACCGGAGTTGCCGCCGGAACCGGAACTGCCGCTGGAGCCAGAACCCGAGCTGGAACCGCCGCCGGGGCCCGAATTGTCGCCGGATCCGGAACTGCCGCTGCCGGAGTTGTCGTCTGAACCGTCATCATCCGAGTCGCCGCCTCCCGGCCCGCTGTTGCCGCCGCTCGAACCGCTCTTGGCCATCGCGCTGCCCACCGCCGCCCCGGTCAGGTCGCCGACAAGGGCCGCCCCGCCCCAGAGGAGCGCGGCGGTGAGAATGAGGATCGCGACTTGGCGCACTTCTGTCTCCTGTCGGCCCCGGGCCGCGGCGTTGCCGGACCTGCGAAACCCCGGGCCGGAGCCCGGGGCAATCATACGCGATTTCGTGCCGTCAGTTCAGCCCGAGAAGCCGGTCGAGATCGGCTTGCGTCGCGGGACGTTCCTCCACCGTCCGTCCGGCCGAGTTCTTGCGCTGGAAGCGGCCGTTCTCGATCTCCTGCTTGGTGCCGTCGGAGAAGGTGACCTCGACGCCGGTGGCCGACACCTCGAACTTCGTCACGCCGCCGCCGCCCGTAACGCCGCCCGTAACGCCGCCCGTGCCGGCGCCGGCCGCGGTGTCGTCGATGTCGTGACCGCCGTGGCGGCGGCCGCGATCGTCGTCGCTGTCATCGCTGCTGCCACTTGATCCGCTACGGTCGTCGTCGCTGCCGCTCGATCCGCTCCGGTCGTCGTCGTCGTCGCGGCCGGAGCCGCCGTTGTCGTCATCGCGACCATCGCCGTCCTTGCCGCTGCCGCTCTTGGCGAGCGCCATCGACGGCTTCAGGGCGACGAGGCCACCCTCTGGCGCGACGCCGAACTGGAAGGGCAGCGCGACGAGCATCGCCGCCGCGCCGAAGAGGACCGCGAACCGGGCCGGTTTGAAGGTGTCGTGTTGCATGGCTGGTCTCCCTGAAACGCGCGCCGTGGTGCCGGCGTCAGGGATTTGGTCGCATGAGCGGCCCGGATAGGGAAAGGCCGCCGGGACTGGTGCCGGCAGCCTTCGGACTTCTTCGCCACAGCCTTGCGGCGATGGTCGGACGGGGCGACCGGACCTTGGTCCGATCACCGCCCCGCGGGCCTCACTCGGCCGCGATGCCCTGATCCGCCTTCTCGATCTTCACCGCGGCGAACTTGAACTCCGGGATCTTGCCGTAGGGGTCGAGTGCCGGGTTCGTCAGTACGTTCGCCGCCGCCTCGACATAGGCGAAGGGCACGAAGACCATGTCCTCGGCGATCGCCCGGTCGGCCCGCGCCATGATCTCGATCGAGCCGCGGCGGGTCGAGAGCCGCACCCGCTCGCCCGGCGCCACGCCGAGACGCTTCAGCGTGTCGGGATGGAGCGAGCAATTGGCCTCGGGCTCCACCGCGTCCAGGACCGTCGAGCGGCGGGTCATCGAGCCGGTGTGCCAGTGTTCGAGCTGGCGGCCGGTGGTCATGATCATCGGGTACTCGGTATCCGGCAGTTCGGCCGGCGAGATGACCGAGGCGGGGGTGAACTTCGCCCGGCCGCCGGCGCGCGGGAAGCCCGAGCCGAAGACGATCGGCTGGCCGGGATCCTCGGGCGAGAGCGACGGGTAGGTCACCGCGCCTTCGCGCTCCAGCCGCTCCCAGGTGATGTTGTCGAGCGACTTCATCGTCTGCTTCATCTCGGCGAAGACCTCGGACGGGTGCTCATAGGTCCAGCCGAGCCCGATCCGGTTGGCGAGCGCGGTGGTGATGGCCCAATCCTCGCGCGCCTCGCCCGGAGGCGTCACGGCGGCTCGGCCGATCTGCACCTGCCGGTTGGTGTTGGTGACCGTGCCGTTCTTCTCGTAGAAGGCGGCAGCGGGCAGGATCACGTCGGCGAAGTTCGCGGTCTCGGTCAGGAAGATGTCCTGCACGACAAGATGCTCGAGCATCCCCAGCGCCTCGCGGGCGTGGTTCAGGTCGGGATCCGACATCGCCGGGTTCTCGCCGAGGATGTACATGCCCTTGATGTCGCCGTGATGGACGGCATCGAGGATTTCCGTGACCGTCAGCCCCTTCTCGTTCGAGAAGTCGCCCGAGTCCCAGACGCCGGTGAACTTGCCCCGGATCGAGTCGTCGGTGACGGTCTGGTAGTCCGGCAGGAACATCGGGATGAGGCCCGCGTCGGACGCGCCCTGCACGTTGTTCTGGCCGCGGAGCGGGTGAAGCCCCGCGCCGGGCCGCCCGACATGACCGCACATCAGCGCGAGCGAGATCAGGCAGCGCGAGTTGTCGGTGCCGTGGATGTGCTGGGAAACGCCCATGCCCCAGAAGATCATCCCCGCCTTGCCGCCCGCGAACTCGCGCGCGACCTGGCGCAAAGTGTCCGCCGGGATGCCGCAGATCGGCTCCATCTTCTCAGGGCTGAAGTTCGCCAGATGCGCCTTCTCGGCTTCCCAGTTCTCGGTATAGGCCTCGATGTACTGGCGGTCGTAAAGTTCCTCCTCGACGATGACATGCATGATCGCGTTGAGCATCGAGACATCGGCGCCGGGGCGGAACTTCAGCATGTGGGTGGCGAAGCGGCGCAGGCCAACGCCCCGCGGATCCATGACGATCAGCTTGCCGCCGCGTTTGGTGAACTGCTTGAAGTAGGTCGCCGCGACCGGGTGGTTCTCGATCGGGTTGCAGCCGATGACGATCGCGACGTCGGCATTCTCGATCTCGTTGAAGGTCGCCGTCACCGCGCCGGAGCCGACGTTTTCCAAGAGTGCCGCCACCGAGGAGGCATGGCAGAGCCGGGTGCAGTGGTCGACGTTGTTATGGCCGAAGCCCTGGCGAATGAACTTCTGGAAGAGATAGGCTTCCTCGTTCGAGCACTTGGCCGAGCCGAAGCCAGCGATGGCGCGGCCGCCGTTCTTGTCGGCGAGCGATTTCAGCCCGTTCGCGGCGGCGTCGAGCGCCTCTTCCCACGAGGCTTCGCGGAAGTGCTTCTGCCAATTGCCCGGATCGACGTTCAGCCCCTTGGCCGGCGCGTCCTCGCGGCGGATCAAGGGCTTTGTCAGCCGGTGCGGGTGGTGGATGTAGTCGAAGCCGAAGCGGCCCTTGACGCAGAGCCGGCCCTCGTTCGCGGGGCCGTTGATGCCCTCGACATACTTGACCTTGCCGTCCTTCACCTTCAGCGAAACCTGGCAGCCGACGCCGCAGAACGGGCAGATCGAGGTGGTCTCGCTATCGAAATCGGCGCGGTCGCCGACCTGTGCCGCATCGACGACGGTCGCCGGCATCAGGGCGCCGGTCGGGCAGGCCTGCACGCATTCGCCACAGGCGACGCAGGTGGACTGCCCCATCGGGTCGGCCATGTCGAAGACCGGGTAGGCATCGTGGCCGCGACCGGCCATGCCGATCACGTCATTGACCTGCACTTCGCGGCAGGCGCGGACGCAGAGCCCGCAGGAGATACAGGCGTCGAGGTTGACGCGCATCGCCACATGGCTGTCGTCGAGAAGCGGGATCCGTTCCTTTTCCACCTTCGGGAAGCGGCTGGTGGAGACGCCGTTGGCCTCGGCCATGTCCCAAAGATGCGCCGACTTGTCGTGCGCCTTCGCCTGTTCCGGCTGGTCGGCGAGCAGGAGCTCCATGACCATCTCGCGCGACTTCTTTGCGCGCTCGGTGTCGGTCTTGACGACCATGCCGTTCGCCGGATTGCGGCAGCAGGAGGCAGCGAGCACGCGCTCGCCCTCCACCTCGACCACGCAGGCGCGGCAGTTGCCATCCGGGCGGTAGCCGGTCTGGTCCTTGTGGCAAAGATGCGGGATCACCGTGCCTTCGCGCTTGGCGACTTCCCAGATCGTCTCGCCCGGCTGGGCCGTGACGTCCTTGCCGTCGAGGGTGAACTTGATTGCGTCGGTCATGTCAGACCTCATCCGGGAAATGTTTCATCGTCAGGCGGATCGGGTTCGGGGCAGCCTGCCCGAGCCCGCAGATCGAGGCGTCGCCCATGACCTGGCAGAGGTCTTCCAAGAGGTCAGCGTCCCACTTGTCGGCCTGCATCAGCTTCACGGCCTTCTCGCAGCCGACCCGGCAGGGGGTGCACTGGCCGCAGCTCTCGCTCTCGAAGAAGCGCAGCATGTTGAGGGCGGCCGCCTTGGCCGAGTCCTTGTCCGACAGCACCACGACGGCGGCGGAGCCGATGAAGGTCCCGTGCGGCTGGAGCGTGTCGAAGTCCAAGGGGATATCGGCCATCGAGGCGGGAAGGAGGCCCGAGGACGGACCGCCCGGCTGGTAGGCCTTGAAGGCGTGCCCCTCAGCCATGCCGCCGCAGGCTTCGATGATGTCGGTGATCGTGGAGCCCGCCGGCAGGAGGTAGACGCCCGGCTTCGCGACGCGACCCGAGACCGAGTACGACCGCAGGCCCTTGCGACCGTTCTTCTCGGTCGAGTTCAGAACTTCCGGCCCCTCGCGGACGATCCGGGTGACCCAGTGCAGCGTCTCGACGTTGTGGACGAGCGTCGGCCGGTCGAAGACGCCGACCGCGGCGACGTAGGGCGGGCGCTGGCGCGGGATGCCGCGCTTGCCCTCGATCGATTCGATCATCGCGGATTCTTCGCCGCAGATATAGGCGCCCGCACCGCGGCGCAGCTCGACCTCGCCCTTGAGGATGATGCCCGCGTCCTCCAGCGCCGCGATCTCGCGGCGGAGGATTTCCAGCACCGCCGGATATTCGTCGCGCATGTAGATGAACGAGCGTTCCGCCTCGACCGCCCAGGCGGCGATCAGCATGCCTTCCAGCATCAGGTGCGGCGTGCGCTCGAGGTAGTAACGGTCCTTGAACGTGCCCGGCTCGCCCTCATCGCCGTTCACGGCGAGGTAGCGGATGCCGGGATTGGCGCGCACGAAGCCCCATTTGCGACCCGAGGGGAAGCCCGCGCCGCCAAGCCCGCGCAGCCCCGAGGCGAGCACGGTCTCCTGCACCTTCTCCCAGTTGCCGGACTTGCGAAGCTCGGCGAGTTTTTCGTAGCCGCCCGCCGCGCGGTAGGCGGCGAAGTCCTCGTAGGCGGGGATCTCGGCGTGGAAATGGCCGTCCTTCAGCGCCGCCTCGACCTTTTCGGGCGTGGCGTTGTCGATATGCTTGTGGCCGATCTCGAGAACCGGCGCGGTGTCGCAGCGGCCCATGCAGGGCGCGCGCAGCACGCGGATCTTCTTCGGGTCCATGCCCTTTTCCAAGGCAGCGATGAGCTGCTCGGAGCCCGCCAGCTCGCAGGAAAGCGATTCACAGACCCGGATCGTCAGGTCGGGCGGCGGCGTCTCGCCCTCCTTCACGGGGTCGAAATGGGCGTAGAAGGTCGCGACCTCCCAGATCTCGGCCATGCCGGTGCCAAGCTCCTCGGCCAGCGCCCGGATATGCGGCGCCGAGAGGCAGCCGTACTTGTCCTGGATGAGATGCAGATACTCGATCAGGAGATCGCGCCGGCGCGGGCCCTCGCCCAGAAGCGCGCGGACCTCGGCCCAGGCCTGATCCTCGAGCTGCCGCCCCTTCGGCGTCTTGCGCCCCTTGCCGCGTCCCGATTTCCAGACACCGCCCTTGTCGTCCAAAGCCATAGCCGTCTTCCGTCCTTTGCCCGCCAGATTGGCCAGTCCACTGTCTTGAGCGCCGGTTTTCTCAGATCGACGCGACCGGATCAATTCCGCGATCCCGTCAACCGATAGGCATCTTCTATCAAAACGCTCAGATTCCAGTGAATATACTTCTCATGATCCAAGCGAGGGTGATGGACAGGATGCGGCGTTTTGCATATCTCCGACGTCATGGAGTGGGATCAGGAAATCGACGCGACCGGGCTTCTGTGCCCCCTGCCGGTCCTGAAGGCGCGCAAGCGGCTGATCGGCATGGCGCCTGGGACTGTGCTGCGGCTCATCGCGACCGATCCGGCCGCGGTGATCGACGTGCCGCATTTCTGCAATGAATCCGGCCATGTGCTGCTTGCCACCGACGAGCAGGACGGTGCCCAAGTTTACCTTATCCGCCGCCGTTAGGCGCCGCGATTTTTTGGCGAAGAATCGTGCAAATTTTCGCCAAAAATTTGTGTCCCGTTCAGAGCCCGAGCCCGGAGTAGGGCAGGAACCGCACCGGATCTCCGGGCGCCACGTTCATCGCCTCGTCGGGCAGCTCGACGAGGCCGGTAGCCCAGGCGAGCCCGCTGATCCGGCCCGAGCCTTCCGAGGCGAAGACCTCGACCCGCCCGTCGGCGCCGATCCGGGCGCGCAGGTATTCCCGCCGCCCGGCCTTCTTCGACTTGGTGAATCCGGCCGGCAGCGTCACCGCCAAGGGCTCGGCCCAGCCCGCACCGGCCATCAGGCTGAGCGCGGGACGGGTGAAGACCGCGGCGCAGACGAAGGCCGCGACCGGGTTGCCCGGCAGTCCGAAGACTGGCACGCCGGACCAGAGCGCGAGCGCCAGGGGCCGCCCCGGCTTCATCGCGATCCGCCAGCTCGACAGCGTGCCCTTGGCGCGCAGAAGCGCCGAGACGTGGTCCTCGTCCCCGGCCGAGGCGCCGCCCGAGGTCAGGATCACGTCCGCCTCCGCCGCGCCGCGGACGAGCGCCGCCTCGATCAGGGCCGGGTCGTCGCGGACATGGCCGAGGTCGACCGGTACCACGCCCCAGGCGGCGGCGAGCGCCAGCAGCATCGGCCGGTTCGCGTCGTAGATCTGGTGCGGCAGGGCGGGTTCGGCGGGTTCACCCACGATCTCGTCGCCGGTCGAAAGCACGCCGACCCGGAGCCGTCGCACGACCTCGACCTCGGCGATCCCGAGGGCCGCCAGCAGCGCGAGATCGGGTGCGCGGAGCCGGTGGCCTTTGGGCAGCGCCAACGCGCCCTCGGCCACGTCCTCGCCGGCCTTGCGGGTATTGGCGCGCGGCTTCACCGGCCCGTCGAAGGCGACGATCCGGCCATCGGTCGCGCAATCCTCCTCCAGCACCACGGTATCGACGCCCTCGGGCAGGATCGCGCCGGTGAGAATGCGGATCGCGTGGCCCGCCGGAACGGCGCCATCATAGGGCTGCCCGGCGGCGGCGCGACCCGCGGCGAGCGGCAGGCGCTGCACGCCGGCCCCGGTCGCTTCATGCGCGAAGCCGTAGCCGTCGACCGCCGAATTGGGGCGCGGCGGATTCGAACGGCGGGCTACGGCATCCGCCGCCAGCACCCGGCCCGAGGCGGCGGCGCTGGCGACCCGCTCGGTCTGAGTGACCGGCGCGAGCGCGTCGCGGAGCCGGGCGAGCGCCTCGTCGACCGGCACCCATTCCACGCCCTGCGGCATGGCGAAACAATCGTCGCGTAGGCGCGGCGGGATCAGCTCGCTCACAGCCCGACCTCCTTCAGGATGAAATCGGCGATGGTGCCCACATCGTCGAGGTGAAAAACCGGCACCGACAGCCCCTCGGGCGCGGCATTCGACGCCACCGCCCGAACCGAGGCGTTCTCGCCCGCCAGAAGCGGCCGCCCGGTCTCGCGCCGGTGCGCCTCCACCTTCGGATGCGGCTCGCGCTTGTAGCCTTCGATCAGCACCAGATCGACCGGGGAGAGCTTCGTCAGCAGTTCGGCCAGGGGCGGCTCCTTGGCCTCCCTGAGCTCGTGCATCAGCGCCCAGCGGACGGGCGAGGCGACCAGAACCTCGCGCGCACCGGCCTGACGGTGGCGATAGCTGTCGCGGCCCTCGTGGTCGATCTCGGTGGCGTGGTGGGCGTGCTTGACGGTCGAGACCGAGAAACCCCGGCCGGTGATCTCGGTCACCAGCCGCTCCATCAGCGTGGTCTTGCCGGAGTTCTTCCAGCCGGTAACGCCGTAGACCCTCATGCCGCCCCCACGATCCGCTCGGCCTCGCCGATATCCTCGGGCGTGTTGATGTTGAAGAAGGGATCGAACGGGTCGGAGGAAAATTCCGCGATGCCGGCCCCGTGGCGCTCGGTCCAGAGGACGATCTTCCTTAGGCCGCCTTCGAGCGCCGCGCGCAGGTCGTCGCGCAAGGCCACGGGCCAGAGCCCGAAGGTCGGGTGCTGCCAGAGCTTGCCGCCCGCGTCGGGGCTGGCGGCGAGCGCGAGGCCGGAAGGTCCGGCGGCGGCCTTAAGCCGCGCCACCAGGTCTGCGGGAAAGAACGGCGTGTCGGCGGCGACAGTGACAATGGAATCGGCACCGAGCCCCGCCGCCCAGTCGAGCCCGGCGAGGACGCCGGCGAGGGGGCCTGGATAGTCGGGCAGGCTGTCGGCCAGGACCGGCAGCCCGAACTCGGCGAACCGCGCCGGATCGCCATTGGCGTTGATCGCGAGCGGGCCGCACTGGGGGACGAGCCGCGCGACCACATGGTCGAGAAGCCGCTTGCCCGCGACCACCTTCAGCCCCTTGTCGCCCCCGCCCATCCGTGTCGCGAGCCCGCCGGCAAGGATGACGCCCGGCACGCTACTCATCACCGGCCCCCTTCCTGCGGTGCTTGGCATCCTCCTCCGGCACCGTCGCCGGGTCGACGTCCCGCACCAGCCGCTCCTCGCCCGCAAGGCAGACGAACCTATGCCCCCGCATCCGGCCAATGAGCGTCAGCCCGACCTGACGCGCGATCTCCACCCCCCAGGCGGTGAAGCCCGAGCGCGAGGCGAGGACCGGGATTCCCATCTGCGCGGTCTTGATCACCATTTCCGAGGTCAGCCGCCCGGTCGTGTAGAGGATCTTGTCGCCGGCCTCGACTTCATGGCGAAAGAGGAACCCCGCGATCTTGTCCACCGCGTTGTGGCGGCCGACATCCTCCATGTAGACCAAGGGCCGGTCGCGCTCGCAGAGCACCGTGCCGTGGATCGCGCCCGCCTCGAGATAGAGCGAGGGCGTCGTGTTGATCGCCTTGGCGAGCGCGTAGAGCCAGCTCGTCCGGACCTCCGCCTTCGGCAGCACCAGCCCGTCGAGCCCCTCCATCATGTCGCCGAAGACCGTCCCCACGGCGCAGCCGGAGGTCCGGGTCTTCTTCTTCACCTTCTCTTCGTAGGACGTCGCGCGCTCGGTCCGGACGACGACCGTCTCGATCTCCTCGTCGTAATCGACGCCCGTCACCACGTCGTCGGCCTTCAGCATCCCCTGGTTGCGCAGGAACCCGAGCGCCAGGTAGTCCGGGTAATCCCCGATCGTCATCGCGGTGACGATCTCCTGGGAATTCAGGAAGATCGTCAGCGGGCGCTCCTCGACCACCGCGATCTCGGTCACCGCACCGGTCTGGTCGGTGCCGGTGACGCGGCGGGTCAGCCGCGGGTCGGCGGGGTCGGGCAGGATCGGCAGGCTAGGCGTCATGGGAGAGCTTTCCGTTTGGCGCGGCATCTTGTATTCCGGCGGGAGCGGTTTCAAGGGGATCGGAGACATGCTCGGCTATGTCATCGCGGAAGGCAGGGGCGCGGCGGACCGCGTGCTGGCCGAGGTGGCGCGGCAGCTTCACGACGAGGGCTGGCCGCTCGCGGGTGCGGTGCAGGTCAATTCCGAGCGCGGCGAGATGCATCACTGCGACATGGACCTGCATGTGCTCGCCGCCGACCGGATCGTGCGGATATCCCAGAATCTCGGGGCGCTCGCTAAGGGCTGCCGGCTCGATCCCTCGGGGCTCGAACAGGCGGTGGGCATCGTCGAGGCGGCCCTCGATGCGACGCCGCGCCCGCGGCTTCTCATCGTCAACAAGTTCGGCAAGCAGGAGATCGACGGCCGCGGCTTCCGGCCCGTCATCGGTCGCGCGCTGGCGTCGGGCGTGCCGGTGCTGACGGCGGTGAACGCCGCCAACCTGCCCGGGTTCGAGGCCTTCGCCCATGAGTTCGCCGAACCGATTCCGCTCGATTTCTCGGCGATCCTCGGCTGGTGTCGGAACGCGTCGACCTGACGTCGCTTTGCACATGGTGAACATTTTTTCCCCGCGCAAGTACAGATTGACCGTTTTCAACGGCTTGCGGGCCACTTAAGCAGGGCGTCCAGAGACGGCGACAGGGAGCCGGGCGCGATGAACGACATCTTCGAGGGTCTGACCCAGGCGGCACGCCTCGTCGTGACGCTCGACGCCGATCTCGCCGAGATCACCCTGCGCTCGCTCCAGGTCACCGTCACCGCGACGCTGATCGCCTCGGCGATCGGCCTGCCCTTGGGCGCCTGGATCGCGGTCAACCGGTTCCGCCTCCGGCGCATCGTCATCGTGGTCCTGAACGCGTTGATGGGCCTGCCGCCGGTCGTCGTCGGCCTCGTCGTCTACGTCACCCTCTCGCGGTCCGGCCCCTTGGGCGTTCTCGGCCTCCTCTTCACACCGACCGCGATGATCATCGCCCAGGTGATCATCATCACCCCGATCATCGCCTCGATCTCGCACCAGGCGATCCGCGAGCTCTGGGCCGATTACCACGACCTCCTGATCTCGCTCCACGCCACGCGCCGCCAACGCATCGGTACGCTTCTCTGGGACGGGCGCCGGGCGCTGATGACCGCCGCGCTCGCGGGCTTCGGCCGCGCCATCGGCGAGGTTGGCGCGATCATGATCGTCGGCGGAAATATCGACCACGCGACGCGGGTGCTCACGACCGCGATCGCGCTCGAAACCGGCAAGGGTGACTTCGGACTTGCCCTTGCCCTAGGCTTCGTGCTGATCGCCCTCGCCGTCGCGGTGAACCTTGCGCTGCATGTGCTCTCGGGCACCGAAAGGGGCAGCCGATGGTAAGCCCGATCCTGCCGCTCACGCTCGACGAGGTGGAGCTGCGCCGCCAGGGCAAGCGCATCCTCGGGCCGGTGACCTACAGGCTCGAAGGCGAGGGAATCACCATCGTCATGGGGCCGAACGGGGCGGGCAAGACCTCGCTCCTGCGCTGCATGCACGGGCTCGAACGGATCAGCCGGGGCCGGATGCAGTGGCGGGGCGAGGCCGACCAGATCCGCGCGCGGCAGGCCTTCGTGTTCCAGACCCCGATCCTGATGCGGCGGAGCGTCATCGACTGCATCGCCTATCCGCTGATCCTCGACGGCCTCTCGCGGCGCGAGGCGCGCAAGGCGGCAGAGCGGGAAGCCGACATGGTCGGGCTGAAGGTGACGCTGAGCGCGCCGGTGAACGTGCTCTCGGGCGGCGAGCGGCAGAAGATGGCGCTCGCCCGCGCGCTGATACGCGCCCCCGAGGTGCTGTTCCTCGACGAGCCCTGCGCCAACCTCGACCTGCATTCGACCGCCGAGATCGAGCGCGTCCTGACCGGTGCCCGCGACAGGGGCACCCGCATCGTCATGTCGACCCATAACGTCGGCCAGGCCCGCCGCCTCGCCGACGACATCCTCTTCCTCTCCGATGGCCGGCTGATCGAATCCGGCTCTCGGGACGCGTTCTTTGCCGGGCCGGGAACGCCGGAAGCCAGGGCCCATATCAACGGAGACCTTTTACCATGAAACTCACGACCGCCATTGCCGCCCTGTCGGCGCTCTGGCTCGCGACCGCCGCCGGGGCCGAAGAGCTCAAGATGGCCGTCACCACGTCCTTCGCCAATTCCGGCCTCGCGGAAATTCTTCTGCCCGAGATCGAGAAGGACACCGGGATCACCGTCGAGCTTCTCGTCGTTGGCACCGGCCAGGCGCTGAAGCTCGGCGAGGCCGGCGACGTCGACGCCGTCCTCGTCCATTCCAAGGCCGCCGAGGAGGAATTCGTCGCTGCCGGCCACGCCACCCACCGGCGCGAGATCATGTACAACGACTTCGTCGTCGTCGGCCCCGCCGCCGATCCGGCGGGCGTGAAGGCGGCGACCGCCGCGACCGAGGCCTTCGCCGGGATCGCGGCGGCGCAAGCCCCCTTCGTCAGCCGCGGCGACGACAGCGGCACCCACAAGGCCGAACTGAAGCTCTGGAAGGCCGCCGGGATCGAGCCCGCGGGCGACTGGTACAAGGCCGTCGGCCAGGGCATGGGTGCCGCGCTGAACACCGCGGCCGGCATGGACGCCTACATCCTTTCGGACCGGGCGAGCTGGCTCAACTTCGAGAACAAGGCGAACCTCGGCCTCCTCTACGAGGGCGACAAGGCGCTCTTCAACCAGTACGCCTACCTGCCGGTCAACCCGGAGAAGCACGCGCACGTCAAGGCCGACGCCGCAAAGGCGCTCGAGGACTGGCTCACGAGCGACAAGGCCGAGGGCCTGATCGAGGGCTACAAGATCGGCGACCAGCAGCTCTTCCACTTCAACGCGGAAGCGATGTGAGAGGCGGCCGCCGCCGTACCGACGCAGGGCATACGTCCGCTGTACGCTAGCTGCACGATTGTCCGACGCGGGTTTCCTGCGTCGGGCTCACCCCGGAATGATCTCGAACTTCGTCACGTCCACCATGCCCCGGTCGGTGATCTTCAGCGCCGGGATCACCGGCAGGGCGAGGAAGGCGAGCTGCAGGAACGGCTCCTCCAGCGTGACGCCGAGCCCCGTCGCCGCCGCGCGCAGGGCCACCAGCCGGTCGCGCACCGTCTCGAACGGGTCGAGGCTCATCAGCCCCGCCACCGGCAGCGCGAGCTCGGCGAGCACCTTGCCGCCCTGCGCCACGACGAAGCCGCCCTCGATCTCGCCCAGCCGGTTCGCGGCGAGCGCCATGTCGGCATAGTCGGCGCCGACGACGGCGATGTTGTGGTGGTCGTGGCAGACGGTCGAGGCGATGGCCCCGGCTTTCAGCCCGAAGCCCTTCACGAAGCCGTTGGCGATGTTGCCGTTCTTGCCGTGCCGCTCCACCACCGCGATGCGGATCAGGTCGCGGGTGAGGTCGGGGCGCTTGTCGCCATCGGTGATCGGGATTTCCTCGCGCAGATGCGCGGTGATGATCTTGCCCTCGATGATGCCGATGACGTCGGTCTCGGTCCGGTTGGCGCGGGCGCGGAAATCCTCGGCCCGCACGACCGGCGCCTTGACCGAGCCGCGCCCGACCGGGGGGATCGTCTGCCGCGCGGCAAAGGCGGCATCATCGACGCGCCGCCCGGCGCAGAGGACAAGTTGGGCGTGGCAGCCTTCGAGGCTGTCGACCGCGACGATATCGGCCCGCTTGCCCGGCGCGATCTGACCGCGGTCCTTCAGCCCGAAGGCCTCCGCCGCCGACAGCGACGCCGCGCGATAGACCGCGAGCGGCGAGGCGCCCTTTTCGATCAGCCGCCGGATCATGTAGTCGAGATGGCCATGCTCGGCGATGTCGAGGGGATTGCGGTCGTCGGTGCAAAGGCAGAGATAGGCCGAGGTCGCTTCGGTCAGAACGGGTGCCAGCGCCTCGAGGTCCTTCGAGACCGAGCCCTCGCGGATCAGCACCCGCATCCCCTTCCTCAGCTTCTCCAGCGCCTCCTCGGCGGTGGTCGCCTCGTGCTCGGTGCGGATGCCGGCGGCGATATATGCGTTGAGGTCGCGGCCCGAAAGTTGCGGGCAATGGCCGTCGACATGGCCGCCCTCGAAGAGCGCGAGCTTCGCCATCGCGCCGGGATCGCGGTGGATCACGCCGGGATAGTTCATGAACTCGGCAAGCCCGATGCCCGAGGGATGGCCCATCAGCGGTGCCAGATCCGCCGCCTCGATCCGGGCACCGGCGGTCTCCATATGCGTCGACGGCACGCAGGAGGAGAGCTGCACCCGGATGTCCATCAGCGTATGGCGGCTCGCCTCCTGGAAGTAGCGGATGCCGTCCACACCCACCACGTTGGCGATCTCGTGCGGGTCGCAGATCGCGGTAGTGATGCCGCGGGGCGCGACGCAGCGGTCGAACTCGAACGGGGTGACGAGCGAGCTTTCTATATGCAGATGCGTATCGATGAAGCCCGGTACCAGCACCAGCCCCGCGACGTCGATCACTTCGCGCCCCTCGTAGTCGGCGCCGATGCCCACGATAGTGTCGCCGCAGACAGCGACGTCGCCCGCGATCATCGCCCCTGTCACGACGTCGAAGACCTGCCCGCCCCTCAGGACGATATCGGCCGGCTCGTCCCCGCGCCCCGCCGCGATCCGCCGTTCAAGTTCCGCCATCGTCTCCGCTCCGTTCCAAACCGCCCGCCCAGAAGACCCCTTTCCGCGCCTCCCGTCCAGATCGCTCAGGCGTCTAGACTCACGCCGAGCCCGACCTTCACCCGGTCCATCACGATCGACGTCTTGAACTTGCTGACCTCGGGCGTGCCGAAGAAATTCTCCTGCGTGAAGGTCTGGTACTCGGCGATGTCCCTGACGACGAGGATCAGCGTGAAATCCGCCTCGCCGGTGGTGTAGTAGCATTGCTGCACCAAGGGCGCCTCCTGCATCCGCCGCTTGAAGCTTTCGAGCACGCCGAGGTTCTCGCGCTCCATCGAGACTTCGACGATGATCGTCATCCCGCGCCCGGCCGCTCCGGGATCGAGGATCGCGATCTCGCGCTCGACCACGCCGGTCTCGCGCAGCCGCTTCAGCCGTTTCTGCACCGCCGTCGGCGAGAGGCCGAGATGCTCGGAAAGCTGCTCGGCGGTGCGGCGGCAGTTCTCCTGCAAAAGCTCTAGTAGACGGAGGTCGAACGGGTCGAGAGCGGCGAGTCTTTCGGGCATGAGAGGCTTCCGGTGTGATGGTGTCCGAATTTCGCACGTTCTTGTGACATGATCGACGAGAATCGGACGGTTTCCGTCACTCATATCCCGAAATCGTACGCCGGAATGCGCTACCCATCACCCAACGCAGCGCGAGGAGGAGACAGCGCATGACCCAGCATTTCGACCCCGCGAAGATCGGCCATGTTTATGTCGACCCTACCCCCGGCGCCGCCGCCGAGGAGGTGCTGACCCGCGCAGACTTCGCCCGCGCCATCGCCGAGATCACCCAGTGGCCGGGCTACGCGCCGACGCCGTTGCACCGGCTCGGCGATCTCGCCCGCGAGCTCGGGCTGGCCGCGATCCTCTACAAGGACGAGGGGCCGCGCTTCGGGCTCGGCAGCTTCAAGGCGCTGGGCGGTGCCTATGCCGGCGCTTGCGTCCTGCAGCGCGAGCTGTCGCGCCGGCTCGGCCGCGAGGTCGCGCTGGAGGAGATCCGCAGCGGCAAGCTCGCGGGCGAGGCGGCGAAGATCACGCTCGCCTCGGCGACCGACGGCAACCACGGGCGCTCGCTCTCCTGGGGCGCGCGGATGTTCGGCGCGCCGTGCCGGATCTATGTCCACAGGGATGTGAGCCAGGGCCGGATCGACGCGATGCGCGATCTGGGCGCGACGGTCGTTGTGGTCGACGGCGACTACGACGACTCGGTGCGCGCGGCGCGCGAGGAGTCCGAGGCGAACGGCTGGTTCGTCGTCTCCGACACGTCGTGGGAGGGCTACACCCAGCCGCCGCGCGACGTGATGGCGGGTTACGGCGTGATGACGAACGAGGTGACTGGCGCAATGGAGACGCCGCCGACCCATGTCTTCCTGCAGGGCGGCGTCGGCGGGCTCGCGGCTTCCGTCACCGCGGCGCTGCGCCAGGCATGGGGCAAGGCCGGCCCCCGCGTGGTGATCGTCGAGCCCGACCTCGCCGCCTGCCTCTACGAGAGCGCGAAGGAGGGCCGGGCCACACCGGTCGCCATCGCCGAGGAGACGGTGATGGCCGGGCTCTCCTGCGGCGAACCCTCGACGCTGGCATGGAAGATCCTGTCCGAGGAAGCCTCGGACTTCGTCACTATACCCGACGACTACGTCGCGCCGACGATGCGCCGCCTCGCGCGGCCGGAGGGCAAGGATCCGGCGATCAAGGCGGGCGAATCCGCGGTCGCGGGCCTTGCCGCGGTGATCGCCGCGGCGGGCGACGAGAGCCTGCGCGCGGCGCTCGGGCTCGACGCGGGCTCGGTCGTGCTGGTGATCGGCTCCGAGGGCGTGACCGATGCCGCGATCTACGACCGCATCATGGCCGGGGCCGCGCGATGAGCGTCCCCGAACGCGGCTTTCCGACGGCCGAGTTCGAGGCGAGGCTCGACCGCGCGCAAGCGCTGATGGCGGGCGCCGGGCTCGACGGCATCCTGGTGATGACCGAGGCCGAGGTGCGCTATTTCTCGGGCTACCAGACGCTCTTCTGGCAAAGCCCGACCCGGCCGTGGTTCCTCTTTCTGCCGGCGAAGGGCAAGCCCGTCGCGGTGATCCCCGAGATCGGCGCGGCGCTGATGCGGCGGACCTGGGTCGAGGATATCCGTACCTGGTCCGCGCCCGCGCCCGAGGATGACGGGATCGGGCTCCTGACCGACCTGCTCGCGCCCTATGCCGGGCGCGGGGCGAAGATCGGCCTGCCGAAGGGGCACGAGACGCAGCTCCGGATGCCGCTGGGCGATTACGAGCGGCTGATCGCCGGGCTGCCGGGGCTGGAGATCGCCGACGCGACGCCGATCATCCGCGGGCTCCGCATGGTGAAATCGCCGCGCGAGATCGAGAAGATCGGCCATATCTGCGCCATCGCCTCGCGCACCTTCGCGCGGGTGCCGGACTTCGTCCATTCCGGCCAGCCGCTGGAAGAGACCTTCCGCGCCTTTCGCCGCGCCTGTCTGGAGGAGGGGGCTGACGACGTGCCCTATCTCGTCGGCGGCGCCGATCAGGGCGGTTATCACGACGTGATCTCGCCGCCCTCGTCGCGGCCGCTGCAGGCGGGCGACATCCTGATGCTCGACACCGGCTCGGTCTTCGACGGCTATTTCTGTGACTTCGACCGCAACTGGGCGGTGGGCCGCGCCGACGACGCCTCGCGCCGGGCCTATGACGTGCTGTGGCGCGCGACCGAGGCGGGGCTTGCCGCCGCGCGCCCCGGTGTCACTTGCCGCGACCTCTTCCGGGCGATGCAGGGCGTGATCGCCGAATACGACACCGGGCCGGGCGATGTCGGGCGGCTGGGCCACGGGCTCGGGATGCAGCTCACCGAATGGCCGTCGCATGCTCTCTTCGACGAGACCGTGCTCGAGGCGAACATGGTGCTGACGCTTGAGCCCTCGCTGAGCTACGGTGACGGGCGGATCATGGTGCACGAGGAGAACATCGTCGTGACCGATGGCGCACCGGTCCTGCTGTCGACGCGCGCCGCGCGGGATCTGCCGGTGATCGGCTGAGGGAGGGGCGATGAAGCTGCCATTCGCGACCGACGCGGGCATGGGGCCGGGGGCCACGCTCGGCCTCGTCGTGCTTCCCGCCGACGAGACGCTGGAAAACGAAATGCGGGTGCTGCTACCTGCGAACGGCGTCGCGCTCTATCACAGCCGGATCGAGATGCCGCCCGAGGTGACGTCCGAGACGCTCGCCAGCATGGAGGCGGCGCTGCCGCAGGCGGCAGGGATGCTGCCCGAGGTGGCCTTCGACGTGATCGGCTATGGCTGCACCTCGGGCGCGACCGTGATTGGCCCCGAAGGGGTCGCGCGGGCGATCAACCGGGCACGGCCCGGCGCCAGGGTCACCGATCCGGTCAGCGCGACGATGGCGGCCTGCCGGGCGCTCGGGCTGAAGCGGCTCGGCTTCGTGACGCCTTACGTCGAGAGCGTCTCGGCGGCGATGCGGGCGCTTCTGGAGGCGAACGGGTTCGAGATCGCGGGATTCGGCTCGTTCGAGGAGGGCGACGACCGCGTGGTGGCCCGGATCGCGCCCGAGAGCATCCTTTCGGCCATCGAGGCGGTCGATGCGATGGCCGAGTGCGACGGGGTCTTCGTCTCCTGCACCAACCTCCGCGTCGCGGGGATCGCGGCGGAGGCCGAGCGGCGGATCGGCAAGCCGGTGATCTCGTCCAACCTCGCGCTCGGCTGGCACATGCGGGTCCTCGCGGGGCTGACCGGCCCCGCGCCGATCGCCTCGCGGCTCTTCGCGCTCTGAGCCGGAGCTTGGCCGATGCAGCGGCGCGCGGATGCGGCCGGGCGCTTCCCTCCCCCCTTGTGGGGGAGGGAGAGGGAGGGGGGCTGCCCCCACCCCCATCCCCTCCCCACGAGGGGGAGGGGAGGCACCTGAACCTGGCGTGGTTTCTTCCGCTCGGACCCGGTTCTACCGCGCTGCCTCGTCGAGGAGGTGGCGCACCCAGTGTCCCGCGGCCCAGGTCGCGGGGATGCCCAAGGGCAGCGCGAGCCAGAGCGTGGTGACCGGCGACAGCGCGGTGAGCCCGATCGCCTGACCCATCAGCGCCAGCATGAAGAGGTTGATCGCCACCGCGGCGGCGGCGAAGGGATAGAGCAGCAGCCCGAGCTTCCAGACCGGCCAACGGCCCTCAATGGCTGGTGCCGTCCGAGAAGGTGATCTTGTTCCAGACATTGTACTTTCCTGAGGGCTTGCGCATCGGCAGCCGCTTCACCTCTTCGAAGGTCTTGGCGTCATAGACGATGACCGCGCCGTCATCCTCCCAGATCGAGACCAGCGCATGGCTGCCGTCGCGGGTGAACTCGGTATGGGCGACGGTCTTGCCCGGCGCCGGGTTGAGCGTCTTCACGATCTCCAGCGTCTCCTTGTCGATGATCTGCATCGCGTCCTTGTTCGGCCCGAAGAAGACATCGGCCCAGACATAGGGGCTGTTTTCATGGCTCCTGAGGAAGAAGCCCGGCCCCTCGGTCTCGATCGTCGTCAAGATCGTCCAGTCGTCGATGTCGATCACCGAGAGCACGCCCTCCTTCAGATGCGGCGTCGCCATCACCCGGTGGCCGCCCCGCATCCAGGAGATGCCCGAGCCGAGATGCGGCATCCCCGGCAGCGGCAGTTCCGCGATCGGCCGGCCGACGATGAGGTTGACGACGACTCCCTTGTCGCCCGCGCGGCTCGCGCCGATCAGGTTGGCGTAGTCGGGGGTAAAGAAGAAATCGTCGAGCGGCTCGTCCACCATGATCCGGCGCCGCGCGAACAGCCCCTGTTCCGCGGCGAGCGATTCCTCCATCCCGGCCTCGAAACTGTGGACGAAGCCCTCGTGATAGGGCCCGGCATCCGGGTCGGTCGCGACCTCCCAGATCTCCGGCGTGTCCTTGAGGGCGAGGACGAAGCTCTTGCGTTCCGGCGCCTGGTAGACGGCGGAGACGCGCGAGGCAGTGCCGTCGCGGCCGATGACGTCGATCACCTTCGCGACGCTCAGATCCTCGGTCGAGAGGATCGTCAGCGTCATCGGCAGGTAGTTGGCGACCGCAAGCCACTTGCCGTCATGGCTCATCGCGATGTTGCGGGAGTTGAGCCCGGCGCGGACCCGGCCGACCTCGCGGAGCGACCAGATATCGTATTTCTGGACCCAGCCGTCGCGCGACATGATGAAGACGTAGCGGCCGTCGGGCGAGAATTTCGGGCCGCCGTGAACCGCGAAGGGCGTGGCGAAGCGGTCGAGCACATCGAACGTGTCTCCGTCGAGCACGCTGACATGGTGATCGCCGGTCTCGACCACGAGCGTGATGTTCATCGGATCGCCCGAAAAGACCGGCGCTGCGGCCGGGGTGTAGTCGGCCACCATCTCGCGGGTGCCGTCGATGTCGGCCTCGGTCCATTCCGGCACCTCGGCGAGCGGTTCGCCGAGATGGGCGGCAAGTGCCGCGATGTCCTCGGCCCGGAGCGTTTCGGCGAAGGCGGGCATCTGCGTCGCCGGGCGGCCGTGGGCGATGACGTCCTCGACGGCGGGGCCGCGCATGCGGCCCAAGGTCTCGGGGATCAGCGCGGGGCCGGTGCCGCCGAGGCGGTTCTCGCCGTGGCAGCTCGCGCAGTGCTCGGAGTAGAGCGCGGCGGGATCGGCGAGGGCGGGGGCGGAGGCCAGCGCGAGCGCGGCGAGGAGGCTAGAAGAAACGGTGCGCAGGATCATGGCTCTTGCCCCGGAAGGGTGCGACGGTGAGACGGTCGGACTCCTCGACGCCGATTTCCTCGGCGGAAAGGTAGCAGGCGGGGTCCTCGGCCCAGGGATCGCCGGTCAGCTGCAGGGCGCGGATGCGGGTATTGCCGCCGCAAACCTCCTTGAAGGCGCAGGCGCCGCAGCGGCCCTTGAGGGGGCGCGGCCGCTGGCGCAGCGTCGCGAGCATCGGGTCCGCCCCGGTCCAGAGCGCCGAAAAGGGCTCGGTCTTAACGCTGCCGATCGTGTAGTCGGACCAGTAAGTGTCCGGGTGCACGCGGCCCTGGTGGTCGATATTCGCGACCCCGAGGCCCGAGGAATTGCCACCCCAGGCTTCCAGATGCGCCCGCACATGCGCGGCCTTGCCCGCATCGAAGTTGCGCTCGACCCAGCGCAGGAAATAGACCGCGTCGGCGTCGTTGTTGCCGGTGACGATCTCCAGCGGCCGGCCCTTCGAGACCGCGTCCCAGGCGCGGTCGATCAGGAGGTCCATCGCACGGCGGGTGCGCTGGTGATCGGTGTCCTCGCCCCGGTGCTTGTCGCCGCGCCCGGCGTAGACGAGGTGCGAGAGGTAGAACTTGTCCACCCCCTCGGCCTCGCAGAGGTCAAGCATCCCGGGCAGGTCCTCGGCATTGCTCTCGGTAATGGTGAAGCGCAGGCCGACCTTGATGCCTCGCGCCTTGCAGTCGCGCACGCCCTGCAGCGCCTCAGCATAGGCACCGTCGACGCCCCGGAACCAGTCGTTCCGTTCGCCGATCCCGTCGAGCGAGATGCCGACGTAGTCGAAGCCGAGATCGGCCACCCGATTCGCGGTGTCGCCCGTGAGCTTTGTGCCATTCGTCGACAGCGAAAGGTGGCGGAACTTCAGGTCGCGGGCGCGTTCGGCCAGCTCGAAGAAGTCGAAGCGTGACAGGGGCTCTCCGCCCGAGAGGATCAGCGCGAAGACGCCGAATTCGTGCAGGTCGTCGAGCACGCCCATCGCCTGCTCGTGGCTGAGCTCGCCGGGGAAATGCACATCCGCCGAGGTCGTGTAGCAATGGCGACAGCGCAGGTTGCAGCGCCGTGTGAGGTTCCAGATCACCACCGGCTTCACTGGCCCCGCGCGGCGACGCACCGGGGTCGGGTCGACAAGCTCCTGCATGTATTGGGTCAGCCGGAACATCCTAGCCTCCTTCTGCTTTCAGCCTGAGGCCGGTCTTTTTCAGGATGCGCGTCGAATAGAGGATATCCGAGGCGCGGTGCGCGTCGCCGAGCAGCGCCGCGATCTCGCTGCGCAGCGCCTCCACTTCGTCCCGCGTGGTGCCGTGGATCATCGCGAAGAGGTTGTAGGGCCATTCGGGCAGGGCGCGGGGGCGCAGGTAGCAATGCGAGACGAAGGGAAGCGCCCCGACCGTCGCGCCAAGCCGCTCGGCGGTCTCGTCGGCGACGTCCCAGACGCTCATCCCGTTCGCGGCCATCCCGAGCGCGTAATGGTTGGGCGCGAGCGCGATACGGCGGATGATGCCGCGGCCCTGCATCACCGAGAGCCGCCCGAGGAGCTCGTCCTCAGGGATATCCAGCCGGTCGGCGAGTTCGGCATAGGGCTCGGCCACCAGCGGCAGCCCGGCTTGCGTCGCCTCGATGATCCGGCGGTCGGTCGCGTCGATCCTCATGCCGCCACCCGGAAGCCGATGAAGAATTCCTTCAGTTTCGGGAAGAGCAGGACCGAAAGCCCCGTCGCGGCCTTGATCCTGTCCGCGGTCGCGGCGATCTCCTCCGGCGTCGCGGTCGCCAGAACGAACCACATGTTGAGGCGGTGGCTGCGGGCGTAGTTGTGGGCGACCTCGGGGAAGGCGTTGACGATCTCGGCGACGCGGTCGAAGTCCGCCTCCGGAACCGCCATCGCACAGAGGCAGAAGGCGCCGCCCATCGCTTCGGCGTCGAAGAACGGGCCGAACCGGGTCACCGCGCCGATCTCCTTCAGGCGGGCGATGCGGTCGATCAGCTCCTGTTCGGCAAGGCCCAACGCCGCGCCGGCCTCGGCGAAAGGCCGGGGGACGAGCGGAAAGCCCTCCTGCAGCGCGTTGAGGATGCGCCGGTCGGTCGCGTCGAGCGCGCCGTCGGGGAGGGGCGCGCGTCTCATGCCGCCACCGTGCCGCGGTCGTGGACCAGAGCCCCGGTCTGCTTGAAGCAGCGCAGCGAGAACAGAACCTCGTGGTCCTTGCCCCGAAGCTCGGGCAGGTCGGCCGCGCCCGTGAGGATGTCGAGCGCCTCGCTGCGGGTGCGGGCGTGGATCATCGAATAGAGCCGGTAGCGCCATTTCCCCGGTGCCGGGCGGCGCTGGTAGCAGAGCGTGACGCCGGGATAGCCGGCAAGCGCGGGACCCGCCCGGTCGATCTCGTCCTCCGGCACGTCCCACACGACCATCGCGTTCGAACGCCAGCCGATGGCACGGTGGCGCACGATGATGCCGAGCCGGGTGAGGATGCGCGCCTCAGTCAGGGCCCGGAGCCGCGAGATCACCTCCATCTCCGCCCGGCCGAGATCGTCGCCAAGCGCCGCGAAGGGGCGCGCGACCAGCGCGAGCCCGTCAGTCATCGCCTGGATTATCGCGCCGTCGTCGGGACGGATGGCGCTGAGGTCGGCCGGGGCGGAGGCCGGCGGCATCCGCCTTTCGCCCTCGAGCGGGAAGCCGAGATCGACGTTGAAGGCGCGGACAAGCGGCAGGTCGAGGACCCTCAAGCCGGTGCGCTTCTCGATCCGCGCGAGGGTCGCGTCGAGATGAAGCCGGTCGGGCCCGGTGCCGACGAACCAGAGATTGAGCGCATTTTCGCGCAGGTACGAATGATTTACCCCCGGTTCGGCGCCGACGATGGCGGCGACTTCGTCGACGCGGAGGTCGGGCACCTCCATCGCCGCGAGCGTCGAGGCACCGATCGTGTTCGGCCGGCAGGTGCCGCCGACGCGGGCGATGGCGCCCATCGCGGCAAGGTGGCGGAGCCGCGCCAATACCTCCTCCTCCGACAGCCCGAGTGCGGCACCGATCTCGGCGAAGGGATGCGGCACGAGCGGCAGGTCGCGCTGCCAGGCCTCGATCAGCCGCTTGTCCTCGGGGCGCAGCATCATCGTCATGGTCACAGTCCCGTCCGGTGGGCGCGGGCGGTGAAGAAGATGCCCGAGGGGCTTTCCGCCGCCACCTCGCCCAGTTTCTCGAAGGTCTCGGTGTCGTAGATGTCGACGCGGTTCTCGTCGCGGACCGAGATCCAGACCTCGTGGCCGCGCGGCGTGAACTCCATGTGGAGGACGGCGGGGCCGGGTTTCATCTCGTGGATCACCTCGTGCGTCATCCGGTCGATCACCTGCACGGTGTCGTTCAGTGGATGGGCGAAGTTGACCCAGACCTGGCGCCCGTCGGGGCGCGCCATCGCGAAGACCGGCTGGCCGTGGGTCTGCGTGCGACCTGTCTCGGTGAAGTCGCTGGCGTCGATCCAGAGGACCTCGTGATGGCCGACCGCGGGCAGGACGAACTCGCCCGCCGCCTCGGCCCAGCCCTCCAGATGCGGCATCTTGTAGACCGGCAACTCCTCCTCGCCGCGGCCGTAGCCGGGCAGCACCCGGATCGGCTCCGGCGTTTCGTCCCAGAGGTCGAGCGCGGTCAGGCCGTCCTCGCCGAAAAGCCCGGTGATGTAGGTTCGCCCGTCGCCGGCGAGAAGCGCGTCATAGGGATTGGTGCCCATGCCGGTGACCTTGGTGATCGCCGGTTCGGCCCCCTTCATGTCGGCGATCCAGGTCTCGCCCTTGTCCCAGAGCGTGAAGACGAAGCGCCGGCCGGGCGCATCGACGAGGCCGATAGTTTTCGACGCCGTCGGGATGTCGGCGACCATCTCCAGCGTTTTGGCGTCGAAGACCCGGACCCCGCCCGGCTCGTAGTTCGAGACCGCGACGAGCGTGCCGTCATCCGAGATCGCGCCGCCGATCGAGTTGCCGGCCTGCAGGACGCGGGCGACGATCTCGCGGCTGAGGATGTCGACCTTGGAGAGCCCGCCGTCGCGGCCGAAGACATAGGCATAACGTTCGTCCGGTGAATAGACGAGCGAGGCGTGCGAAAGGTCGCCCAGACCTTCGATCCGTCCGATCGCGGCGCGGTCGGACTGGTCGACGACGACGAGCGAGCCGGTCGCCCGCTCGACGATGAGGCCGAGATCGCCGGTCGCGCGGTATTCGTCGGCCAGCGCGGGCGTCGCCATGAGGAGGGCAAGAAGCACGTATTTCATTGCGACGGGTCCTTGAGGTAACGGGCGATCCAGAGCGCCTCCTCCTCGGTGAGGAGCGGCCGCCACGGGGGCATTGCCGTTCCGGGCACGCCGTCGAGGATGATCGAGGCGAGGCCCTCGGGTTCGGCATCGGCCAGGACCTCGGGCGTGAGCGGCGATCCGAGCCCGCCCTTCAGCGTCAGCCCGTGGCAGGAGCCGCAATCCTGCACGACCAGCCGTTCGAGGCGGGCCGCGTCGGTGGCCTCCATCGCCGCGGCGGGCAGGGCGAGGCCGAGGATCGCGAGGGCGAGGAGGCTACGCATTGGCCACCATCGGCAGGTCGGCGAGGAGTTCGGGCAGCGGCTGGGCCGCGCAGAGCGAGACGACCTCGCCGACGATGAAAAGGACCGGCGCCTCCAGTCCGGCGGCCTCCTCGGCCACCTGCGACAGCGTCGAGACGACGCGAGCCTCGCGCGGCGTGGTCGCCGAGGCGACCGCCATCGCGGGCAGATCGGCGGGTCGGCCACGGCGGATGAGTTCGGCGGCGATCGCGGCCATGGTCGCGGCGCCCATGTAGATCACGAGCGTCGTGTCGGGCCGGGCGAGCCCGTCCCAGTCGAGGTCGAGTGCGGCATCGGCGGCACGGTGGCCGGTGACGTAGCGCACGCCGGTCGCGAGGCCGCGATGGGTGAGCGGCACGCCGGTGGTGCTGGCCGCTCCTTGAGCGGCGGTGATGCCGGGAACGTAGTCATGCGCAATGCCGGCATCGCGGAGCGCCTCTGCCTCCTCGGAGCCGCGCCCGAAGATCAGGGGGTCGCCGCCCTTGAGGCGCACGACATTGAGCCCCTGGCGGGCGAGATCGACGAGGAGCCGGTTGATCGCCTCCTGCGGCATCGTGTGGTGACTGGTGGCCTTGCCGACGGAAATCCGCCGCGTCGCGGCCGGGATCAGCGCCATGATCTCGGGCGAGACGAGGCGGTCGTACACAATCACGTCGGCTTCGGAAAGAAGTCGGTGGGCGCGGAGCGTCAGAAGCTCCGGGTCGCCCGGCCCGGCGCCGACGAGATGGACCTGACCCTCGGTTGTCATCGCAGCGGCACTCCGGTTCGGCTGGCTTGGGAGGGGAGGGCCGCTACCGGCCCTCCCCGAAAGGTGTCAGTAGACGTCCTGACGGGTGTTGAAGACGTTGAACTTGCCGGTCGGCGTGATCAGGCGCGGGTCCTTGATCACATGCTTCAGTTCAAGCGTCTTGTCGTCCACCACGACGATCGCCGATTCCTGCTCCTTGCCGTTCCAGACGGAGAACCAGATTTCGGTGCCTTCCTTGTTGAACTCGCCCTGGACGACGCGCGGCTGGCCTTCCGCGATGCCGGCCCATTCGCCGATGGGCAGCGTCACGTATTCCGGCTCCGCTTCGGTCATCTCGTCGATCTTGAAGACCGCGACCGAGGCCGAGATTTCCGGGTCCGGGTTCAGCGGAGCGTCGACATAGAGGTGGTTCGACTCCGGATGGGTCTTGATGAAGAGCGAGCCGCCGCCGAGGGCATAGAAGCTCTGCACCATCTTCCAGGCATGATCGGCATGACCTTCCGGATCGGTGCCGATCAGCGCCACGGTCTCGTCGCCGAGGTGCGAGGTCGCCCAGACCGGCCCGTAGACCGGGTGGACGAAGTTCGCGCCACGGCCCGGATGCGGGGTCGCGCCGCCGGTCTCGATCAGAGCGGTCAGCTCGCCTTCCTTGGTGTCGACGACCGCCACCTTGCCGCGCGCGTTGGCCGCGACGAGGAAGTAGCGCTTGGTCGAATCGAAGCCACCGTCATGCAGGAACCTTTCGGCCTCGATCTCGGTCACCTTGAGGTTCTTGATGTCCGAGTAGTCGACCAGGAGGATCTTGCCGGTCTCCTTCACGTTGACGATGAATTCCGGGTTGTAGTGCGAGGCCACGATCGAGGCCACCCGCGGTTCGGGGTGGTAGGTCTGCTCGTCGTAGATCATGCCGCGGGTCGATTCGATCTTCAGCGGCTCGAGCGTGTCGCCGTCCATGATCACGTATTGCGGCGGCCAGTAGCTGCCGGCGATGGCGTACTTGTCCTCGTAGCCCTCCATCTTGGAGGTCTCGATCGAGCGGGCTTCGGAGCCGACCTTGATCTGCGCGACCGTCGCCGGAGTCTCCATCCAGAGGTCGACCATGTTGACGAGCGCGTCGCGGCCGATCACGAACAGATAGCGGCCCGAGGCCGAGATGCGGCTGATATGGACCGCGTAGCCGGTGTCGATGACGGCATGGATCTCGTAGGTCTTGCCGTCGATCAGCGCAACCTGACCGGAATCACGCAAGGTGACGGAGAACAGGTTGTCGATGTCGATGTCGTTCATCTTCTCGGTCGGGCGGTCCGCCGGCGGCACGATCAGCTTCCAGCTCGCGCGCATTTCCGGCATGCCGAATTCCGGCGGCGCCGGCGGCTCCAGAAGCAGGTAACGGGCCATCAGGTCGACCTGCGCCTCGGTCATCTCGCCCGAGGTGCCCCAGTTCGGCATCCCTGCGGGCGAGCCGTAGTTGATGAAGCTCTGTAGGTACTCGTAGCCGTTCGCCCGGGTGATGTCGGTCGTCAGCGGCTTGCCGGTCGCGCCCTTGCGCAGAACGCCGTGGCAGCCGGCGCAACGCTCGAAGTAGATGGTCGAGGCTTCGTTGAATTCCTCCTGGGTCATCACTGGGTCGTCGGCCTTGCGGCCGGGAATCTCCAGCTGGAGCTGGCCGAGCGTCGTCATGCTCGGCTCGTAGGCGGCGGCGGGGCCGTCGACATGGTCGGCTGGTTTTTCCTGCGCGACTGCGCCCGACGCGCCAAGCGCCACGGCAAGGGCCGCGCTGGCGAGCAGGCGCCGCCTGCCACGGATTGGCTGAGTATTCATGACGGGTATCTCCGATCGCTGGTGAGGCAGGAAGACGCTGCACCGAAGCCCGCGGGCGCACCTTGACTTTGATCAAGGTAGACAAATTCCCCCCGGCGCAGTTTGGCGCGACAGTCCGAGCCCGGAGGCTCCGATGCCCCTGATCAGTCCGGTCCGGCGCCTTCTGGCCGCCGGATTGTTCGCACTTTTCGCCACCGTGGCCCAAGCCGCGGGGCTCGCCGCCGATGCGATCGCGCCGGCGGAGCCCGATGCCGTGCTCGCGGCGCAGCTTCTTGGCGCCGAAGGTCCGGTGACGGTGATCCGCGAGGAGGGCGCGGTGCCGGGCTGGCGCGCCGAAGCAGGCGGTTCGGTCCTCGGCCATCTCGGCTCGACCTGGGAGGTCGCGGGCTCGGTCGGCTATTCCGGGCGCCCGCTCGACGTGATCGTTGCGCTGGCGCCCGACGGGCGGATCGCCGGGGCGCAACTGATGGCCCATGCCGAGCCGGTCCTGACGCTCGGTATCTCGGATGCCGACATCGCCCGCTACGTGGACGGTTTCGCCGGTGTCGACCTGACCGCCCCGCGCGAGAGCCTGGCCGACGCGCGCGCCGACATGCCCGACATCATCTCGCGCGCGACCGTCTCGACCGCCGCGATCCGCGACGGTATCCTGCGCACCGCGCGCGCGCTCGCGATCGGCCGCGGCCTGATCTCCGAGACCGGCGGGATCGACCGCGTCGGCTACACCGCGCTCGACTGGCAGGGGCTCGTCGCCACCGGTGCGCTGGCCCATGCGACGATGACTCTCAGCGAAGCGCGGGCGGTTCTCCAGGGCGGAAAGAACCCGCCACCCGAGGGGGAAGCGCCGTTCCTCGACCTCTGGGCCGGGTTGATCGACCCCCCGACCGTCGGGCGCAATCTCCTCGGCCAGCAGAACTTCACCCGTGCCATCGGCGCGCTCGGGGCCAAGGATGTCGCGCTGATCCTCATCTCGTCGGGGCTGCACTCGCCGCGCGGCACCGCCTGGCGCCAGAGCGGCAGCTTCGACCGGATCGCCGTGGTGCAGGGCGGCGTCCGCCTGCAGCCGACGAAGGACGACTACATCTTCGTCAAGAAGCTCCACATCGAGGGCGCCCCGGCGGTGAAGGAGATCGGCATCTACCGCCTTGCCGCCGAGGGCTTCGATCCCAAGGAGCCCTTCCGGGTCGAGATCACCGCCACCCGTCCGGCCGAGAGCGGCAGGGATGACGTCACGACCGTCATCGGCGCCGACTACGCGCTGCCTGACGCGTTTCAGTTGGCGCCGCCGCCCGAACCGGAGCCGCTCTGGCGCTCGGCCTGGCAGAACAAGCGCCCCGCCATCGTGATCGTCGCGGCGATGCTTTCGGTTCTGACGCTGATCCTCTTCCTGCAGGAAGGGTTCGTGCGCCGGCCGATGCTCTGGCGCCGGGTTCGGCTCGGCTTCCTCGCTACCACGTTCCTCGTTCTCGGCTGGGGGTTGAACGGGCAGCTTTCGGTGGTGCAGGTCGTGGCCTTCCTGCATTCGCTCCTGACCGGATTCCGCTGGGAGACCTTCCTCGTCGATCCGGTGATCTTCATCCTCTGGAGCTTCACCGCGCTCGGCCTCCTGTTCTGGGGCAGGGGGGTCTATTGCGGCTGGCTCTGCCCGTTCGGGGCGCTGCAGGAGCTTCTGAACAATGCCGCCGCGCGGCTTGGCGTCAAGCAGGTCGCGGTGCCGCAGGCGCTGCACGAGCGGCTCTGGGTGATCAAGTACACGCTCTTCCTCGCGATCCTCGCGCTGTCGTTCTACTCGATGCACGACGCGCTGGTGCTGGCCGAGGCGGAACCGTTCAAGACCGCGATTTCCCTGCGATTCCTGCGTGCCTGGCCATTCCTGGCCTTCGTCGCCCTTCTGCTCGTCGCCGGGCTCTTCGTCGAACGGTTCTATTGCCGCTATCTCTGCCCCCTGGGCGCGGGCATCGCGATCCCGGCGAAGCTGAAGATCTTCGACTGGCTGAAGCGGCGCCCGCAATGCGGCCGCGAATGCCGGCTTTGCGAGACGAAATGCACCGTCGGCGCGATCGACCCTCTGGGCCGGATCAATCCCAATGAATGCGTCCTCTGCCTGCGCTGCCAGGTGATCTATCACGACGCCACCACCTGCACGATCCTGAAGCGCCGCAGCCGGGCGCCGGGTGCGACCGGAGATTCCCAATGACCGCCATCAAACGGCTTTTCGGAGAGGGCTTTCGAGTCTTCTTCCTCGCCGCAGCTCTCTACGCGATCCTTGCCGTTGCGGCATGGGAGGCCTGGCTCGCCGCCGTCTCGACGGGCATGGGCGGGCTAGCGGGGCTTGTCCCCGATGCGGTGCCGCCGCAGCTCTGGCACGCGCACGAGATGGTCTTCGGCTACGCGGCGGCAGCTCTCGGCGGATTCTTCCTGACGGCGGTGCCGAACTGGACCGGCGCCAAGGCGGCGCGGCATCTCTTCATCGCGACCGCCGCCTTCCTCTGGCTTCTCGGGCGGGTCGCGCTCTGGTCGGTTGGTACGTTGCCGCCCGTCATCGTCGCGGTTGCGGACCTTGCCTTCCTGCCGGTTCTCGCGGCGAAGATCGCGACCCAGCTCATCCGCCGGCCGAAGCCGCAGAACGTGATGTTCCTCGGCCTCATCGCCATCGTCTGGACCGGCAACCTGATGGTGCATCTCGAATGGATCGGCGTGACCGCCGATACGCTCGAGGCCGGCCTGCGCGGCGGGCTCTTCGGCCTTGCGGCGATGATCGCGGTTCTCGGCGGGCGAGTGACCCCCGCCTTCACCCGCAACGCGATGGTCCAGTCGGGCCGCGAGACCGGCCTGCCGGTGTCGCGGCGTCCCTTTGAGATCGCCGGAAATGCGGGCGCCATCGCGCTGCCGCTCGCGATCTTCGCGGGGCTGCCGGCTGCGATCACCGGCGCCATCGCGCTCCTCGCCGGCGCGGCGCTGCTCGCCCGGCTCGCGGGCTGGCGCGGGCTCTGGACGGCGGCGCGGCCGATTCTCTGGGCGCTGCATCTCGCCTACCTGATGCTCGGGCTCGGAATGATCGCTTACGGTCTCGCCCGGCACGGCATCGGCGACGAGAACGCCGCCCTCCACCTCGTCGCGATCGGCGCGGTGGGCGGCATGACGCTGGCGATGATGAGTCGGGCGACGCTCGGCCATACCGGGCGCCCGCTCGTCGCGCCGGGGCCGGTGGCGGCGGGCTATGTGCTCGTCGCGCTCGCGGCCCTTGTGCGCTGGGGCGGCGCGGCACTTCCGCCGGATCTCTACATGCCGGCGATGCTCGTCTCGGGCGGGCTCTGGCTCGCGGCCTTCCTGCTCGCCACGGTGGCGCTCTGGCCGGCCTTCTGGGGGCCGCGCGCGCCGCGCGAGGACGCGCCCAAGGCGCCCGGTCGAACGAATGGGCATAGCCGCGTTGCTGCTTGACTTATGTTAAGGCGCCGCAACGGTTTTCCGGGCTTTGTCGCGTCACTGAAACCGCTCCGAAAAAGGAGAGCGCAATGCGCGAAGTCATGACCAAGAGCATGGCGAGGAACGTCTTCTACGGCGGCTCCCTGTTCTTCATCGTGATTTTCCTGGGGCTGTCGGCCCACAGCCATTTCTACATCGTCAACACCTCGACCGACAAAGCGGGGCTGACGGAAAGCGTGGCCGCCGGCAAGCACATCTGGGAAAAGCACGCCTGTATCAACTGCCATTCGATTCTCGGCGAGGGCGCCTATTTCGCGCCCGAACTCGGCAACGTGATGACCCGCTGGGGTGTCGCGGACGACCCCGAAGCGGCCTACGAGTCGCTGAAAGCCTGGATGGACGCGATGCCCACCGGCATCGAAGGTCGCCGCCAGATGCCGAATTTCGGCCTGAGCGATCAGGAATACCGCGAGCTTACCGATTTCCTGCTGTGGACCAACAAGATCCGCACGCAGGACTGGCCCCCGAACGACGCGGGCTGAGGAGGGACGATCATGAAATATCAGACTCAGAAAATCGCCCTCGCCTATTTCGCGGTCGCGCTCGCGCTCTTCGCGGTTCAGGTCACGATGGGCCTCGTCCTGGGCTACATCTATGTCGCCCCGAACTTCCTCTCGGAGATCCTGCCGTTCAACATCGGCCGGATGCTCCACTCCAACAGCCTCGTCGTCTGGCTGATCACCGGCTTCTTCGGTGCGGCCTACTTCCTCATCCCGGAAGAGGCCGAGCGTGAGATCCATTCGACCAAGCTCGCCTATATCCAGCTCGCGATCCTCGTGCTCGGCACGGCGGGCGTGGTCGTGACCTATCTCTTCAACCTCTTCGAGGGGAACTTCCTTCTCGGCAAGGAGGGGCGCGAGTTCCTCGAACAACCGAAATGGGTGAAGGCCGGGATCGTCGTCGCGGCGCTGATCTTCCTTTACAACGTCACGATGACGGTGCTGAAGGGTCGCAAAACCGCGATCACCAACATCCTGCTCCTCGGCCTCTGGGGCCTCGCGCTCCTCTTCCTCTTCGCCTTCTACAACCCGTCGAACCTCGCGCTCGACAAGCAGTACTGGTGGTATGTCGTCCACCTCTGGGTCGAAGGCGTGTGGGAGCTGATCATGGCCGCGATCCTCGCCTACCTGATGCTGAAGCTGACGGGCGTGGACCGCGAGGTGGTGGAGAAATGGCTCTACGTCATCGTTGCCGCCGCCCTCTTCTCGGGCATCCTCGGCACCGGCCACCACTACTACTGGATCGGCACGCCGGCCTACTGGCAGTGGATCGGGTCGATCTTCTCCTCGCTCGAGGTGATCCCGTTCTTCGCGATGATGTCCTTCGCCTTCGTCATGGTCTGGAAGGGCCGCCGCGACCACCCGAACAAGGCGGCACTCCTGTGGTCGCTCGGCTGCGCCACGCTCGCCTTCTTCGGCGCCGGCGTCTGGGGCTTCCTGCACACGCTCCATGGGGTGAACTACTACACCCACGGCACCCAGATCACGGCCGCGCACGGTCACCTCGCCTTCTTCGGCGCCTATGTCGCGCTGAACCTCGCGATCATGTCCTACGCGCTGCCGCTCCTGAAAGGGCGCGACCCCTACAACCAGGTGCTCAACATGGCCTCGTTCTGGCTGATGTCGGGCGGCATGGTGTTCATGACCTTCACGCTGACCTTCGCGGGCACCGTGCAGACGCATCTCCAGCGCGTCCTCGGCATGAACTACATGGAGGTGCAGGACCAGCTCTGGATCTTCTACGCGATGCGGCTCGGCTCGGGCGTGGCGGTCGTGCTCGGTGCGGTGCTCTTCATCTACGCGGTGCTCGTGCCGCGGCGTGAGATCATCGCGCGGGGCGCCGCGTCCATGTCTGCCGCGGAGTGAGCGCGATGATGGACGGAAACATCAACCTGAGGGGGGCCGAGGCCCCCTTCTACCTCGCTCACGGCGACGAGTGCGAGATTTTCGCGGCCGCCTATGGCAACGGCCTGCCGGTCCTTCTCAAGGGGCCGACGGGCTGCGGCAAGACCCGCTTCGTGGCGCATATGGCGGCCGCGCTCGGCCGGCCGCTCTACACGGTCGCCTGCCATGACGACCTTACCGCTGCCGACCTGATCGGGCGCTATCTTCTCAAGGGCGGCGAGACGGTCTGGGTCGACGGCCCCCTGACCCGCGCGGTGCGCGAGGGTGCCATCTGCTATCTCGACGAGGTGGTGGAGGCGCGCAAGGACGTGGCCGTTGTGCTGCATCCCCTGACCGATGACCGCCGCATCCTGCCGATCGACCGCACCGGCGAGGAGCTGGAGGCAGCACCCGGCTTCATGCTGGTCGCCTCCTACAACCCCGGCTACCAGAACATTCTCAAGACGCTGAAGCCCTCCACCCGCCAGCGCTTCGTGGCGATGGAGTTCGACTTCCCGAAGCCCGAGCACGAGATCGCCGTCGTCACCCGCGAAAGCGGCCTCGACGAGGGGCGTGTGCGCTCGCTCGTGCGGCTCGCCGGCAAGCTTCGCGGGCTGAAGGGGCAGGACCTGGAGGAGGGCGTTTCCACCCGGCTCGTCGTCTATGCCGCGACGCTGATCGCCGGGGGGATGGGCGTCGACCGCGCGATCCGCGTCGCGATGGTCGAGCCCCTGACCGATGACGAGGACGTCAAACGCGGGCTGCTCGATCTTGCAACGGCCGTTTTCGGGTGAGGCCGGCCATGGGCAGGATCGAGTTCGAGCCATGGGAACCCGAGGAAAGCGTCGGGAAACTGTGGCACGCGCTTGCCAGCCGTCTGGACGCGCCGAAGGCGCATGACGAAGCCCGCGTCGACCTCTCCGAGGTCGCTGGGCGGCTGGCGGTTCTTTTTCGCGGCCTGGGCGGCGCGCCTTCGGTCGAGTTCCGGCCGGCGCGCGACGAGGTGAGCCACCACCGGCTCTCCTTCGCCCGCCGCCTCGGTACCGAGGCCGAGCGGGTCGCCCGCGCGAGCTTCGACGGCGAGGTTCTGCGCCTGCCCGAGGGGCTCGGGGTCTTCCCGATGCGCGAGGCCAATGCCGCGCTCTATGTCTGGCTCGCCGCCGCCGCCGCCCATGCCGGCGGCCCGGTCGCCGAGACCGATCCCTTGTGCGCCGACCTGCGCGCCATCGCGGCGGCGCGCGAGATGGTTGGCCTCACGCTGGAAAACGCGCCGGGGCTCCGGGCGCTGCATGACGAGTTGGCCCGCGCCTACCTGCGGCAGCGCGACCTTCCCGCCCTGCCGGAAACCGAGGCCGCGGTGGAGGCGCTGGTGCGTCAGGCGCTCGGCGATCCCGCGCCGCTGCCAGCGCGCGCCGAGGCGCTGCTTGGCGCCACTGACGTGACGGCGCCGCGCCGCTACCGACCGTTCCGCCCGGTGCCGCTCTGGCCCGACCTGCGCCCCGCCGACGCCTCCGCGGGATCGGAGGTCGAGACCCGCGACACCGACGGCACTCCCGAGGACAGCGAGGGCCGCACGACCCGCGCCCGCCGCCGCAAGGCCGATCAGGCCGAGCGCAAGGACAGCTTCATCCTCCACAAGTTCGAGGCGATCCTGAGCTGGGCCGAGTTCCTGAACCTCAACCGGCGGGTCGAGGACGACGACCACGACGCCGCCAAGAAGGCCGCCGAGGACCAGGACGAGATCGGCCTCGGCCAGGTCTCCAAGGCCCCGGCGACGAAGCTCAAGCTCCATCTCGATCTCGCGCCCGAGGATGTCGACCGCGAGGCCCTGTCGGGCACGTTCCTCTACCCCGAATGGGACGTCAGGACCGGCCAGTACCTTGCCGCCCATGCCCGCGTCCTCGCCTCCAAGATCGAGCCGGGCGACGCGGTGCCCTCGTTCCGCGCCGATCCGGCGGCGATTCGGCGCATCGCCCATGTCCGCCGCCAGTTCGAGGCGCTGAGGCCGGGGCGCATGTCGCAGCCGGGCTATCCGGACGGCGACGACCTCGATCTCGAGGCCGCCGTGCGTGCGCAGGTCGAGTTCAACGCCACCGGCCGCGCGAGCGAGCGGATCTGGCGCCAGACGCGGCCGGTGGCGCGCGACCTTGCCGTCTCGATCCTGCTCGACACCTCGCGCTCGACCGAGAGCGCGGTGACGGGGCGCAGCGTCATCGACATCGAGCGCGAGGCGCTGGCAGCCCTCGCCTGGGGGCTCGATGCCTGCGGCGACGATTTCGCGATCCACGCCTTTTCCTCGCTGAAGCGCGACCGGGTCTATGTCACCGGCTGCAAGGAGTTCGGCGAGCCGATGACGGACGTGGTGGAGCAGCGCCTCGGCGCCTTGCGCCCCGGCTTCTACACAAGGCTCGGCGCGGCGATCCGGCATTGCTCGGCGGAGCTTTCGGGGCAGGCGAAGAAACGCCGGCTCCTCATCGTCATCACCGACGGCAAGCCGAACGACCTCGACCATTACGAGGGCCGTCACGGCATCGAGGACAGCCGCATGGCGGTGCGGGAGGCCGAACGCGCGGGCCATGCGGTCTTCGGCATCACCGTGGACCGCGACGGCAAGTCGTGGTTCCCGCGCATGTTCGGGCGCGGCGGCTATGCGCTCGTGCCGCATCCCGACCGGCTGATCACCGCGCTGCCCGAGATCTACCGCAGGCTCGTCGGCGCATGACCGACTCGCCGACCGAGACGGGGCCGTTCGACGACCTGCCGGGCGACCTGATGATCTGGGTGCTGATCGTCTCGGAACTGCTGGTCTTCGGCGCGGGCCTCGCGGCCTTTCTCGCGGTGCGCGCGACCGACCCGGCGGGCTTCGCCACGGCGCAGGCGGCGCTTCATCCGGCGGCCGCGGCGCTCAACACCGCGGTTCTCGTCACCAGCGGCGTCGCGGCAGCGCTGGCCGCGCGGTCGGCGGAGGCGGCGCGTCTTGGCGCCGGGCGGCTCTGGCTCGCCTTCGCGATGGCACTCGGGGTGGTGTTCCTCGTCGTGAAGGGCTTCGAATATGCCGATCTTGCGGCCCAGGGGATCGGGGTCGAGAGCCACGCGGCCTTCACCTTCTACTACCTGCTCACCGGCTTTCACGCCGCCCATGTCGCGGCCGGGGTGCTGATCCTCGGCCTAGTGGCGATAAGGCTGCGGCCCTACCCGGTCGAGACGGCGGCGGCCTTCTGGCACATGGTCGACCTCGTCTGGGTGCTGCTCTTCCCCGTGATTTACCTGATGGGCTGAGCCATGATCCGCGACCCGCTTCCCCGCGCCTGGGCGCTTCTGATCGGGCTCTCGCTCCTCTCGGCGGCGCTTGCCGACTGGTCCGATCCCGGCCGCCTTACCTCGATCCTGATCCTCGGTCTGGGCCTCGCGAAGGCGCGGACCATTCTCGCGACCTATCTCCGCCTCGCCGGCGCGCCATTCTGGATGCGCGGCGCGGACTGGGTGCTCGCGCTCGTCGGGGTGCTGCTCCTGGGGCTCTACATCGTCGGCTGAACGCCGCGGGGCGGGGCAGTGCCGCGCCGGATTGGACCCTGGCGCTTCCCTCCCCCCTCGTGGGGGAGGGAGGGGGAGGGGAGGCGCTTGAGACTCCCGCGATCCGTCTGGGTTGACCGCTGTCTAGAGCGCCTTGCTCCAGGCCTCGGCCGGGTCGCTCTCGGCGAAGGCGCGAAGCCCGCCGACGCTGCGGATCGCGGCGTGGTTCTTGCGCACGCTCACGCCATGCTCCTTGAGCCGGGCGAAGGCGCGCGAGAGGCTTTCCGGCTTGATCCCGAGCCGGCCGGCAATCAGCACCTTGTCATAGGGCAGCGTGACCGTGCAGGCGCCCTCCTCGACCGGGCAGAGCTCCAGCAGGAACTCCGCCACCCGTTGCGCGCCGGTCTGTGCCTTGAGCTGCTCGACCTGCGATACGAGGCCGTGGAGATGCACGAAGGTCGCGGCCAGAAGGCTCATCGCCAGTTCCGGCGTCTCGCGGATCAGGGCCGCGATGACGCGGGCGGGGACGAGGATCACCCGCGCCTCGGTCACCGCCTCGGCCGCCACCGGATAGTCGCGTTTCTGGAAGGCCAGCGCCTCGCCGAAGCTCTGACCGCGGGTGAAGACGCAGACCACGGCTTCGGCACCGTTCGGCGCGATCCGGTAGAGCTTCACCCATCCGTCGACGACGATGTGGATGCAATCCGCCGTCTCGCCCTGCAGGAAGAGCGCCGCGCCGCGCTCGAAGGTCACCTCGCGCGACTGGTCGAGCACGGCGTCGGCCATCTCCGGCTCGAGCTTCGACAGCAAAAGCGAGTTGCGGGCGATCCTGCGGTCGGCGCTGGTGATCATGTCCTGTCCTTTGCGCGTGGTCGTCAATGACGATCGGGGGCCGACTCGGGCCCCGTCCTTGCGCCCTCGCTACCGCGCAGGCCGGGCCCGCGATTTGACCTGTGACAAATAAGGATACGATTTTTATCGGGTTATCGGAACCGACCCCCGGCAGCTTGACCTAAGTCAACGACATCCGGGGTGCTCCGGGTGCTTCTGGCGCGGAACCGCGAATACTGGGATTGCCCGTGCTACGTTTCCTGATCACCCTGGCGCTCGTCCTCTTGCTCGCGCCGATCCCGCGCTCCGCAAAGGCCGAGACGCTGGCCGACTTCCTGCCGGACCTCGATCCCGCGGCCTTCGCGGAAGGCGCCGACGGGTTCGGCGCGATCCGCGGCGACCTGCCCGTCGCGCCCGTGACGGCGAAGGGCGAAACCGTGGCATGGGCGTTTCTCACCTCGGATTTCGTCGGCACCACGGGCTACTCCGGCAAGCCCATCCATGTCGTCGCGGCGATCTCCCCGGAGGCGGTGCTGACCGGTGTGGAGCTCGTCAAGCATTCCGAGCCGATCGTGCTGATCGGCATCCCCGATTCGAAGGTCCGCGCGCTGACCGAGAGCTATGCCGGGATCGACCTCAAGGCCGAGGCCGCCGCCGGCGGCTCGGCGCATGACCTCGACATAATCTCGGGCGCCACCGTGACGATCATGGTGATCGACGATTCGATCATCCGCGCCGGGATCAAGGTCGCCCGTGCGCTCGGCCTCGGCGGGCTCGCGCCGGAAGCGCAGGGCGGGCCGGCCCGCGCGCTCGACCCCGCCGTGACCGAGACGGCCGACTGGGCAACGCTCGCCGGCGACGGCTCGATCCGGCGGCTCGCGCTCGACGTGGGCCAGATCAACGCGGCCTTCGCCGCGACCGGCGACGCGAAGGCCATCGCGCGGCCGGAGCCCGGCGCGCCGGAGGATGTCTTCATCGACATGCAGGCCGCGCTCGTCAGCGTGCCGGCAATCGGACGGAGCCTTCTTGGCGAGGCGGAATACGCGAACCTGACGAACTGGCTCGGCGAGGGCGAGCACGCGGTCCTGATCCTCGGGCGCGGGCGCTACTCCTTCAAGGGTTCGGGCTATGTGCGGGGCGGCATCTTCGACCGGATCCAGCTGATCCAGGGCGACAGCGCGGTGCGGTTCTTCGACAAGCAGCACCGGCGCCTTGGCGTCGTCGCGGCGGAAGGCGCACCGAGCTTCACCGAACTCGACATCTTCAAGATTCCCGCCGATGCCGGGTTCGATCCGGCCGAGCCGTTCCGCATCCAGCTTCTCGCGCAGCGTGCCATCGGCGCGGTGGAGAAGACCTTCCTGACCTTTGACCTCGACTACCGGCTGCCGGAGCGATTCCTGCTGCCCGCCGCGGCGCCCGCGACCGAGGCCTCCGCCGCCGCCGAGGAAGCCGCGGCCAAGACCGCGCTCTGGCAGCGGATCTGGCGTGATCGGACCGTCGAGATCGCCGCCCTCGGGGTGATGCTCTTCGTGCTGACGGCGGCCTTCTTCTTCCAGGTCCAGGCGACGCGGGACGCCCGCGCCTTCCTGTGGTTCCGGATGGGGTTCCTCACCGTCACGCTCGTCTTCATCGGCTGGTACGCGAATGCGCAGCTCTCGGTGGTGAACCTGATGGCGCTGGCGGGGAGCCTCCGCGATGGCTTCACCTGGGACGCGTTCCTCCTCGATCCCCTGGTCTTCATCCAGTGGTTCGCGGTGGCCGCCGCGATGATCTTCTGGGGCCGTGGCGCCTATTGCGGCTGGCTCTGCCCCTTCGGCGCGCTGCAGGAGCTTACGAACCGGATCGCGCGGGTCCTTGGCGTGCCCCAATGGACCCTGCCCTGGGGCCTGCACGAACGGCTCTGGCCTGTGAAATACGTGATCTTCCTCGTCCTCTTCGGCGTCTCGCTTGCCTCGATCCCGACGGCGGAGAAACTGGCCGAAGTCGAGCCCTTCAAGACTGCGATCATCCTCAAGTTCGTCCGCGACTGGCCCTTCGTGGTCTTCGCCGCCGCGCTCCTGATCGCCGGCCTCTTCGTCGAGCGGTTCTACTGCCGCTACCTCTGCCCCTTGGGCGCCGCGCTCGCGATCCCGGCGCGGATCCGCATGTTCGACTGGCTCAAGCGCTACAAGGACTGCGGCCATCCCTGCCAGACCTGCGCCATCGAATGCCCGGTCCAGGCGATCCACCCGACCGGAGAGATCAGTCCCAACGAATGCGTCAACTGCCTGCATTGCCAGGTCCTCTACCAGTCCGACGCGAAATGCCCCGTGGTCATCCGCCAGCTGAAGCGGCGGGCGTCCGTGGGGAAAGCACCGAAAATGGCCCGATCCCGGCAAGACCGGGAACTGGCCGAAACCTGACCGAAAGGAGATCGGGATGTCTGAAGCCTTCAAGAAACTCGCCATGACCCGGCGCGGCATGCTCGGCGCGACCGCCGGAAGCTCGGTCCTGGCCGCGACCGGAGGGGCCGGGCTCGGCCTGCTTGGCGCCACGCCTGCGAACGCACAGTCGCCGAGTCCGCACCTCGCGCCGGGCGAACTCGACGAGTATTACGGCTTCTGGTCCTCGGGCCAGACCGGCGAGCTTCGGATCATGGGCGTGCCCTCGATGCGCGAACTCATGCGCGTGCCGGTTTTCAACCGCTGCTCTGCCACCGGCTGGGGCCAGACCAACGAGTCGCTGAAGGTCCTGACCGAGGGCCTGACCGAGGAGACCAAGGCCTTCCTCGCCTCGCAGGGCAAGGTCACCTACGACAACGGCGACCTTCACCACCCGCACATGTCCTTTACCGACGGGACCTATGACGGGCGCTACCTCTTCATGAACGACAAGGCCAATACCCGCGTCGCGCGGGTGCGCTGCGACGTCATGAAATGCGACAAGATCATCGAGATCCCGAACGCCCATGACATCCACGGCATGCGGCCGCAGAAGTACCCGCGCACCGGCTATGTCTTCGCAAACGGCGAACACGAGGCGCCGCTGGTCAACGACGGCAAGATCCTTGACGACCCGAGCCAGTATGTGAACATCTTCAGCGCCATCGACGGCGACGAGATGAAGGTGGCGTGGCAGGTGATGGTCTCGGGCAACCTCGACAACACCGACTGCGACTACCAGGGCAGATATGCCTTCTCGACCTCCTACAACTCGGAAATGGGCATGAACCTTGCCGAGATGACGGCGGGCGAGATGGACCATGTCGTCGTCTTCAACATCAAGGCGATCGAGGAGGGCGTCGCGGCGGGCGACTTCCAGGAGTTGAACGGCGTGCCGGTGCTCGACGGGCGCAAGGGTTCGAACAAGAACTACACCCGCTACATCCCGATCCCGAACAGCCCGCATGGCGTCAACACCGCGCCCGACAAGAAGCACGTCGTGATCAACGGCAAGCTCTCGCCCACCGTCTCGGTGATCGACGTCGACAAGGTCGAGGCGCTCTTCACCGAGGATGCCGACCCGCGGTCCTGCATCGTAGCCGAGCCGCAGCTGGGCCTCGGGCCGCTTCACACCGCCTATGACGGGCAGGGCAACGCATTCACCACGCTCTTCCTCGACAGCCAGGTCGTGAAGTGGAACATCGACAAGGCCATCCGCGCCTTTGCCGGCGAGGACGTCGATCCGATCATCTCCAAGGTCGACGTGCATTACCAGCCGGGCCACAACTCGACCACGATGGGCGAGACCTCCGAGGCGGATGGCAAGTGGCTGATTTCGATGAACAAGTTCTCCAAGGACCGGTTCCTGAACGTCGGTCCCCTTAAGCCCGAGAACGAGCAGCTCATCGACATCTCGTCGGACGAGATGAAGGTGGTCCACGACGGCCCGACCTTCGCCGAGCCGCATGACAACATCCTCGTCCACCGCTCGAAGGTGAACCCGCTCAATGTCTGGAAGCGCGACGACCCGATGTGGGAAGACGCGCGCAAGCAGGCCGAGGCGGACGGCGTCGACCTCGACTGGGGCCACGACGAGCCGATCCGCGACGGCGACAAGGTGCGGGTCTACATGTCCTCGGTGGCACCGGAATTCTCGATGGAGAAATTCACCGTGAAGGAAGGTGACGAGGTGACCGTCTACATTACCAACATGGACGATGTGGACGACGTGACCCACGGCTTCTGCCTGTCGAACTACGGCATCGCCATGGAGGTCGCGCCGCAGGCCACCGCCTCGGTGACCTTCAAGGCGACCCGGCCGGGCGTGCACTGGTTCTACTGCCAGTGGTTCTGCCACGCGCTCCACATGGAGATGCGCGGCCGGATGTTCGTCGAACCGAAGGCGGTCTGAGCCATGATGCTGCTTCGGGCGCTTCTGATCCTTCTCGCGCTGCCGGCTGCGGCGGCCGAGTGGGACGTGGCGCCCGGGGCGCTTTCCGAGACGCTTGCCCGGGCCGAGGCGGGCGACACGCTCCTGCTCCGGCCCGGGACCTACCGCGAGACCGTCGCCGTCGACCGCGCCGTCACGATCGAGGGCGGCGGCAAGGCGGTGATCGACGGCGGCGGCAAGGGCACGGTCATTACCGTGACCGCGCCGGACGTGACGCTTTCGGGCCTTACCGTGATCGGCTCCGGCGCCTCGCACGAGACGCTCGATTCCGGCATCAAGCTCACCAAGGGAGCGACCGGGGCGGTGGTGCGCGGCAACGTGCTGAAAGGCAACCTTCACGGCGTCGACGTCCACGGCGCCCGCGACGCGCTCGTCGCCGGGAACCTGATCGAGGGCCGCCAGGACCGCCACATGAACGCGCGCGGCAACGGCGTCTATGTCTGGAACGCGCCGGGCGCGGTGGTGGAGCGCAACGACATCCGCTGGGGCCGCGACGGCATCTTCGTCAACACCTCCAAGCGCAACATCTTCCGCGACAACCGCTTCCGCGAGCTGCGCTTCGCCGTCCACTACATGTACGCGAATTTCAGCGAGGTCACCGGCAATCTCTCGATCGGCAACGACCTCGGCTACGCGGTGATGTTCTCGCGCCGGGTCAAGGTCGCCGACAACATCTCGATCGGTGACCGCGAGCACGGCGTGATGCTGAACTATGCCAATGACGGCATCGTCACCGGCAACCTCGTGCGCGGCGTCAAGGACCGCTGCGCCTTCCTTTACAACGCGAACAAGAACACCTTCTCCGGCAACCGCTTCGAAGGCTGCGAGATCGGCATCCACTTCACGGCCGGCTCCGAAGGCAATACGATCACCGGCAACGCCTTCATCGGCAACCGGACCCAGGTGAAATACGTGAGCACCCGCTGGGTCGAATGGTCCGACGAGGGCCGCGGCAACTACTGGAGCGATTTCGCCGCCTATGACGTCAACGGCGACGGCATCGCCGACACGCCCTACCGGCCGAACGACAGCATGGACCATGTGCTCTGGACCCAGCCATCGGCCAAGCTGCTTCTGGGCTCGCCCGCGGTGCAGCTCGTGCGCTGGTCGCAATCGGCCTTCCCGGCGCTCCTGCCGGGCGGCGTCGTCGACAGCCACGCGCTGATGCGGCCGGTCGAGATCCCGGTGCCCGAATGGGAGATGAACCATGACTGATGCCGTCCTGAGCATCGCCGCCGCCACCAAGGAGCGCGGTTCGCTTCGGACCCTGAACGCGGTCTCGCTCGACTTGCGTGCGGGCGAGCGGGTGGCGCTTCTCGGCCATAACGGCGCGGGCAAGACCACGCTGATGAAATTGATTCTCGGCCTTACGCCACTCACGGACGGCCGGATCACGGTGGACGGCGCGACGCCGGGCAGCGCCCATGCCCGCGCCGCCACCGCCTACCTGCCCGAAGCCGTCGCCTTTCACAAATCGCTGACCGGGCGTGAGCAGCTTGCGCTCTTTGCCCGCCTCGCCGGGGTCTCGACGGCGCAAGTCGGCCCGCTTCTCGAACGCGTCGGGCTCGCCGACGCCGCCGACCGCCGCATCGGCACCTGGTCGAAGGGAATGCGCCAGCGCCTCGGCCTCGCGCAGGTCCTGCTCGGCCGGCCGAGGGTCGCGCTTCTCGACGAGCCGACAAGCGGGCTCGACCCGATTTCGCGCCACGAGCTCTATGCGATCATCGACGAACTGGCGGCCGAGGGCGCGGCGGTGCTGATCGCCTCGCACGCGCTGACCGAGGTCGAGGCACGCACCGACCGCATCGCGATCCTGAGCCACGGCGATCTCGTCGCCAACGACACGCTCGCCAATCTCTCGCGCCGCGCCGGCCTGCCGACGCGGCTCCGTATCCGTGCCATGCCGGGTGCGGCCGACAGGGTCGCCGGCCAGACCGGCGGCGCGCGGGTGAACGGCGCCTCGGTCGAGATCCTCTGCGCGCCCGAGAACAAGATGGAGGAGCTCCGCCGGCTCTCCCATCTCGGCGACCTCGTCGCCGATATCGAGATGACGCCGCCGGGGCTCGAAGACCTCTACCGCCACTATGCCGAAGGAGGCCGGACATGAGACGCGCCCTTGCCATCGCCCGGGCGGAGTTCCTGATCGTCCGCCGCAACCGCTGGGTCTTCATGGCGACCCTGATCATGGTGCTCTTCGCGCTCGCCCTGACTTTCGCGGGCAGCGCGCCGACCGGCGCGCTCGGGGTCGACATGCTGACCGTCTCGGTCGCCTCGATGACCACGCTCTCGGTTTATCTCGCGCCGCTTCTCGCGCTGATGATGGCCTTCGACTCGATCGCCGGCGAGGCCGAGCGCGGCGGGCTCGCGCTGATCCTCTCCTACCCGGTGAGCCGGGGCGAGATGCTGATGGGCAAGTTCATCGCCCATCTCGCGGCGCTCGCCTTCGCGATGACGATGGGCTTCGGCGCGGCGGGCGCGGTCGCCGCCTTCGCCGGCGGCGCCGCGCCGGAAAGTCTGATGGCGCTTCTTCGCCTGATCCTGACCTCGGTCCTCCTCGGTGCGGTCTTCCTCGCGCTCGGCTACATGATCTCGGCGCTTTCGGGCAGCTCCACGGGCGCGGCGGGCATGTCGGCCGGGCTCTGGCTGATCTTCGTGGTTCTCTACGACCTCGGCCTGCTCGGCGCCTTGGTCCTCGACAACGGCGGCGCCTTCACCCAGACCGCCTTCCCCTGGGTCATGGCCGCCAACCCCGCCGACGCCTTCCGGCTCTGGAACATCGCCGCCTCCGACGCCGTCGCGCTGACGAGCGGCATGACCGGGGCCGCCACCGCGCTGCCCGGCTGGGCCGCACCCCTGTCGCTCTGCCTCTGGCCGTTCCTCGCCCTCATGCTGGCCCGGCTTGCCTTCCGGAGGGTCGAAGCATGAAACGCATCCTGATCGCCACGCTGCTTCTCGCCGCCTGCAAGGAGGAGGTCGCCGTGGCGCCCGACCCGGTGTCCTTCACCGATGAGACGCTCGCCCATTTCTGCGCGATGAACGTCGCCGAACATGGCGGGCCGAAAGGGCAGATCCACCTCGAAGGCATCCCGGAGCCGTTGTTCTTCGCCCAGGTCCGCGATGCGGTGGCTTACCTCAAGAGCCCCGAGCGCGACGCCGCCATCGTCGCGACCTATGTGACCGACATGGGCAAGGCCGCAAGCTGGGACGAGCCCGGGCCGACTAACTGGACCGCCGCCGACACAGCGGTGTTCGTGGTGGAGGCCGAGGTCGCGGGTGGCATGGGCGCGCCCGAGATCGTACCCTTCGCCGACCCCGCCGCGGCCGAGGCTTTCATCAGCCGCTACGGCGGCAGGGCGGTGCCGCTCGCCGAGATCCCCGACGAGGCCGCGCTCGCCCCGATCGACCTCGACGCCAAGCTGGAGACGCCGTCATGACGCGCCCCTTCACCCGCCGCCGCTTCCTGACCATCGCCGCCGCGACGCTCGCCGCCGGGGTCGCGCGGGCGGAGACCGCCGCCACCGAATGGCACGGGGTGGCGCTCGGCGCCCCGGCCTCGCTCACCATTCGCGGCGACCGCCGCGCCGCCGAAACCGCGATCACCGCCGTTCGGGCCGAGCTTCAGCGCCTCGAGCGCATCTTCAGCCTCTACAACTCCGACTCGGCCCTCGTGCGGCTCAACCGCAACGGCTGGCTCGCGGCACCGCCGCCGGAGTTGCTCGAGGTGCTGAGCCTGTCCGGCCAGATCCACCGCCAGACCGGCGGCGCCTTCGACCCGACGATCCAGCCGCTCTGGCAGGTCTATGCCGAGGCGGCCGGTGCGCCCGTCCCGGACCGGATCGAGTCGGCCTGGGCGCGCGTCGGCTGGCAGCATCTGCGGTTCGACGCGGACGAGATCGCCTTCGCCCGGCCGGGCATGGCGCTCACGCTGAATGGCATCGCCCAGGGCTACATCACCGACCGGATCGCCGCTCTCCTGAAGGCGCGCGGCATGACCGACGTGCTCGTCGACATGGGCGAGATCGCCGCACTCGGCACCCGCGCCGATGGCACTCCCTGGCGCGCGGGCATAGCCGCGCCGGACGGCCGCATCCTCCACCGGGTGACGCTGAGCGACCGCTGCCTCGCCACCTCGGCGCCCTCGGGGACCGTGCTTGATCCCGCGGGAGAGGTTGGTCATATTTTCGATCCACGGCGCCGCGCACCGGCCGGGGCGCAGCGCGTGGCATCGGTGTCGGCGCCGTCCGCGGCCCTCGCCGACGGCCTGTCGACGGCCTTCTGCCTGATGACGCCGGCCGAGATCGACGCCGTCGTGGCAGAACTGCCCGGCGCCAGAGTTGAAACCCTGATCTGACCATTCAACGCAGAGGAGTATCCAATGACCAGACAGATCGCGATCGCCGCCCTTATCGCCGCGAGTTTCGCGGCACCCGCCTTCGCCTCCGGCGACGCCGCGGCCGGCGAGAAGGTGTTCAACAAGTGCAAGGCCTGCCATGCGGTCGGCGAGGACGCCAAGAACAAGGTCGGCCCGATCCTGAACGGCATCGTCGGAGCCGCCGCCGGCCAGGTCGCGGACTTCAAATACTCCGACGGCCTGGTCGCCAAGGCTGCCGAGGGCCTGACCTGGGACGAGGAGACGCTCGCCGCCTTCCTCGCCAAGCCGAAGGATGTCGTCGACGGCACCAAGATGTCCTTCGCGGGGCTCAAGAAGGAAGACGAGATCGAGAACGTGATCGCCTATCTCGCGACCTTCGAGTAACGGCGCGGCCCGAGGCGGGCCGACCACATCTCCCATGCCCCGCGGCAGCCCGCTGCCGCGGGGTGCTGCTTGCCCGTGGCACGCGTCATCGCGCATCCTCAAGAGGAGCTCGGACCGCGGTTGCGAATTCGATCCTTTCCCCAGGGCAGGGTGTTCCGGCAGCCTTCCCCCGACACCGCGCGACAAGGCGCCGGAAACGACATGCGGACAGGCAGGCTCCGGGTTCGCCGAAATCGGCCGGCGCCCGTCGGCAGCGGATGCTCCCGCGTCCCGTCACCGTTTTCCGCGAGACAGAAAATCAGATAGAGTTCATTCCGGATGGATATGCCGGATGCCAGTGGGCGGCCAGAGGGCATGCGAGATGTCCGTCACCGTAATCGCGGCGGAGGAGGGAGAGATGCCCCATTACAACGAGATGTTCGAGCTGTCCGTCGAAGACATGGATCTGATCGAGACGGCATTGCGGCACAGCCGGGACTCGCTTTCGCAGGCCTTGCTTGAACGATCCGCCGCGGACCACGGCGACCGCGCGGACACACTGCGCCGAATTCAGGAGCTTCTGGGGCGGCTCCACAACCAGAAGATTTTCTACCGCCCCCGGTCCGGAGTTTACGTCGGAGGCTAGTTGGCACTCCGATCCGGATCGTTGTCCGCCGCGCCCGCCAGAGCGAGGCCAGGGCGGCGAACAATGCGCTACAGGCCTCGGCTCAGGACGGTTGCCTCGGGTGCCGGAGCGCTGAACTGCCCGCCCGTGCGGAGTGCCAAGCTGCCCTCGCGTAGTGACGTCCGGACTGTATTTCCTGGCGCTCGGCGATCTTGCTGGTGTCGAACCGGCGTGATCCGGATCCGAGACCGAGGCTTGCAAGCGCCCCGCTACGCTGCTCGTTCCCCGACGGCGCGTTTTCACGAACCGGCAAGGTTGACTGGTCGCGCGAGGGAGAGCGATTCCGGCGGGGTATGCCTGGGATTCAATGCTCGATCATGCCGGGTGTAGTGTGAGCCGGCCGAGGCTCCGCTGCAGTTTGTCCGCGATGCTCCGCTGAGAAACGCCGTGCTTCAAAAGGCGCGGGGCCTTTCAAGCGAACGAAATGGAGATTCGGTAAGTCAAACTCAGCGAAAGCTCAGCGCACGTGACAGACGGCGGCCAACTTGGGTGATCGGCATCTCTACCAAAGCGAAGTAACACATGCTCGCGGAGAGGAGGACCGCGAGGTAAACCACCAGCATTGCGTAGGGGCCTCCGCGCCACGCAAGCCAGGAGTCGAATTTCAGCGTCGCGAACATGAACGTGGCCGGGACGTGCAGCAGATAGAGCGCATAGGACGCATCTCCCAGTCGACGCAGGAATGGCCAGTCGGGCACGCGCTCGCGGCGTTCGAGTTCGACCAGCACAAGGATCAGAGCTGACGAGCCGAGGCCGAAGCCCAGTAGCCTGTGCAGCGGACGCTGATCGTCGCCGATGGCAAAACCATAGCCAAGGCAAACAGCACACAGGACCGCCAGCGCAATGACGGAGCGGTCGTCAATTCGCGTGACATTGATCGCGACCCAGCCGACCGCGAGCCCGAGAATGAACAGCAGGTTCAGCGCACTCGTCATCGGCCTGGCGGCATCCGCCGGAATGGGACCCCAACTGCCGAGCGCGAAGATCCCTATGGCCACCAGCAGCGCCGCGGGAAAGAAGCGGTCCCGCCCGTAGGTCAGGCAGATCGCAAAGGCCAGATAAAAAAGCAGCTCGAAGCTGAGGGACCAAGTCGGAAAGATCAGAAGCCTTGCGGCAATGGATTCGGTCAGGGTCAGTGACCCAACCAGATTCAGTCCCTCCGGAACCCATTCCTCCACGCCTGTCGTGCCGGCTTTGAAGGCCAGGAACGCGAGGGCAATCGGAAGATACCCTCCATATATGCGGATGGCCCGTCGCCAAAGGAAGACGCCCGGCGACGCCGTCAGGCGCGTTGTCCACACCATGATGAAGCCGGCGAGCACGAAGAAGATCGGGACTCCGCCATGCCCCCAGTCCACCAATGAAGCGATCGCCGGCGATCCGCCCGCCGAGACGAATTTGTCTCGGTAGTGAAACAGGACTACGGCCAGAGCCGCGAACGCGCGAAGGTACTGGAGTGAGTTCAGCATGCAGCCTTTGGCCTGTTTTGAAGAGCTCTGTTCGAAACCCGGAGGGATCCCGTGGGAATGCTACTTATGCGTGTCCCGGGTGACGCCTTACTCTCCCGCATCGGGCGGTACAATTGCTGAATCGGCCCGACGGCTGAGGCTGCGTGGAAACTGGCGGTGGGAGCGCTGGACAGGGACTTTCCCTTAGAAGCGCCGGCTCGGGGGCAAGAGGACGGAACGTGGCAGGCCGATCGTTGAGCCAGCTCAGCCGTAGCGACAGGAGTTGGCTTTTCTACGGCACGCGGTCCAGCCAACCGCGCAAGGCATAGCGGTGCGTCCCTCGTTAAGCCAACGACCGCAGCCAGAGCGCGGTGTCTCCTTGCCGCGTGATCCAGCAGCGCTCCCGGGCATAGGTCTGGGAGCGCCTTTCGTTTACGGCTACAAGAATGCAGTTAACGTGTCGCCGGCAAGTCGCTCCATTTCACGCGCAGGAACGATCTATGCGTATCTGGTAGATCCTTGCGGTCAATCATCCGCCCAGAAATTTGAAAGTCCTGATTGATCTTGATGACAAGCAGCTTGCTGAAGTTCCCAGCCAGCTTGACGACCACTTCGTCGCGACTTTTAAACGGTGTAATTGTCTTGATCTCGACGTGGTCATTGCCGAGCCTGCCGTCAGCGCCCTGCGCATAGTTCCGGTTCAACTTGATGCCGTAGGTGATGGCACCGAACAGTTCTCCGATGTCCCCATAGACATTCAGGTGCTGACCCGTCTCGTAGTGGTAGCTCGCGGCCAGAGACATCAAGTCTTCAAAATATGGGATCAATGAACGGATGGCGTTGGGATACTTCGCTCCCCATTCCTTGTATTGAAGCTGTTGGTTGATCTCAGTCCAAGTTACCCACTCACCATCATCGTAGAATGCTCGATCAGACCAATCGATTTCGTCCATGCTTGCTCTCGCCATGTCGTCGGGCATTGGAGCCTGACCCTAACATTGTGGCAGGTGTTTGACGACGAAACAGATCGCCTGCGTATTTCCGTTGTGTGAAGAATCAGCAGCTTACGCACCTGCGGACCTACCGGCAGGTCTTACGCCAAACTTACGCAGCACTCTTGAACCAAAAAAAACCGCCAGCGGCGGTCTCGGTAAGCGGCTACTCTTGTAGGCGAATTTGGTGGAGCCAAGGGGAGTCGAACCCCTGACCTCTTGAATGCCATTCAAGCGCTCTCCCAACTGAGCTATGGCCCCACCGGAGGTCCGGGCGTCGCCGCCCGCGTGAGGGGCGATATAGGGAACGCCGCGAGGCGGTGCAAGCGAAAAATCGTCGTGCGCGAAGATCGCTTCACCGCAGCCCGCGGCCGCAAGCAAAACGGGCGCGGAATGGTCCGCGCCCGCTTCGGGTCTTGCCTTCGAGACGCAAATTGCGCGTCAGCTGTCGTCTTCTCCGGTCGCGACATCGGCGATCTCGTCGAGCGAGACGTCGTCGTCGCTGTCATCCTCGAGCAGATCATCGTCGAGATCGGAATCGCCCGAATCATCGTCGAGATCGTCGTCGTCGGTCAGATCGTCGACATCGAGGTCATCGGTCTTGGACGCGGTCTTCTCGCTGATCATCGTGCGGCCGCGGCCAGCGATCAGGCTTTCCGCGCTGAAGCTGTGGCCGCATTCCGGGCAGGTCATCGGGTCGCGCTGGAGGTCGTAGAACCGGCTGGCGCAATGCGGGCAGAGGCGTTTGACGCCCCATTCGTCCTTGGGCATGGGACACTCCTTCTGTGCACGTCTTTTCGAGAGTCGGTGCCAACTGCCACAAGTGCGCGGGGCTGTCAAAGGCTTTCCGCGATGGTGTTCGCGCCCGTCGCTTTTGCCCTTTTCGCCGCCCGTCGAGGTTGTATTGTGCGGTTCGGAAGGAATTTTTTCATGACCCAACGCACATTACCCGGCGAGCCACCTGTCGAGGTCACGCTTCGCCGCTCCGTCCGCGCAAGACGTTTTTCGCTGCGCGTCTCGCGCCTCGACGGCAAGGTGACACTGTCTATGCCCGCCCGCGCCTGCGAGACAGAAGCCTTGGCCTTTGCCGAAGGCAAGGCCGACTGGGTGCGCCAGATCCTGCGGGGCACCGCCGCGCGGCTGGCTGTGGCGCCCGGTTCGAATATCCCGTTCGAGGGCCGCAGGCTGGTCGTCACACCGGCGCCGGTGTCGGCGGTTCGCGTCGAAGGAACGGCACTTCTCGTGCCGACGGACGAGGCGCGGCTCGGCGCGCGGATCCTTGCCTTTCTGAAACTCGCCGCGCGTCAGCGCCTGCAGGCCGCCTCGCAGGCCCATGCCGCGACCATCGGCCGGCGGATCCGGCGCATCACGTTGCGCGATACCCGCTCGCGCTGGGGATCCTGCACGGCAGAGGGCGGGCTGATGTTCTCGTGGCGCCTGATCATGGCGCCGCCCGAGGTGCTCGACTATGTGGCCGCGCATGAGGTTGCGCATCTGGTCGAGATGAACCATTCGCCTGCCTTCTGGGCGGTGGTGGCGCGGCTGGCTCCGGATTACGAGCGGCACCGCGCCTGGCTGCGCCGCGATGGCGCCGAGCTGCACCGCGTCGACTTCTGAGCGGAAGCGCCCCCGCGACGATTGACGGCGGCAGGCCGGCGTGATCACATCCGGCATGCTCTTGCAGACGCGGCCCTCGGACACGACCATCGCGGCGCATGACCGGCTCTACCGGTCGCTGCGCCAGCAGATCATGCATGGCGAGCTGGCGCCCGGCCAGGCGCTGACGCTGCGCGGGCTGGCCAAGAGCTACGGCGTGTCGATGACGCCGGCGCGCGAGGCGATGCGGCGGCTCGCGGCGGAGGGCGCGCTGACGCTTTCCTCCTCGGGGCGGGTGACGACGCCGGACCTGACCAACGAGCGGATCGAGGAGCTGGCAAGCCTCAGGGCGCTGATCGAGACCGAGCTTGCGACCCGGGCTTTGCCGCGCGCCCATATCGCGCTGATCGAGCGTCTGCAGGCGATCAACATGGCCAATGCCGAGGCGGCCGTTAAACGCGACGCGGTGGCCTATATCCGCACCAATCTCGAGTTTCACCGCACGCTCTACCTGCGTGCCCAGGCGCCGGCGATGCTGGCGGTCGCCGAGACGGTCTGGCTGCAGCTCGGCCCGACCATGCGGGCGCTCTATTCGCGCCTGACCCGGGCCGAGCCGCCGCAGCACCACCGGATGATTATCGCCGCGTTGAAGGCGGGCGACGAGCCGGCCTTGAGACTTGCAGTGCGGACGGATGTCACGCAAGGTTTGCGTCATATTGCCGGGTAGATGCGGGGGGCAGCGTTTCCGGTCAGTACTCCGCCTTGAGGGGGCGTTCGATAAGAGGAAGGGCCGGGTGAGCGAGCCATGATGGATTTGGTCAGCGAAGTGCTTCGCTCTTTCGTACTACATTCATGGTCGGTGATCCGGTTTCCGTTCGATCCCGCGAACCGGATTTATTTTCTCTACCTCGCGACATCGGCGCTGTTCGCCTATGCGGTGTTCCGGCGGCAGGCAAGGGCCGGCCGGACCGGCAAACGCGCCTCATTCCTGCGGTTTCTGTTCCCGGCGCATGTCTGGAGCCATCCCTCGGCATGGCTCGACCTGCGCTATTTCTTCTTTCACCAGCTCATCGGCCATTTTCTGCTGCTCGGGCTCGGCGCGGCGTCCACGTCCTATGCCTTCGAGTGGTTTTCAGGCGGGGTCGGGATCATCGACGCCGCCACTAGTTCCGAGGCGGGGGGCGCTGCGGGTCTCGGCATGGCCGTCGGGTTCATGTTCGTGGCAACGCTCGTCGTCGACTTCGTGGCCTATGTGATCCACTACCTGCAACACAAGGTGCCGGTGCTGTGGCAGTTCCACAAGGTTCACCACAGCGCCGAGGTGATGCACCCGCTGTCCAACTACCGCGAACACCCGATCGACAATCTCGTCTACGCGGCGGTGATCGGAGGCTCCTACGGGTTGGTGGCCGTGGCGGCCTACAAGCTCCTGGGCTACATACCGACGATGCCGATGCTTCTCGGCGTGCCGCTGCTGATGCTCGCGTTCAACCTGGCCGGCTACAACCTACGACATTCCCATGTCTGGCTTCGCTGGCCGGGCGTCTGGTCGAAGGTCTTTCCTTCTCCGGCCCACCATCATGTCCATCACAGCTGCCACCCCGACCATTTCGACAAGAACTTCGCGTTCATGTTTCCGGTCTGGGACGTGCTGTTCGGAACCTACGTTGTTCCTGAGGACAACCGTGACGTCGTCTTCGGGATTCACGACAAGAAATCGGCCGCGGAGATGAACAGCTGCGTGAAGCTGTACATCATTCCCTTCCGCGATGCCTGGCGGCTCCTCAAGCGGCGCTACGGCCGGCGAATGGTCGGTGCGCTAGCCCGGGTGCGCGTCCGCAACAGGTAAGGAAAGTCCGGCGGCTCTTGCCGCCGGTCCGGCGCCATCCAGGGGTGGATCAGCTGTGGATCGGCCCGTCGCCGCAGGCGAGCGCGGCTTCGCGCACCGCTTCCGAGAAGGTCGGGTGGGCGTGGCAGGTCAGCGCGATGTCCTCGGCCGAGGCGCCGAACTCCATGCCGACGCAGATCTCGTGGATGAGTTCGCCCGCCGAGGGCCCGATGATATGGGCGCCGAGCACGCGGTCGGTCTCCTTGTCGGCGAGAATCTTGACGAAACCGTCGCCCTGGAACACCGCCTTGGCGCGACCGTTGCCCATGAAGGCGAACTTGCCGACCTTGTAGGCGCGGCCTTCCTCCTTCAGGCTCTCCTCGGTGCGCCCCACCGTGGCAACCTCGGGCGTGGTGTAGATGACGCCGGGGATCACGTCGTAATTGACGTGGCCATGCTTGCCGGCGATGACCTCGGCCACCGCCATGCCCTCGTCCTCAGCCTTGTGGGCGAGCATCGGGCCGGTGATCGCGTCGCCGATCGCGTAGATGCCCTTGATATTGGTCTGCCAGTGGCTGTCGGTCTTGATCTGGCCGCGCTTTTCCATCTCGACACCGATCTCGGCGAGCCCGAGCCCGTCGGTATAGGGGCCGCGGCCGGTCGCGACGAGCACGCAGTCGGCCTCGAGCGTGGCGGCGCTGTCGTCCTTCCTCAGCTTGTAGCTGACCGTGGCCTTGCCCTTCTTGACCTCGGCCGACTGCACCGCGGCACCGAGGACGAAGTCGAGGCCCTGGCGCTTGAGGAGCCGCTGGAAGGTCTTGGCGACCTCGCCGTCCATGCCCGGCGTGATCGTGTCGAGATATTCGACGACGGTGACCTCGCTGCCGAGGCGCGCATAGACCGAGCCGAGTTCGAGCCCGATCACGCCGGCGCCGATCACGACCATCGACTTCGGGATCTTCGGCAGTTCGAGGGCGCCGGTGGAGGTCACGATCACCTTCTCGTCCACAGTGACGCCGGGCAGGTGCAGCGGTTCGGAACCGGTTGCAATGACGATGTTTTTCGCCGCGTGGACCTCGTCGCCGACCTTCACCTTGCCGGGTTCGGGGATCGAGCCCCAGCCCTTGAGCCAGGTGATCTTGTTCTTCTTGAACAGGAACTCGATGCCCTTGGTGTTCTGGCCGATGACCTCGTCCTTGTAAGCAAGCATCTTGGCCCAGTCGACCTTCGGCTTGGCGCCCATCAGGCCCATCTTCTCGAAATTCGTCTCGGCGTCGTGGAGCGCATGGGAGGCGTGAAGGAGCGCCTTCGACGGGATGCAGCCGACGTTGAGGCAGGTGCCGCCGAGGGTCTCGCGGCCCTCGACGACGGCGGTCTTGAGGCCGAGTTGCGCGCAGCGGATCGCCGAGACATAGCCGCCGGGGCCGGCGCCGATGATGATCACGTCGAACTCAGCCATGGGGTACTCCTTTGGTCATTTCGGTGTCTGCGCGGTGTCGGCAGACTGTATGGCAGGCGTCGGACCCTGCGGCGGGCGTCGGACGGGGGGCTGTCTGCCCCCCGCCGCGGCCATTCGGCCGCGCCCCCCGAGGATATTTGCGAAAAGAAGAAATCATGAGGCCATCAGCGCCATGAGGTAGAGCAGCACGGTCGCGGCGAAGCCGACGAGCCAGAGAAGGGTGCGGATGCCGGTAATGCCGAGGCCGTAGGCCGGGACGTAGAGCACGCGGGCGATCAGGAAGGCCTGGGCGGCGGTGAGCGTCGCCGGGCTGAAGCCGTCCTTCAGCGCGAGGATGAGGATGGCGGGGGCGAAGAGCGCCATCGCGGTCACCGAGTTCGTCAGCGCCCGGTCGAGGCGGGCGGTGATGCCGGTGAGCGTGCGGTGTTCGTCACGCGAGGAGAGGAGATAGCCCATGCCGAGCTGGCCGGTGGCGCCGGTCACCTTCAGGATCAGGATCACGCAGGTATAGAGCCCGTAGAGCGCGAGGATGTTCAGTTCGCTGGACATGGGTCGTGGTCCTTTCACTCTGATGCGCGCATCGCGACGGCCTGTACCTTGACCTTGCCGCCAAATGGCAACCGGGCGGCCTGATAGATGGTTCGTGCCGGCCGGTTCACCGGGAAGAGCCGGCCGTAGACCGCGTTGACTTCGCCGACATCATCAAGGTTCGAAAACGCGATGTCGACATAGACGATCTCCTCGCGCGCGAAACCGCAATGTGCGGCGATCCGGAAGACCAGCTCGAACGCGCGCTCAGCCTCCTCGGTGGCGCTGCCGGCGCGGTATCCGTCATCGTAGACGGCGAGCTGACCCGAGATGTGGCACGTCCCGCCTGCGATCACCGCGTTTGAGATCGGGGAGGGCGAGGCGGGCACGCCCGGCACGTCGACAATGAACCGATGTGTCATGGCATGCCCCTTCCCGTTCCGGCCGCTGCCTCAGAGATCCATCAGCAGCCGGCGCGGGTCCTCGAGCGCCTCTTTCACCCGGACGAGGAAGGTCACCGCGCCCTTGCCGTCGACGATGCGGTGGTCGTAGCTGAGGGCCAAGTACATCATCGGGCGGATGACGATCTGGCCGTTCACCACCACGGGGCGGTCCTGGATCTTGTGCATGCCAAGGATGCCCGATTGCGGCGGGTTGAGGATCGGCGAGGACATCAGCGAGCCGTAGACGCCGCCGTTCGAGATGGTGAACGAGCCGCCCTGCATCTCGGCCATCGAGAGCTTGCCGTCGCGGGCGCGCAGGCCAAGCTCGCCGATCTTCTTCTCGATCGCGGCGAAGGACATCTGGTCGGCGTCGCGCACGACCGGGACGACGAGGCCCGTCGGTGTGCCGACGGCGACGCCCATGTGGACGAAGTTCTTGTAGACGACGTCGCCGCCGTCGATCTCGGCATTGACTTCCGGAACCTCCTTCAGCGCGTGGCAGCAGGCCTTCACGAAGAAGGACATGAAGCCCATCTTCACGCCGTGCTTCTTCTCGAAGGCGTCCTTGTAGGCGTTGCGCAGATCCATCACCGCCGACATGTCGACCTCGTTGTAGGTCGTCAGCATCGCCGCGGTGTTCTGGGCGTCCTTGAGGCGGCGGGCGATGGTGGCGCGGAGCCGGGTCATCTTCACCCGCTCCTCGCGGGCGGCATCCTCGGCCGGGACCGGGGCGCGCGGCGCCTGCGCGGGGGCGGGCGCCGGTGCCGGAGCGGCAGCGGAGGGGGCCGGGGCGGGCGCGGCGGCGGCCCCGGCGGCGGCCCTGGCGACGTCGTCCTTCATGATGCGGCCGTCGCGGCCGGTGCCGGTGACCTGATCGGCCGAAAGCCCGGCCTCGGCCATCGCCTTCTTGGCGGCGGGCGCGTCTTCGACATCCTTGGCCCCCGCGGCGGCCGGGGCGGGGGCCTCGGCCGCGGGTGCGGCGGGGGCGGCCGCGGCGGCGCCCGCGCCCTCGGCGATCACCGCGAGGCGGGCCTTGGCGTCGACCGTGGCGCCTTCGGGGGCGAGGATCTCGGCCAGCCGGCCGGCGACCGGGGAAGGCACCTCGACCGAGACCTTGTCGGTCTCGAGCTCGCACAGCATCTCGTCCTGGGCGACGCTGTCGCCGATCTTCTTGAACCAGGTCGAGACCGTGGCCTCGGTCACGCTTTCGCCGAGGGTCGGCACCATCACGTCGGTATTCCTGGGAGACATCTTGCCCTCATCCGCTTTCGGCGCTTTCGCGGCGCCCTTGTCTGTCGGTTCCGCCGGCAGGGCCTCGCCCGCCTCGGCGATCTGCGCGAGCAGCGCGTTGACCGCGACGGTCGCGCCCTCGGCCGCCACGATTTCGGCGAGCGTGCCGGCGGCCGGCGCCGGCACCTCGACGGTGACCTTGTCGGTCTCGAGTTCGCAGAGCATCTCGTCGACCGCGACCCGGTCGCCCGGCTTCTTGAACCAGGTCGCCACGGTCGCCTCCGAGACGCTTTCGCCGAGCGTCGGAACCCTTACCTCGATACCCATCAGCTGGCCTCCCCGACGGTCAGTGCTTCGTTGACGAGCGCGTCCTGCTCGGCCTTGTGGCGCGAGGCAAGCCCGGTCGCCGGCGAGGCCGAGGCTTGGCGGCCGACATAGCGCGGGCGCTGCGACTTCGCGCCGATCCGGCCGAGCACCCATTCGATATTGGGCTCGACGAAGGTCCAGGCGCCCTGGTTCTTGGGCTCTTCCTGGCACCAGATCACCTCGGCCTGCTTGAAGCGACCGAGTTCCTTCACCACCGATTGCGCGGGGAAGGGATAGAACTGTTCGAGCCGCAGGAGATACACATCGTCGATGCCGCGCGCGTCGCGTTCGGCGAGGAGGTCGTAGTAGACCTTGCCCGAGCACATCACCACGCGCTTGATCGTCTCGTCGGCCACCAGTTTCGTCTCGGAATGGCCCTTCTGGGCGTCGTCCCAGAGGACGCGGTGGAAGGTCGAGCCGGTGGTGAAGTCGTCGGCATCGGAGATGCACATCGGGTGGCGCAGCAGCGACTTCGGCGTCACCAGAATGAGCGGCTTCCTGAACGTGCGGTGGAGCTGGCGGCGCAGGATGTGGAAGTAGTTCGCCGGGGTCGAGCAGTTCGCCACGATCCAGTTGTCCTGGGCGCACATCTGCAGGAAGCGTTCGAGCCGGGCGGAGGAGTGTTCCGGCCCCTGGCCCTCGAAGCCGTGCGGCAGGAGGCAGACGAGGCCCGACATCCGGAGCCATTTCGATTCGCCCGAGGAGACGAACTGGTCGAACATGATCTGGGCGCCGTTGGCGAAGTCCCCGAACTGCGCCTCCCACATCACCAGCGCGTTCGGCTCGGCGAGCGAGTAGCCGTATTCGAAGCCGAGCACGGCATATTCGGAGAGCATCGAGTCGATGACCTCGTAGCGCGACTGGCCGGCCTTGATGTGGTTCAAGGGGTAGTAGCGTTCCTCGGTCGACTGGTCGATGAAGGCGGAGTGGCGCTGCGAGAAGGTGCCGCGGGTGCAGTCCTGGCCGGCGAGGCGGACCGGGTAGCCCTCGGTCAGAAGCGAGCCGAAGGCGAGCGCCTCGGCGGTGGCCCAGTCGAAGCCCTCGCCCTTCTTGAACATCGCCGCCTTGCCGTCGAGCTGGCGTGCCACGGTCTTGTGGATGTCGAAGCCCTCCGGCACGCGGGTCAGCGCGGTGCCGATCTCGGCCATCAGCTTCTTGGTGATCGCGGTCTTGCCAGGGCTGTATTCCTCGCCCTCGCGGTCGAGATGCGACCAGCGGCCGTCGAGCCAGTCGGCCTTGTTGGGCTTGAAGTTCTTGCCGGTCTCGAACTCCTCGTTGAGATGCGCCTGGAAGGCGGCCTTCATGTCCTCGATCTCGCCCTCGGGGATCAGGCCGTCCTTGACCAGCCGCTCGGTATAGAGCTGGAGCGTCGTCTTGTGAGTCTTGATCCGCTTGTACATCTGCGGATTGGTGAACATCGGCTCGTCGCCCTCGTTGTGACCGAAGCGGCGGTAGCAGAACATGTCGATGACAACGTCCTTGTGGAACTTCTGGCGGAACTCGATCGCGACCTTGGCGGCGTGGACCACGGCTTCGGGGTCGTCGCCGTTGACGTGGAAGATCGGCGCCTCGACCATCAGCGCGATGTCGGTCGGGTAGGGGCTCGACCGGCTGAAGTGCGGCGCGGTGGTGAAGCCGATCTGGTTGTTGACGATGATGTGCATCGTGCCGCCGGTGCGGTGGCCGGTGAGGCCCGAGAGGCCGAAGCATTCGGCCACGACGCCCTGGCCGGCGAAGGCCGCGTCGCCGTGCAGCAGGATCGGCAGGACCCTGGTCCGGTCGGTATCGTTGAGCTGTGCCTGCTTGGCGCGGACCTTGCCAAGCACGACGGGGTTGACCGCCTCTAGATGCGAGGGGTTCGCGGTCAGCGAGAGGTGCACCGTGTTGCCGTCGAAGGTGCGGTCCGACGAGGCGCCGAGGTGGTATTTCACGTCGCCCGAACCGTCGACATCCTCGGGCTTGAAGCTGCCGCCCTGGAACTCGTTGAAGATCGCCCGGTAGGGCTTGGCCATCACGTTGGCCAAGACCGAGAGCCGGCCGCGATGCGGCATGCCGATGACGATGTCCTGGACGCCGAGGCTGCCGCCGCGCTTGATGATCTGTTCCATCGCCGGGATCAGCGCCTCGCCGCCGTCGAGGCCGAAACGCTTGGTGCCCATGTATTTGACATGCAGGAACTTCTCGAAGCCCTCGGCCTCGACGAGCTTGTTGAGGATCGCCTTGCGGCCCTCGCGGGTGAAGGCGATCTCCTTGCCGAAGCCCTCGATCCGCTCCTTGAGCCAGCCGGCCTCCTCGGGGTTCGAGATGTGCATGTACTGCAGCGCAAATGTGCCGCAATAGGTGCGCTTCACGATGTCGAGGATCTCGCGCATCGAGGCATGTTCGAGGCCGAGCACCTTGTCGATGAAGATCGGCCGGTCCATGTCGGCCTCGGCAAAGCCGTAGGAGCGCGGGTCAAGCTCGGGATGCGGCGTTTCCGAGCGCATGCCGAGAGGGTCGAGGTCGGCCACGAGATGGCCGCGGATCCGGTAGGCGCGGATGATCATCAGCGCGCGGATCGAATCCAGCACCGCCTGCTTGACCTGGTCGTCGCTGACCGCGACGCCCATCGCGGCGGCCTTCGCCTTGATCTTGTCGCCCGCGCCCTTGGCCTCCTTCGCCGCGATCGGCCATTCGCCGGTCAGCGCCGAGGTCAGCTCGTCGGTGGGCATCGGCGGCCAATCGGGCCGCTCCCACGAGGCGCCGCGCGCCTCCTTGCGAACATCGTTCTCGGCATCGCCGAGCGAACGGAAGAACTCCGCCCATGTCGCGTCGACCGCGCCAGGATCATTGGCGAAGCGAGCATAGAGCTGCTCTACATATTCGGCATTCGCGCCCTGAAGGAAGCTTGAGGCGTGGAACTGGTCGTTGGGGCTGTGTTCCGTCATGATCTCACTCGGCGAGGCGCGAGCCTGCCGCTCCTGTCATCATGGGTTGGACCGCGCTCGCGCGCGGCCGGATGAAATCGAATGGGGCGGATCTTGGTCATGTCCGCTTCCCCGCGAAGGTCTTGGCCAGCCGCCCCATCAGGCCGCGCTGGGGCGCCTGCGTCGAGGCCGACGGGATGTCGTCGTGCAGACCGTAGCCGAAGCGCCGGAAGTCGTCGGCGTAGAAGACGCCGATCCGCGCCAGCGTCTCGGCCGAGGGCTTCAGCCGCGCCGCATCCGGCCCAATCGACTTCTTGCGGACGTTCTCGGCCGGGATCGTGCGGGCGCCGTCGGTGTTGCCGGCCAGCGCGTCGAGATGCGGCACCAGCCGGTCGAGCCCGTCCTCGATCCGGAACAGCGTGGCGTCCTCCGGCACGATTTCGGACTGCGGGCGGAGATGGTTGTCGTAGAGGAACGGCTCCGCCTCGGTCCGTTTCAGCCAGTCGTCGAACCACTCGTCGATCGACCAGAGGGCGGCCACCGTGCCCTCGACCTCGACCTGGAAGCGGAAGGCCGAGACCAGCCGCTTCACCGGGTGGCGCACCACCGCGAAGGACGAGGCGATCCAGTCGGCTGGCACCAGCCGGTGGAAGTCGGCCATCGCGACATGCTGCGGCGAGGAGCGGGTCCAGCGCCGCGCCTCGGGCAGGTCGAGATGGCGGGTGTCGACGAAGGCGAGGCTGCCGAAGCGGGATGTCAGATAGGCCTCGACCGATGACCCGCCGCATTTCGGGACATGCGCGAAGTAGTGGAGCTGGTCGCCTATCCGGAAAATCGGCATTTCCGTCACTCTTTCATGATGCCCGCCCCGGCCCGTGCCGGGGCGGGCAGTGATTCACCCGATGGCCTTGAGGACCGCCTCGCCCAGCGTTGCCGGGCTGTCGGCCACGACGATGCCGGCCGAGCGCATCGCCTCGATCTTCTCTTCTGCGCCGCCCTTGCCGCCCGCGACAATGGCGCCGGCATGGCCCATGCGCCGGCCCGGAGGCGCGGTGCGCCCCGCGATGAAGCCCGCGACCGGCTTCTTGCGGCCGCGCCTGGCCTCGTCCTTGAGGA
>NZ_JAOVQO010000010.1:0-161759 GCF_025673475.1 Albidovulum salinarum | reverse complement strand
GCTCGGGCCGGTCGCCCTCGCCGCGTGGGGTGCGGGGCTTGTAGGGGCGGTCGCCGGAGCGTTCGGGCTGGTCGCCCTCGCCGCGCGGGGTGCGGGGCTTGTAGGGGCGGTCGCCGGAGCGATCGGGCCGGTCGCCCTCGCCACGGGGTGCGCGGGGCTTGTAGGGGCGGTCGCCGGAGCGCTCGGGCCGCTCGCCCTCGCCGCGCGGGGCGCGGGGCTTGTAGGGACGGTCGCCGGAGCGCTCGGGCCGGTCGCCCTCGCCGCGTGGGGTGCGGGGCTTGTAGGGGCGGTCGCCGGAGCGTTCGGGCTGGTCGCCCTCGCCGCGCGGGGTGCGGGGCTTGTAGGGGCGGTCGCCGGAGCGTTCGGGCCGGTCGCTCTCGCCACGGGGTGCGCGGGGCTTGAACGGGCGGTCGCCGGAGCGCTCGGGTCGGTCTCCGCCGCTGCGTGGTTTGCGGGGGCGGTCCGCCCCAGCCGCCGGGCGCTTCGGGCCGCGCCGTTCGCCGCCGTCACGCCCCGCTTCCGAAGCGCCATCGCCGCCGTCCGCGAGACCGCCGAGTTGATCGCGGAGCACACGGCTCTTCACCTCGACGACATCGCCGAGCTTCATCTTGTTCAGCCGGAACGGGCCGTAGCTGACCCGGATCAGCCGGTTCACGGTCAGCCCGACCTCGGTCATCGCGCGGCGGATCTCGCGGTTCTTGCCCTCGCGCAGGCCCACCGTCAGCCAGGCATTCGCGCCCTGCTGCTTGTCGAGCGTGATGTCCATCGGCAGGAAGTCCTCGCCGTCGATGGTCACGCCCCGGCGCAGCGGATCGAAGGTCGCCTCGTTCGGGCGGCCGTTCACCCGCACCCGGTATTTCCTGAGCCAGCCGGTGGAGGGCAGTTCCAGCTGCCGTTTCAGCTCGCCGTCGTTGGTCAGGAGGAGGAGCCCCTCGGAATTGAGGTCGAGCCGGCCGACGCTCATCACCCGCGGCATCCCCTCGGGCATCGTATCGAAGACCGTCTGGCGGCCCTTCTCGTCCTTGGCCGAGGTCACGAGGCCGACGGGCTTGTAGTAGAGCCAGAGCCGCGCCGGCTGCGGTTCGTCGATCGGCTTGCCGTCGAGCGTCACCTTGTCGGAGGGCAGGACGTCGAGCGCGGGGCTCTTCACCGGCTTGCCGTTTACCGTCACCCGGCCGTCGAGGATCATCTTCTCGGCATCGCGGCGCGAGGCCACACCCGCGCGGGCCATTACCTTGGCGATACGTTCGCCCTGTGCGGTGTCGTCGGTCATGGCGCGGGAGCCCTCAATCTGGTCTGAAGCGCCCCCTCTAAACCCATTCGCGCCCCGGGGGAAGCGCTTGCGTGCGCCGCCGGGGCAGGGCATCACGGGGGCCATGAGCGGATTTCGCAGCCATATGGAGGCCGCGCTCGCCGAGGCGCGGGAAGCGGCGGCGCGCGGCGAGGTGCCGGTCGGCGCGGTTATCGTCGCGCCCGATGGACGGATCGTGGCCGCGGCCGGAAACCGCACCCGCGAGCTGAACGATCCGACCGCCCATGCCGAGATGCTGGCGCTCCGCGCCGCCTGCGCCGCCGCCGGGTCGGAGCGGCTGCCGGGGCACGACCTCTATGTCACGCTCGAACCCTGCCCGATGTGTGCGGCGGCGATCTCGTTCGCCCGGATCGGCCGGCTCTACTACGGCGCGGAGGATCCGAAGTCCGGCGGCGTCGCCCACGGCGCGCGGGTCTACGCCCATCCACAGTGCCACCATGTCCCGGAGGTCTATGACGGGATCGGCGCGGAACCGGCGGCGCGGCTTTTGCAGGAATTCTTCGCCGGGCGGCGCGGCTGACAAGGTCTTGGTCGAGGCGCGCGATCGGTCTAGCCTTTCGGGAAGCGGGGAGGGGATCATGACCGAAGCCTTGCCGGAACGCTCCAGGATCTACCGGGGCCGGATCACCGATTCGACGATCTGGGACCGGTTCGCGCTCAGGCCCGGAGATGCGCTCGTGGTGACGCCGCCGAAATGCGGCACGACCTGGGTGCAGGCGATCGTGCTGATGCTGATCCACGGCCGGCCGGGCATGGACAAGCTGGTCGACCAGATCTCGCTCTGGGTCGATTGCGGCTTTCGCGATGTCGATGCCCGTGCCGCGGTGCTTGCCGCCCAGACCCACCGGCGCTGCATCAAGTCGCACACGCCGCTCGACGGGATCACCTACGATCCCGATTGCACCTATTTCGCGGTCTACCGCCACCCGCTCGACGTACATTTCTCGATGCGCCGCTTTGCCTTGTCGATGAACGTCGACCTGATGAACGACCGCTTCCCCGACGATATTTCCGAGGGATTCCGGATGTATCTGGAAGACCGCTCGAAGGACGGCGGCAACGACGACATGACGCTCGATTCCATCACTTACCACTACGCCTCGTTCCGGCGCTGGGCGCATCTGCCGAACCTGCACCTGCTGCACTATGCCGATCTCACGCGCGACCTGAAGGGGCAGGTCGAGCGCATCCAGCGGATCCTCGGCTACGACCATCCCGAACGCCTCATCGACGAGATCGTTGCAGGCGCGCGGTTCGAGACCATGAAGGCCAATGCGCGGGAGGCGGTGCAGGAGGAGAACTCGGTCCTCGACAACGCGGCGAGCTTCTTCGCCAGCGGGACCAGCAACAAGTGGGAGAAATACCTCACCGCCGAAGAGGTTGCCCGCTACGACCGGTGCATCCGCGAGCTCTTGCCGGAGGCGGATGTGCGCTGGCTGGAACGGGGAGCGGCGGCCGCGTGACGGCCGGCCGTGTCGGGCGGGACACATACAATCGCCTTCGGGGAAGGGTACAATTCCGAGCTTTGTATCCGCCGGAATCGGTGTATCTTGCGCGCGTCCAGACACCAGAAGAAGGAGGCGTAGGATGACTTTCCATGATCATGCGATGCTCCGTCGAGGTGCGTGGACCCTTGAGACCGCAGCAACGTGGTACCCGGCCTATCCCGGCCACTGCTGACGTCCTCGCCGCCGGGCGCCCGCCCGGCCGTTTCCACCAATCCTGACGCGCCCGAGTGGTCCCGTTCGCGGGACGACTGCACCCCGCCGAGCGGATTCGCATTCAAACCCAACCATTGAGGAACCGGCGGCCAAGGGCGGCCGGTCGTGTGAACAAATGAACGTCGAACTGCATCTCGACCCTCGCCCTCCCGCCGCTGCGCTGGAGGATCTGATCTCCCGGCACGGTCCGGCCCGCGTCGCGGCGGCGCTCCTGCGCGTGCTCGCGGCGCGGCTCAGGCCGTCGCGGCGGCGCTCCGCGGACGATCTGTCTGGCTGGCTCCGCCGGGACATCGGGCTCGACCCCCTGGGCAAGAACCCGGAATACTGGAAGTTCCTGCCCTGAAGGGCCGGGCGCGGGGTGCCGCGCCCGGCCTCTTGCGCGGGGTCAGAGCGTGATCGGGACCAGCACTTCGGGCTCGATCACCTCGACCCCGGAAAGCCCGGCCTTCAGTTCGTCCGCCGATTGAGCAAGGATGGGAAAGGTCTTGTAATGGCAGGGAATAACGGTCTTGAAGGCGAAGAATTTCTTCGCAGCCCAGGCAGCGGCCTTCATGTCCATCGTGTAGTGGCCGCCGGCGCAGAGGATGCCGATGTCGGGCTTGTGATATTCCCCCATCCAGCCCATGTCCGCCATCACGTCGGTATCGCCCGAGACGTAGATCACATGGCCTTCACCCGCGATCATGAAGCCGGCCTCCGAGCCCGCGGGCTGGGGCAGGCCGCCGGCGAAGTCGATGCTCGAAGAATGACACGCGTTGACCATCGTCACCTTCGCCCCGCTTAGATCCACCGTGCCGCCCTTGCCGAAGCCGACCGCCTCGACCCCCTCGGCGCCGAACACGACCGAGAGTTCATGGATGCAGGCGATGGGGATGCCGGCCTCCTTTGCAATCGCGACGGCATTGGAGGCATGGTCGCCGTGGCCGTGGGTCAGGAGGATATGGGTCGCGCCCGCGACCGCTTCGGCGCGGCGCTTCTCGGGGAATGACGGATTGCCGGTGACCCAGGGGTCGACGAGCAGCACCGCTCCTTCGATCTCGATGCGAAATCCGGAATGGCCGAGCCAGGTGATCTGCATGGAACCCTCCCTTGTGCTGGCGCGCTCGGGCAGGCTAGAGCGTCGGTGGTGGCGGCACAACCGTTCCGTCCGACGCGGCGGCCGGGCCGGGGGCGAACTTTCGGCGAAAATTCGAGGCTTCCGGCCGGCGGTCACGCCAACCAGTTCACGGCGCAGCCGATCCGCTCGAGGAAGGCGAAGAGGTCGTCGCGGGCCATGGCGACGGTGCGATCGTTGACGAGCGGGTGCATGTAGATCACCTCGGCCTCGCGCGCGGCGGGATCGAGGTGGAAGCTCACGCCGGACTTCACCCCGTTGACCATCGCGAGCGGGCTGACCGCGCCCGGCCGGATGCCGAGATGCTCGAAGAGCCGTTCCTCGGAGCCGAAGGAGAGGTTGCCCGCGCCGAGCGCGGCGCCGAGCGCCTTGAGGTCGATCTCGCGGCTCTGCTCCAGCGTCACGAGGTGGTTCTTCTTCTTCTTGTCGCGGAGATAGAGGTTCTTGATCCGGAGCGCCTTCTCGCCCGGCTCGACGAAGAGATGTTCCGCGGCCTTGGAATCCTCGACCGTCCGGAGCGGGGCATGGGTGTAGAGCCGGTAGGGCAGACCCCAGGCGTCAAGCTCGGCGAGCAGCGCGTCGGAGCTGAGGGGCAGGCTGTCCTGGTGGGCGGAGGAGGCGTCCATGTCGTACCTTTCGCTGGCGGGCGGACAATAGGGGCGTGCGCGGCCTCCCGCAATGCCCGGTCCGGCTTGCGGCCCCGGCGCGGCGCGGCTAAACGGTGCGGGACGTTTTTCAAGGGGGCACCCATGTCGATCGACACCGATACCGCCCGCAAGGTCGCGCATCTGGCGCGCATCGCCGTGAAGGAAGAGGACCTGCCGGCGCTGGCGGGGGAGCTCTCCGCCGTTCTCGCTTTCATGGAGCAGCTCAACGAGGTCGATGTCGAGGGCGTCGAGCCGATGACCTCGGTCACGCCGATGCGGCTCAAGCGCCGCAAGGACGTGGTGACGGACGGGAACATGCCCGAAAAGATCCTCTCGAACGCGCCCGACGCGCGCGAGGGTTTCTTCGCAGTGCCGAAGGTGGTGGAATGAGCGAACTGAACAGACTGACCATCGCGGCCGCGCGAGATGCGCTGCGCAAGGGCGAGGTGACCTCGGCCGAGCTGACCGAGGCCTGCCTCGCGGCGATCGAGGGGGCCGGGGCGCTCAACGCCTTTGTCCACAAGACGCCCGAGATCGCGCGGGAGCGTGCGGCGGCGGCGGACCAGCGGATCAAGTCTGGAGACGCGCCGGCGATGTGCGGTATACCGGTCGGGATCAAGGACCTCTTCTGCACCAGGGGCGTGCCCTCGCAGGCGGCCTCGAACATCCTGAAGAACTTCCGTCCCGAGTACGAATCCACCGTCAGCCAGCAGCTCGCGGACGCGGGCGCGGTGATGCTCGGCAAGCTCAACATGGACGAGTTCGCGATGGGCTCGTCGAACGAGACCTCCTGCTACGGCAACGCCGTCAACCCCTGGCGACGCGGCAACGACGATACGGCGCTGACGCCCGGCGGGTCCTCGGGCGGCTCGGCGGCGGCGGTCGCGGCCGATCTCTGCCTTGGCGCCACCGGCACTGATACCGGCGGCTCGATCCGCCAGCCGGCCGCCTTCACCGGCATCACCGGGATCAAGCCGACCTATGGCCGCTGCTCGCGCTGGGGCATCGTCGCCTTCGCCTCCTCGCTGGACCAGGCCGGGCCGATGACCAAGGACGTGCGCGACGCGGCGATCATGCTGCAGGCGATGTGCGGCCATGACCCCAAGGATTCGACCAGCGCCGATCTCGCCGTGCCGGATTTCGAGGCCATGCTCACCGGCGACATCCGCGGCAAGAAGATCGGTATCCCGCGCGAATACCGCATGGACGGTATGCCCGAGGAGATCGAGGCGCTCTGGCACAAGGGGGCCGAGATGCTTCGCGATGCCGGTGCCGAGATCGTCGACATCTCGCTGCCGCATACGAAATATGCGCTGCCGGCCTATTATGTCGTGGCGCCGGCCGAGGCCTCGTCGAACCTCGCGCGCTATGACGGGGTGCGCTATGGCCACCGCGCCAGGCTCGCGCAGGGCGACGGCATCACCGAGATGTACGAGAAGACCCGCGCCGAGGGCTTCGGCCACGAGGTCCAGCGCCGGGTGATGATCGGCACCTATGTGCTCTCGGCCGGCTTCTACGACGCCTATTACAACCGCGCCCGCAAGGTGCGCGCGCTGATCAAGCGCGACTTCGAGACCGTCTTCGCCGATGGCATTGACGCGATCCTGACGCCGGCGACACCCTCGGCGGCCTTCGGGCTCGGTGAGATGGCCGATGCCGATCCGGTCGCGATGTATCTCAACGACGTCTTCACCGTCACCGTGAACCTCGCCGGCCTGCCGGGCGTCGCGGTTCCGACAGGTCTTGACCGTCAGGGCCTGCCGCTCGGGCTGCAGCTCATCGGCCGGCCGTGGGAAGAGGGTGATCTGCTGAATCACGCCTATGTGCTGGAGCGTGCGGCGGGATTTGTTTCCAAGCCGTCGAAATGGTGGTAAGGCGCGCACCGAAGGGTAATTGGGAATTCGCGATGCGTAGAATTGTGCCTAGCCTGACGCTGCTGTTCGTGGCGGCTTGCCAAAGCTCGGGACCGACCAGCCAGACCGGCGGCGTCGGGTTCGAGAGCTACAGCGACTATCAGAGCCGGCGCATGGCCGAGGTGCAAGCCCAAGGCTATGGTCGGTTGCCCGACGAGGCCGCCCAGGGCCAGATGGCGACCTATCCGCAGACGGCGACTGCCGGGACCGGCGCGCCGACCGCGGCGGAACTCGCGCAGGCGGGCGTCACCGGCGCGGCCGCGCTCGCGAATACGCAGTCGACCTATCCGCAGACGGCCTACCCGGAAACCACTTATCCGCAGACGACCTTTCCGCAGACGACCTACGCCGAGACCACCTATCCGTCGACGGTCCCGCAGGCAGTTGAGCCCGCCTATCCGCAGGCGACGGCCCCGGCCGCTGTCGTGCCCGCCGCGCCGGTCAACAATACCGGCATCTCTGACGAACAGGATTTCTCCGCCGTCTCCTCCCGCGAATCCATCGAATCGGACAAGGAGCGCATGGCCGCGAACCGCGCGCAATACGAGCAGATCCAGCCGACAGAGCTGCCCCAGCGCGAGGGTGGATCGGGCCCGAACATCGTCGAATACGCGATCAGCGCGCCGAACCGGCTGGGCGAATCGATCTACAAGCGCTCGGGCGTCGCGCTTTCCAATCACGAGCGCGCCTGCGCCCGCTACGCGACGCCCGAAGACGCGCAGCAGGCGTTCCTGAAAGCCGGCGGACCCCTGCGAGACTCGAAGAACCTCGACCCGGACGGCGACGGCTTCGCCTGTTTCTGGGATCCGACCCCGTTCCAGAAGGTGCGCGGCTGAGGCGTGGCGGCGGAGCCCGCCTCGCCCAATTTCGGTGAGCGGCGCGGCGGCGCGCGGCCGAGCCTGATCGTCCTCCACTATACCGCGATGCCGACCTGCGCCGAGGCGCGGGCGCGGCTTTGCGACCCGGCCGCCGAGGTCTCGGCGCATTACCTTGTCTCCGAGGCCGGCGTCGTCGAGGCGCTGGTGGCCGAGGAGGCGCGGGCCTGGCATGCGGGGGCAGGGGCCTGGGGGGCGATCACCGACGTCAACTCGCATTCGATCGGGATCGAACTTGCCAATCCCGGCGATGCGCCGTTCCCCGAGCCGCAGATGGCGGCGCTGGAAGCGCTTCTGGCCGGCATCATGGCGCGCTGGGCGATCCCGCCCGAGCGGGTGATCGGCCATTCCGACATGGCGCCCGAGCGCAAGCGCGATCCGGGGCCGCGGTTCGACTGGCGGCGGCTGGCGCAGGCCGGGCTCTCGGTCTGGCCCGGCACAGGTGGCGATCCCGCCACCGCTTTCGTCGCTTCGGCACGCGCCTCCGGTTATCCCGACGCGGCGCCCGAAACCCTGCTCGCCGCGTTCCGGCTGCGCTTCCGGCCCGGGACCGGCGGACCCGAGGATGCGGAAGACCGGGCGCTCGCCGCCGATCTCGCGCGCCGCTTCCCGGTTGACGGCGGCACGGCGGACGCCTAACTCCACGGTGCGCGGATGGCCGGATGACCGCGAGGGGCGACCTTCGAGGAAAGTCCGGACTCCATGAAGCGACGGTGCCGGGTAACGCCCGGCCGGGGAAACCCGAGGGAAAGCGCCACAGAGAACAGACTACCCCGGACCTGTCCGGGGAAAAGGTGAAACGGTGGGGTAAGAGCCCACCGCGGACTTGGCAACAAGGACGGCACGGCAAGCCCCACCGGGAGCAATGCCAAATAGGGGCCTCGCGCGGGGCAAGTCCGCAAGGATACTGACCGCAGGGACGCTTCAGCCCGAGAGGCCCGGGTTGGCAGCTTGAGCGCGCCGGTAACGGCGCGCCGAGAGGAATGGTCATCCAGCCCCGGATCACGGTCCGGGGTGGACAGAATCCGGCTTACAGGCCGTCCGCGCATCCTTTTCTTGTGGCCCGCCCGTCCGTCCGACATGCGGCCTATCCGTGCCGGTCGGCAGGCGTGATCGGCAGACCGCGCACGGCCCGGAAGAGCACCGCAAGCGGGGCGATGAGCCGGGCGAGCGCCACCCGGCGACGGTACGCGGCCTCGGCGTGCAACTGTACCGTCCTGCGCTCGATGTGCTCTTTCCGGGCGATGGCATGGCGCTCTTGCACGCGGCCGGAGTGGTGATCGGTGACGAGATGGCGGTGGTCATGTTCGAACATCTTTCCATCCTTCGTTCTCCTGACTTGACGATGGCAGGGATGGTAATTGAGCCTGATTGGGTCGGTAATCCGCTTGGTGCGGCATTTACTATTTCAAAAACCAGAATAATACTTGCGGCATGGACATGCTCATGGCCATGAAGGTTGCCGCAGAAATCGCCCATCGCGGCAGTTTCGCCGCGGCGGGCCGCGCACTCGGTCTGTCGCCGCCCTCGGTCAGCCGGATCGTCTCCGAGCTTGAAGCCGACCTCGGCGTGCGGCTCTTCAACCGCAGCACGAGGCATGTCGCGTTGACGGAGGAGGGACAGGTATTCTTCCGAAGGGGCGAGGCGATACTTGAAGAAATCGATGCCTTGAGAGAAGTGACGCGAGCGCAGCATCGTGTCCTCAGTGGCCAGATCACGCTCAGCTCGTCGGTTGCATTCGGCAATGAGCTGCTGCCGCCGGCAATCGCGGGGTTTCTGGCCAGGCATCCGGAGGTACAGGTTCAACTCGGCGTTTCAAACCGGACCGTGGACCTCATTCAGGAGCATGTGGATATCGCGTTTCGCATAGGCGTTGGCGGGTTGCCGGACTCGACGCTCAAGGCGGTAAGGGTTCTCGATTACCGGCTGATCTTCGTCGCATCGCCCGGTTACCTGAGCGCGCATGGCTACCCGACCGATCTGGAGGAGCTCAAAGGGCGGCCGGTCGTTAAGCTTTTCACGGGCAGTTGGGGCCACGTTCATACCCTTCAGACGCCGGATGGCCCCGTCGAATACCGTCTCCCGGAAGCTTTTAGCGTTGATGCGTTCCGTGCCCAGCTTGGGGCGGTTCTCGCCGGGCATGGCCTCTCGCTCATGCACGACTACGTTGCCGCGCCGGAGATCGCAGCGGGGCGGCTGGTCCACGTTCTGCCCGGGTTTCAGACGGTGCCGCAATCGGTCTACGCGGTTTACGCGCATCGTCACCTGATGGCGACGCGAATTCGGGTCTTTCTGGATTTCATCCTGGAGTGGTTCAAAGGCCGGGGCGTGCCGCTCGGTGGTCCGGAAGAGTCGGAGGATCGCCGGTAGGCTTCGGCTGTGCGGCTGCTGCTGGACCACGTGACCGTCGAGCAGCCGGTCCACGCGGTCTTCCTGCATCGGACCCACGTTCCGTCCAAGGTCCGGGTAATCGTCGACTACCTCGTCGACCACTTCGCGCGGCTCGGCAGGGGTGGCGCATGCGCACGGACGATTTTCGCCGCGATTCAGGCGGTTCGCGGTATCATGGCCGCGAACCGAGAGGGAGGAGCATCATGAGTTTCGTCAAGACGCTGGCGGCGCTGGCCGCCGGTTTCGCTGCCGCCAAGGGCTATGACAAGTACCAGGACATGGGCGGCATGGCCGGGGTGAAGAAGATGATGAAGGAGGCAGGAGAGCCGGGCGGCATGGTCGACCAGCTCGGCGCGAGCGCCGAGAAGATGGGCCTGCCGGGCGGCGCCCGCGCCGTGCGCGAGCTCTACGAGCAGTTCGGCGGTGCGACGGACGCCGCCGAGGCCGGGCTCGGCGGGCTTCTCGCCTCGATGACCGGCGCGGCTACCGCGGGCAGCAAGGCGATGGGCGAGATGATGGGCGCGATGGTGGGCGCGAGCCCGGCCTCGGCGATCGCCGAGGAGCACGCGCGGCTGATGATCCGGGCGATGATCCAGGCCGCCAAGGCCGACGGCGAGATCGACGCCGAGGAGCAGCGCAAGATCCTCGACCATCTCGGCGATGCGAGCGCCGAGGAGGTGGCATTCGTCCGCGCCGAGTTGCAGCGGCCCTCCGACGTGATGGCGCTGGCGCAGGCCACCGACGAGTCGATGCGGGCGCAGATCTACGCGACCTCGCTGATGGCGATCCGGGTCGACAACCCGGCCGAGCACATCTATCTCAGCCAGCTCGCCCAGGCGCTCAGGCTCGATCCGACGACGCGGGCGCGGCTCCACCGGGAAATGGGGCTGGCGGAGGGCTGACGGCGCAGAAATTGCGCGGCCAAGGGCAGGATTGCGGTTGACTCCGTCCCACGCCCGGGTAAAAGGCGGGCTCCAAGGATTTCGCGGGCGGCAGACCGTCCGGCTGTAGGAGAACGACGATGGCGAAGCCGACGACGATCAAGATCCGTCTGAACTCGACGGCGGGCACCGGGCACTTCTATGTGACCAAGAAGAACGCCCGCACCATGACCGAAAAGATGGTTGTGCGGAAGTACGACCCGGTCAAGCGCGAGCATGTCGAATACAAGGAAGGCAAGATCAAGTAAGATCTGCCGGATCGACGAGGGACAGGGGCCGCGCATCAGCGCGGCCTTTTCTTTTGGTGGAGTACCATGTCCGACGGCTTCACGATCCGAACGGCAGGGCCGGCCGATCTTGCGGCGGTCGACGCTTTGCTGGCGCGGTCCTATCCGCGGCTGCTCGCGCCCGACTATCCGCCCTCGGCTCTGGTCCTCGCGTTGCCGCTTCTGGCGCGGGCGCAGCCGGCCTTGCTCGCCTCCGGGCGCTACTACCTCGCAGAGGCGCCCGACGGGCAGGTGATCGGGGCCGGTGGCTGGTCGCGGGCCGCACCGGGCTCCGGCGAAACCGGGCCGGGCCTTGGCCATGTGCGCCATCTCGTGACGGATCACCGGCACCTGCGGCGGGGCATCGCGCGGGCGATCCTGGAGCGGGTCTTCGCGGAGGCGCGTGCCGGCGGTGTGCGCGAGCTGGACTGCCTGTCGACCCGGACGGCGGTGCCGTTCTACGCGGCGGTCGGCTTCGAGCGGCTCGAGGAGGTGACCGTCGCGCTGCGTCCCGGCATCGACTTCCCGGCGGTGCGGATGCGGGCGCAGATATGAAAAGGGCCGGGGAGATCCCCGGCCCTTCGATCTTCGGTTCGGCTCAGATCACTCGCGGTTGCCGAGGAACTGCAGCAGGAACATGAACATGTTGATGAAGTCGAGATAGAGGTTCAGAGCCCCCATGATCGCCGACTTGCCGAGCCACTCCGCGTCGCCTTGCTGGGCGTGCGCGATGTAGTTGTTCTTGATGTTCTGCGTGTCATAGGCCGTGAGACCCGCGAAGATCAGCACGCCGAGCGCCGAGATCGCGAGTTGCACCGTGCCCGAGCCGAGGAAGAGATTCACGATCGAGGCAACGATCAGGCCGATCACGCCCATGATCAGGAACGAACCCCAGCCCGAGATGTCCTTCTTCGTCGTGTAGCCCCAGAGCGAGAGGCCGGCGAAGGCGATCGCGGTCACGAGGAAGGTCTGCACGATCGACATGCCGGTAAAGACGAGGAAGATCGAGCTGATCGAGACGCCCATCACAACGGCGAAGCTATAGAACACGAGCTGCGCGGCCGCGGCCGACATGCGGTTCAGCATCGCGGTGAAGCCGAAGACGAAGGCGAGGGGCGCGAACATCACCACCCATTTCAACGGCGAGAGGTAGAGCGCGGCGCCGAAGCCCGTCAGGTACTTGTCGGCGCCGATCTGTGCAGCGGCGAGCGACGGGTCGGTGGTCACCGCAAGGCCGGCAATCGCCCAGGCGGCGGCTGCCGTCAGCAGCATGCCGACCGACATCAGCCCGTAGACTTTGTTCATATGGGCGCGCAGGCCCTCGTCGATCGCTAGCGTCCGGGCGCCTACCCGGCCGGCACGGATCGTTTCATATTCAGCCATCTAAGCCTCCAGATGCGTTTCCCTTGGGCGCGACGTCGCCGCCGCGCCCTTCCGGTGAAATATCGGGAAGCGTGCGCTCAAATTCAAGCTTTTCCGTCCACGATTTCGTGTCGTTAACGAAGCCAGTGCGACGGAACGTCCCAGGCCGGGCGCTCGGACTCGCGACGGGCCTCGTCGGCGCTTATTCCGATGTCCTTCAGCAAATGGCCGCTGAGTTCGGAGAGTGCCCGGCGCTGGCGGCGGATTTCACGTATCTGGCGCAGGCGGTCGAAAAGTCCGGTGTGGCGGCGCGGACGGGAATAGGCCAAGGGGTGAATGATCGTGCGTTCCATCGGTATTCCTTTCTCGTCGTGATGGGTTGGTGGCTGTTCATCAAGAAGCTTGATTTATATGGCATGGTGTGATGAATTAATGAAATGAATGATTGTATGAGAAACGATAACGGATTGTGATGATGCCTCGAAATCTCGATCTCACCGCCCTCCGAGCTCTGGTCGCGGTTGCCGATGCCGGCGGCGTGACCCGCGCGGCGGGGCTCCTGAATCTCACGCAATCGGCGGTCTCGATGCAGATCAAGCGGCTCGAGGAGGGGCTTGGGCTCGGGCTCTTCCTTCGCGCGCAGCGCCGGCTGACGCTGACGCCGGAGGGCGAGCAGCTTCTCCATTACGCGCGGCGCATGCTGGAACTGAATGACGAGGCGCTGTCGCGGCTTGCGGACACAGGTTTCGACTGCGAGATCCGGCTCGGCGTGCCGCATGACATCGTCTATCCGGCGATCCCCGGCGTCCTCCAGCGGCTGAATGCCGTCTATCCTTGCGCCCGCGTCAATCTCCTGTCCTGCTTCACGCCTCTTCTCAAGGAGGAGTTCGCGCGGGGCGAACTCGACCTGATGCTGACCACCGAGGAGGCCCCGGGCGAGGGTGGGGAGGGCTTGGTCCGAATGCCGCTGGCCTGGGTCGGCGCGCCGGGCGGCAAGGTCTGGCAACGCCGGCCGCTCCGGCTTGGCTTCGAGGAGAATTGCCGGTTCCGTCCCGTGGTACTCGCCGCGCTCGACCGCGCGGGAATCGCCTGGGAAATGGGCTTCACCGGCCGCTCGAACGACACGATCCAGGCGATGGTCGCGGCCGATCTTGCGGTCACCGCGCGGATGCAGGGATTGATCCCCGACGGGCTGGCCGAGGTCGTGGATGACGCTCTGCCCGATCTCGGCACGATGCAGATCTGCCTTTACGACGCCGGGATCAGCAAGGGCGAGGTTACTGAACGGCTGAAAAGCGAGATCGTCGCGGCCTATGCCTCGCCCGAGACGCGCACCACGACCTTGCCGGTCGATTTCCGCGCCCGCAGGAGCGTCAGCGCTTCCTCGGTCCGTGCCAGCGGCAGCCGGTAGGAGATGTGAGGCCGGAGCCCGCCCTCCTGGTACCAGCCGAAGAGCGTGGCGAGGCTCGACGTCAGGACCTCCGGCCGGAATTTCAGGTAGCCGCCCCAGTAGAGCCCCATCACCGAGAGGTTCTTGACGAGGAGGTGGTTGGCCTTGATCTGCGGCACGGTTCCGCTTGCGAAACCGATGGCGAGGATGCGGCCGTCGGGATTGGTGGCGCGGAAGGCGGCGTCGAACTGTTCGCCGCCGACCGGATCATAGACCACGTCGGCGCCGCCGAGCGCCTTGATCGCGCCGCGCAGGTCGCCGGCCTCGCTGTCGATGAGGTGATCGGCGCCGGCGGCCTCGGCCGTGGCGAGCTTGTCGGCGCCGCGTGCGCAGGCGATTACGCGTGCGCCCATGCGCTTGCCGATCTCCACCGCCGTCAGGCCGACGCCGCCCGCCGCGCCGAGCACGAGGAGCGTCTCGCCAGGCTGCAGTCGCGCCTTGTGGTCGAGCGCCACATGGCTCGTGCCATAGGCGACCTGGAACGCGGCCGCGTCGTCGAAGGGCATCGCGTCGGGCAGGGGCACGCAGCGCGCAGCCGGGAAGCAGCCGTATTCGGCGAGCCCGCCGCAGGGCGCATGTACCGCGACCCTTGTGCCGGGGGCGGGGCCCGTCACGCCGGGCCCGACCGCGTCGACCCAGCCGGCCGGCTCCATCCCGAGCGTCAGGGGGGGCTCGGGCCGTTCCTGGTACTTGCCCTCGATCATCAGGAGATCGGCGAAGTTCAGGCCGCAGGCCGCGATCCTGAGCCGGACCTCGCCGGGGCCGGGTTCCGGCAGCGGGAGATCGCGCAGTTCCGGCGACCCGCCGAAGGTTTCGATACCGAACGCTTTCATCTTGCCTCCCTCGATCGAGGGGAGGCTACCTCTCCGATTGAGCGGTTTCCAGTGGCATTGCGCAGGGTAGCATTTGCAGAACGAACAAGGTTTCCTGCACGATCTTTGCGAAATGAATTGCAAAATGCAAAATTCGCCTGAGGCGAGCGACATGATCTGTATTTTCGTATAGGATGACATCGTGCGATAAATATGGATTCTTGAAGGGAACGGCATCGACTGCGCGTGACCTTCGCCTTTTTGGTAATTCCTTATCGAATTTCGGGGAGGTTATTATGAATGGCACGAAACTTGCTAGTTTAATGACATGGTAGTGTGGAGGCGGATATGAAACACCCTGTAGATGTGCACGTTGGCAAGCGGGTCCGGCATCGGCGCTGGATGGTTGGCATGACCCAGCAGCAGCTTGCCGACAAGGTCGGCATCAAGTTCCAGCAGATCCAGAAATACGAAACCGGCATGAACCGGATTTCCGCCTCCCGGTTGTGGGATATCGCGGATGCGCTCAGTGTGCCGATCAGCTTCTTCTTCGAGGGACTCGATTCCCGCACGCCGATCGTCGAGGAGATCGACGGCGACATCCTCGCCGACAAGGAGGCGCTGATGCTGGTGCGCTCCTACTACGCGATCCCCGAGGCGCAGCGGCGGCGGCTCTTCGATCTCGCCAAGGTTCTCTCCGACGCGGCCTGAGGCGGCTTGACCGGGAGGGGCACCGGGGGCTACCGCTGACGCAAAGATGCGCGAGGCCCCCGATGAACCCTTTTCCTGATTCCGAGCGTGATGCGCTCGTGGCCACCGCCCATGCCCTGGCCGACGCCGCCCGCGAGGCGACGCTGGCGCATTTCCGCGCCGATGGGCTGGCTGCCGACAACAAGGAAACCAGCCGCTTCGATCCGGTGACGGTCGCCGACCGCGCCTCGGAGGAGCGGATGCGGGCGATCCTCGCCGAGCGGCGTCCGGACGATGCGATCCTTGGCGAGGAGTTCGGGCCGAAACCCGGAACCTCGGGCCTGACCTGGGTGCTCGACCCGATCGACGGCACGCGCAGCTATCTCTCCGGCACCCCGACCTGGGGGGTGCTGATCGCGCTTTCCGACCCGACCGGCCCGGTCTTCGGCCTGATCGACCAGCCCTATATCGGAGAACGCTTCGCCGGCGGGTTCGGGATTTCCGAGGTGACCGGCCCGATGGGGATGCGGCCGCTCAGGGCGCGCCCGGCGCGGCCGCTCTCGGAAGCGATCCTTTTCACCACCTTTCCCGAGGTCGGCACCGAGGCCGAGGGCGCGGCCTTCCGCCGGCTCTCCGCGCGGACCCGGCTGACCCGCTACGGGATCGACTGCTACGCCTACGCGCTCGTCGCCGCCGGCCAGATCGACCTCGTGGTCGAGGCGGGTCTGCAGGCCTACGACGTGCAGGCGCCGATCGCGGTGATCGAGGCGGCGGGCGGCATCGTCACCGACTGGGAGGGCCGCCCCGCGCATCAGGGCGGAAGGGTGCTGGCCGCAGCCAATCCCGAGATTCATCGCGCGGCGATGGAGGTGCTCAACGGCTAGGTTCGGCGGATTTTTCGGGATTTTGAACAGGAGTTTTCGGAAATCCCGCATGGTCGCGCGGCGGCGAACCCTCTAGACTGCCGCCGCTGCCGAGTCCTTCCCCCTTCTGTCGCGCAGCCGTTCCCGATCCACCGAAGGGGGTGGCAGGAGGGAACATGTCCGAGATACTCATCAGGAATGCCGCGCGGGTCGTGACCATGGACGCGGGCCGCACCGAGGTCGAAGGGGGCGACGTGCTGATCCGCGGCGGCGTGATCGCCGCGGTCGGTCAGGGCCTCGCGACCCGCGGCACCGTGGTCGAGGCGCAGGGCTGCGTGGTGACGCCCGGCCTCGTCAACACCCATCACCATCTTTACCAGACGCTCACCCGTGCGGTTCCGGGCGGGCAGGACGCGCTCCTCTTCGGCTGGCTGAAGACACTCTACCCGATCTGGGCGCGGTTCGGGCCCGAGGAGATGCGCGTCTCCGCGCTCACCGGGCTGGCCGAACTGGCGCTTTCAGGCTGCACGATGACGTCCGACCATCTCTACCTCTATCCGAACGGCGCCCGGCTCGACGACACGATCGACGCGGCGCGCGAGATCGGGCTGCGGTTCCACCCGACGCGCGGCGCGATGTCGATCGGGACGAGCGCGGGCGGCCTGCCGCCCGACAGCCTCGTCGAGGCGGAGCCGGCGATCCTGAAGGACATGGAGCGGGTTGTGGACGCCTTCCATGACCCGGCCGAGGGGGCGATGGTGCGGGTGGGCCTCGCGCCCTGCTCGCCGTTCTCGGTCAGCCGTGACCTGATGCGCGAGGCGGCACTCCTGGCCCGCGACAAGGGCGTGATGCTGCACACGCATCTGGCCGAGAATGACGAGGACATCGCCTACAGCCTCGCGCAGTTCGGCTGCCGTCCGGGGCAATATGCCGAGGACCTCGGCTGGACCGGCGCCGATGTCTGGCATGCTCACTGCGTCAAGCTCGATGGTTCGGAGATCGATCTTTTCGCCCGGACCGGCACCGGCGTCGCCCATTGTCCCTGTTCGAATTGCCGGCTCGGCTCCGGCATCGCGCCGGTGCGGGCGATGCGCGATGCGGGCGTCAAGGTGGCGCTCGGCGTCGACGGCTCGGCGTCGAACGACGCCGGGAACCTGATCGCCGAGGCGCGGACCGCGATGCTCCTGCAGCGCGTGGCGCGCGGGGCGGACGCGATGAGCGCGCGCGAGGCGCTGGAGATCGCGACGTTGGGCGGTGCGCGGGTGCTCGGGCGGTCGGATTGCGGTGTGCTCGAACCCGGCAAGCGCGCCGATATCGCGGTCTGGGACCTCTCCGGGATCGAGGCCGCCGGGGCCTGGGATCTGGTCGCCGCCCTTCTCCTCTGCGGTCCGACCCGGGTGCGCGATCTTTTCGTCGAAGGACGTTCGGTGGTGCGCGGCGGCCAGATCGTGACCCTGGACCTTCCCGGTGTGATCGAGACCCAGAACCATCTGGCCCGGCGGCTTATGGCGTGACGCGGGGGGCTGTCTGCCCCCGCCCCCGAGAGTATTTTCAGACAGAAAGTGGAAGAAGCGGCTCTCACTTTCTGTCCTGAAATACTCCCGCCGGAGGCACGGGAGCCCGCGTTTCGCGGGCGACCCCAGTGAAAGCGTGACGCCGAAGGTGTCTCCGCTGGATCGGCCGGGATCAGAGCGGCCGGCCGCCCACCCAGACCGCCGTCACCGCCCGGTCGTCCCCCATCATGATCGTCGGGAAAACCGCTTCCCAGATGTCTTTGGCGCGCTCGGAGCGTTGGGCGATGGCCGGGGTTGAGGCGAGGTCGATCACCGCAATGTCGGCCTCCATCCCCGGGGCTAGGTTGCCGATCCGGCCGTCGGCGCGCAGGCTCCGGGCGGCGCCCTGCGTCGCGAGCCACCAGAGTTCGGAGGGATGCAGCGGCCGCCCGCGGAGCTGCGCCACCTCGTAGGCTGCGGCCATCGTGCGCAGTATCGAGAAGGACGACCCGCCGCCGGTGTCGGTGGCAAGGCCGATCCGGTGGCCCGAGCGCGACAGACCGTCCATGTCGAAGAGCCCCGAGCCGATGAAGGTGTTCGAAGTCGGGCAGTGGATGAGGCTCGCGTCGACCTCCTTCAGCCGGTCGACCTCGCGCGGCTCGAGGTAGATCGCATGACCGAACAGCGCCCCGGGACCGAGAAGGCCGAACTGCTCGTAGGTATCGAGATAGTCCCTCAGCGTCGGGAAGAGCGACTTGACCCACGCGACCTCGTCGGTCTGCTCGGAAAGATGCGTCTGCATGAGGCAGTCCGGGTGCTCCTTCCAGAGCGCGCCCATCGCCTCGAGCTGTTCGGGCGTCGAGGTCGGCGAGAAGCGGGGCGTGACCACATAGGAAAGCCGCCCGCGCCCCTGCCATTTCTCCAGCAGCCGCTTGCTGTCGTCATAGGCCGACCGCGGCGTATCGGTGAGCGCCTCGGGCGCGTTGCGGTCCATGCAGGTCTTGCCGGCGAAGGCGCGCACGCCGCGGCGCTCGGCCTCGGTGAAGAAGGCGTCGACGCTTTCGGGATGGATCGTGCAGTAGGAGCAAACCGTGGTGGTGCCGTTCGAGAGCGTCAGGTCGAAATAGCGCGCGGCGATCTCGGCGGCGTAGGCCGGGTCGGCGAACTTCATCTCTTCCGGAAAGGTGTAGGAGTTCAGCCAGTCGATGAGCCGCTTGCCCCAACTCGCGATCATCGCGGTCTGGGGGTAATGGACATGGGCATCGACGAATCCGGCCGAGATCAGCGCCTTGCCGTAATCGGTCACCTTTGCCTGCGGGTGGGCGCGGCGAAGGTCATCCGCCTCGCCCACCTCCGCGATGTGCCCCGCCTCGATGAGCACGCCGCCGCGCGCCGAGTGCCGCGCCGCCTCGACGCCGTCGGTCATCGGGTTTCCGGTAAACTGCAGCACCTGTCCGATCAGGAGATCCGCCATCTCGCCTCGCCATCATAATTCCGTTGCCTGCGCAGTCTAAGGCCATGAGGGGCACGGGGAAATCCGCCCGTTGCCCCTGTTTCTTTGAAACTCCTTCCGATAATGTCGCGGTAATCGAGCGGGGGGCAGGATGACGGAAGCCGAGGGAGAGGTCGTCGAGCGGGACGAGGACGAATACGCCCTCGATCCCGAGGTCGTCGATGCCATCCTCGATGCCGTCGAGGCCGGTGATGCCGCGCGCATCGACGAGTTGATGGAGCCGCTGCACGCGGCCGACATCGCCGACCTTTTCGAGCAGATCGGTTACAACGACCGGGCCGCGCTGATCGGCCTCTGGTCGCGCGGCATCGACGGCGAGATCCTCTCCGAACTCGACGAATCGATCCGCGAGGAAGTGATCGAGTTGCTGCCGCACGAGGTCCTGACCGAGGCGGTGCGGGAACTCGATTCCGACGACGTCGTCGACCTCATCGAGGACCTCGAGGAGCCGCAGCAGGAGCGCATCCTCGGCGCGCTCGAGGACAGCGACCGGGCCGCCGTCGAGCAGTCGCTCACCTATCCGGAATATTCCGCCGGCCGCCTCATGCAGCGCGAGGTTGTGACCGCGCCGGATGACTGGACGGTCGGGCAGGCGATCGATTTCCTGCGAAACGCCAAGGAGTTGCCGGATCAGTTCTACCACGTGATCCTGATCGACCCACGCTGGCATCCCACCGGTTACGTCACGCTTGGCAAGCTTCTGTCGTCGAAGCGGGCAGTGCCGCTGACCGACATCACCGAGGACAGTTTCCGCACCATCGACGTGCTGGAGGAGGAGGGCGATGTCGCCTATGCCTTCAACCAGTACCACCTGATCTCGGCGCCCGTCGTGGATGCCGACGACCGGTTGGTCGGCGTCATCACCATAGACGACGCGATGGCGGTCCTCGACGAGGAGCACGAGGAGGACATCCTGCGCCTCGCCGGCGTCGGCGAGGGCTCGCTTTCCGACAGCGTGGTCGAGACGACGAAGCAGCGCCTGCCCTGGCTGGCCGTCAACCTCGTCACCGCGATCCTCGCCTCGATCGTCATCGCCCAGTTCGAGGGCGTGATCGGGCGGATCGTGGCGCTCGCGGTGCTGATGCCGATCGTCGCCTCGATGGGCGGCAATGCCGGGACCCAGGCGCTGACGGTCGCGGTGCGCGCCATCGCGACGCGCGACCTCACGGGCTCGAACATGTGGCGGGTCGTCCGCCGCGAGGCCACCGTCGGCCTTTTCAACGGCGTGATCTTCGCCGTCGTCATGGGCGCGGTCGGCTGGTTCTGGTTCGGCTCCGCGATGATCGGGGTGGTGCTCGCTGCCGCAATGGTGGTCAATCTGGTCGTTGCCGGGCTCGCCGGGATTCTGGTGCCCGTGGCACTTGAGAAGGCAGGCGTGGACCCCGCGCTCGCCTCGGGCGCCTTCGTGACGACGGTGACCGACGTGGTTGGGTTCTTCGCGTTTCTCGGACTGGCGGCGGTGGTGCTTCTGTGAACCTGACTGAAATCAAGGCGGCGGCGCGGGCGGAGGCCTTTGCCCGGCGCAAGGTGGCGTTCGCGGCGCGGGCGGCGGAGGATTGTGCCCGGCTGAAGGCGGTGCTGGCGGAGCATGCGGGCAAGGCGCTCGCGGGCTACATGCCGATGCGCACCGAGATCGACTGCCTGCCGGCGATGGCGGCGCATGAGGGGCCGGTCGGCGTGCCGGTGATCCTCGGGGCCGGGACGCCGCTCAGGTTCCGCAGCTGGAGCCTGGAGGCGACCATGATCGCGGGCGAGTTTGGTGCCCTCATCCCCGAAAATGGCGACTGGGTCGAGCCCGACGTGCTGATCGTGCCGCTTCTGGCCTTCGACCGGCGCGGCTTCCGGCTCGGCTATGGCGGCGGTTTCTACGACCGGACGCTGGAGGAGCTGCGGGCGCGTAAGTCGGTGACCGCGATCGGTTTCGCCTTCGCGGCGCAGGAGATCGGCGAAGTGCCGATCGAGCCGACCGACCAGCAGCTCGACCTGATCGTCACCGAGGCCGAGGTCTTCGCGCCGGGTCGGTGAGCGGAGGCTTTAAGCTCTGAGCGCCGCCGCCTCGCGCGCAAGCGCGGTGATCGCGGCCCAGTCGCCGGCGGCGACCCGGTCCTTCGGCGCGACCCAGCTGCCGCCGACGCAGAGCACATTGGCAAGTTTCAGGTAGTTTCCGACATTCGCCGGGCCGATGCCGCCCGTCGGGCAGAAGCGGACCTGCGGGATCGGCGCGCCGATCGCGGCGAGCGCCGGGGCGCCGCCGGAGGCTTCGGCGGGGAAGAACTTCTGCACCGTGTAGCCGCGTTCGAGAAGCGCCATCACCTCGGTCGCGGTCGCGGCACCGGGCAGGAGCGGCAGGCCCTCATCCTCGCAGGCCCTGAGCAGGCTGTCGGTCGCGCCCGGCGAGACGCCGAACCGGGCGCCCGCGGCCTTGGCGGCCTTGACATCGGCGGGGGAGATGAGGGTGCCCGCGCCGACGACGCCGCCCTCGACCCCGGCCATCGCGCGGATCGCGTCGAGTGCTGCGGGCGTGCGCAGGGTCACCTCGAGTGCCGGAAGGCCGCCAGCGACGAGGGCGCGCGCGAGCGGGGCGGCGCTGGTCATATCCTCGACCACGAGGACCGGAACGACGGGGGCGAGGCGACAGATTTCTTCGGCCTTGGCCGATTGCGCGGCGGGGGTCATCGCTCATCCTTCTGCGGTTCGGCGGGAGGCGGCGTCGGACGCCTCCGGCGGGGGTATTTTGGCAATAAAGAAGCGGGCGCGCTCACAGGAGCGCCGAGGCGCCGTCGGTGGCGGCGCCGACGTGGCGGCGGAAGGTCTCGAAGAGCTCTCGGCCGATGCCGTGGCGGTTGGCCGAGAGGTCCGGGGTCTCGGGTGTGCGGGCGGCGAGGTCGACGCCCCTGACAGCGAGCTCCCCGGTCGTGACGTCGAGCCGGATCACGTCGCCGTCGCGGAGTCGCGCGAGCGGGCCGCCGGCGGCGGCCTCGGGGCTGACATGGATCGCCGCAGGGACCTTGCCGGAGGCGCCCGACATCCGCCCGTCGGTGACGAGCGCGACCCTGAGGCCGCGGCCGAGGAGCACCGACAGCACCGGCGTCAGCGAATGCAGTTCCGGCATGCCGTTGGCCTGCGGTCCCTGGAAACGCACGACGACGACGGTGTCGGCGGTGAACTCGCCCCTCGCGAAGGCGGCCTTGACCTGGTCCTGGTCGGAGAAGATCCGCGCCGGGGCTTCGACGACCTGGTATTCCGGCGCGACGGCCGAAGCCTTGATCACCGCGCGGCCGAGGTTGCCGGTGAGTTCCCTGAGCCCGCCGGTCGGCTGGAACGGGTCGGCGGCCGGACGCAGGATCCTGTCGTTCTCGGTCCTGGTCGGTCCGGCGCGCCAGGCGAGCGCGCCGTCCGTAAGGACCGGCTCCTCGGTATAGCGGCGGAGCCCGTCGCCCGCCACGGTACGGACGTCCTCGTGCAGTAGCCCGGCCTCTAGGAGTTCGCCGATGAGGAAGCCGAGTCCGCCCGCGGAGTGGAAATGGTTCACGTCGGCGAGCCCGTTCGGATAGACCTTGGCCATCAGGGGCACGATTTCCGATATGGCGGCGAAATCCTCGAGCTCCAGCGAGACCCCGGCGGCCCGCGCCATCGCCGGCAGGTGCATCACGAGGTTCGTCGACCCCCCGGTCGCCATAAGCCCGACAATGCCGTTGACGAAGGCGCGTTCGTCGAGGATCTCGCCCGCCGGGCGGAAGTCGTTGCCGAGCGCGGTGATCTTGGCCGCACGGGTCACGGCGGCGGTGGTGAGCGCCTCGCGCAGGGGCGTGTTTGGGTTGACGAAGCTCGCGCCGGGCAGGTGCAGCCCCATGAACTCCATCAGCATCTGGTTGGTGTTCGCGGTGCCGTAGAAGGTGCAGGTTCCGGGTCCGTGATAGGCCGCCATCTCGGCCTTCATCAGCTCGTCGCGGCCGATCTCGCCCGCGGCGAAGCGGTTGCGAATCTTCGACTTCTCGTCATTGGGCAGGCCTGAGGGCATCGGCCCGGCGGGCACGAAGATCGCGGGCACATGGCCGAAGCTGGCCGCCGCCATCACGAGGCCGGGCACGATCTTGTCGCAGACGCCGAGATAGAGTGCCGCGTCGTAGCAGTTGTGGCTCATCGCCACCCCGGCGGCGAGCGCGATCACGTCGCGCGAGAAGAGGCTGAGCTCCATGCCGACCTGGCCTTGCGTGACGCCGTCGCACATCGCCGGCACGCCGCCCGCGACCTGGGCGGTCGCACCGGCAGCGCGGGCGGCGGTGCGGATGAGGTCGGGGTAACGCTCGTAGGGCTGGTGCGCCGACAGCATGTCGTTATAGGCGGTGACGACGCCGATGTTCGGCGCCCGGCCCGCCGCGAGGCGGTCCTTGTCCTCGGCCATCGCGGCATAGGCATGAGCCTGGTTGCCGCAGCTCAGGTGCGCGCGCGCGGGGCCTGCCTCGGCCGCCTGGCGGAGCCGCCCGAGATAGGCGGAGCGGCTCTCGGCCGATCGGCGCTGGATGCGGTCGGTGATCTCGGCAAGGCGCGGGTGCATGGGTGGTTCCTCGAACGTCCGGAATGGCGGGACAATAGCCGCCTCGCCGCGCCATAGCATGATCTGTTATCGCTAACAACCGTCCTGCGCCCGCCATGCACCCGTCGCATGGCGGGGTTTCGCATCTGTCCGTGGCGCTTCCCCGCTGCGTCGCTTACCTCGCCGCCGAACCAGATTGCAGGAGCCCGTCATGGCCCAGACCCTGAAATACGAACTGCCGACCTATGAGGAACAGCGGAACATAATGGCCCGCGCCCGCCAGATGCAGGGCGACGCGATGGCCGAGGCGTTCCGTGCGCTGGCCCGGGCGCTGCGCCGCATGGTGAAGCCCCGGACCGCCGCCACGAGCCACTGAAGCTCGGCAAGGGGCGGGCGCGTCAATGGATGCGCCCTTTCCCCCGCGCGGCGTTCCGACTAGAGGAGGGAAAACCCCTCCTGACCGGACCCGCGCGATGACCGACAGCCCGAGCCTTCCCACCGTCCGCCTGCGCCCCAAGGCCGAAGCCCGCGCCATCCGCCACGGCTTTCCCTGGGTCTATGCCGACGAGCTGGTGACCGACCGGCGCACGCAGGGCCTCGTGCCCGGCTCCATCGCCCGGCTCGAGGATGCCGAGCGGCGGCCGCTCGGCATCGTCACGGTCAACCCGAAATCGAAGATCATTGCCCGGATGCTCGACCGCGACGAGGGCGCGGTGATCGACCGCGCCTGGCTTGGCGCCCGCATCGGCCGCGCGCTGGCCCTGCGCGCGCGGCTCTACGACGCGCCCTACTACCGGCTCGTCCATGCCGAGGCCGACGGACTGCCGGGCGTGATCATCGACCGCTTCGGCGATGCCGCGGTGATCCAGCCCAATGCCGCCTGGGCCGAGGCGATGATCGGTGACCTTGCCGCCGCCCTGGCCGAGGTCACCGGGGTCACCACGATCATCAAGAACGGAACCGGACGCGCGCGCGGGCTCGAAGGGCTGGCGGAGGAGACGGCCGTGCTCGCGGGCGGGCTCGACGGGCCGGTGCCGGTGCCGATGAACGGTGCCGTCTACATGGCCGACCTGATGGGCGGCCAGAAGACCGGGCTCTTTTTCGACCAGCGCGACAACCACGCCTTTGCCGCCCGGCTCGCGAAGGGGGCGCGGATGCTCGACGTCTTTTCACATGTGGGCGGCTTCGCGCTCGCGTCCCTCGCGGGCGGGGCGGAGAGCGCGCTCTCGGTCGATGCCTCGGCTGCGGCGCTGGAACTGGCCGGGGCGGGCGCAGAGGCCGCGGGCTTCGGCGCGCGGTTCGCGACGCGCAAGGGCGACGCCTTCGCGGTGATGGAGGCGCTGCAGGCCGAGGGCGCCAGCTTCGATCTCGTCGTTTGCGATCCGCCGGCTTTCGCGCCCGCGAAACCGGCGCTCGAGGCCGGGCTTCGCGCCTATGAGCGGGTGGCGCGACTCGCCGCGCCGCTGGTGGCGCCGGGCGGGTACCTCGTGCTTTGCTCCTGCTCGCACGCGGCGGATCTGACGCAGTTCCGCAACGCCTCGGCGCGCGGCATCGGCCGGGGTGGGCGACGTGGGCAACTCTTGCATACCGGCTTCGCCGGGCCCGACCATCCGCAGCTGCCGCAACTGGCCGAGAGCGGCTATCTCAAGGCGCTGTTCTTCCGGCTTGACGGATGAAGGTCATCCTCGACGCTTGCGTCCTCTATCCGACGGTGCTGCGCGAGATCCTGATCGGCGTCGCGCGGGCCGGGCTCTACACGCCGCTCTGGTCCGACCGCATCCTCGAGGAATGGGCGCGGGCGAGCGTCAAGCTCGGCCCCGGCGCCGAGACGATCGCGCGGGGCGAGATCGCTGTGCTGCGCGCCGGCTTCCCGAAAGCCTCGGTCGCGCCGCATGACGGGCTCGCGGCGCGGCTCTGGCTGCCGGATCCCGCCGATATCCATGTGCTGGCCGCCGCGATCGCGGGCCATGCGGACCTGATCGTCACCTTCAACGCTGCCGACTTTCCGCGCCATGTGCTGGCCGAGGAAGGCGTGCGACGCGAGGATCCCGACAGCTTCCTCCTCGACCTCTGGCGCACCGATCCCGGCGCGGTCGGCGATGCCGTCGCGGCGGTTCAGGCGGAGGCGGAGCGGCTGTCCGGCGCGCCGCAGCCGCTCCGCGCGCTGCTCAAGCGCGCCAAGCTGCCGCGGCTTGGCAAGGCTTTGGCCGGCTGACGGGGCTCAGACCAGCGTACCCTCGGCCGTGAGCCGGGTCTTGCCGCCGAGCCAGGGATGCAGCGCCTCGGGCAGCACGACCGAGCCGTCGGCCTGCTGGCCGTTCTCGAGAACCGCGATCAGGCAGCGCCCGACGGCGAGGCCGGAGCCGTTCAGCGTGTGGACGAAATCGGGCTTGCCGCCGGCAGGCCGGAAGCGCGCGTTCATCCGCCGCGCCTGGAAGTCGCCGCAGACCGAGACCGAGCTGATCTCGCGGTACTTGTTCTGCCCCGGCAGCCAGACTTCGAGATCGTGGGTCTTGCGCGCGCCGAAGCCCATGTCGCCGGTGCAGAGGACCACGGTGCGGTAGGGGAGCCCCAGCCGCTCCAGAACGGCCTCGGCGCATTTCGTCATCCGCTCATGCTCTGCGAGCGAGGTGTCGGGCGTGGTGATCGACACCATCTCGACCTTCTCGAACTGATGCTGACGGAGCATGCCCGAGGTGTCCTTGCCCGCCGAACCGGCCTCGGAGCGGAAGCACTGGGTATGGGCGGTCATGCGGATCGGCAGCGCCGCCTCGTCGAGGATGTCGCCCGCGACGGTATTGGTGAGCGTCACTTCCGAGGTCGGAATGAGCCACCAGCCGTTGGTGGTCTGGTAGCTGTCCTCGGCGAATTTCGGCAGCTGGTTGGTGCCGTACATCGCGTCGTCCCTGACCAGCACGGGGGTCATCGTCTCCGTCAGCCCGTGTTCGCTTGTGTGCAGGTCGAGCATGAACTGCGCCAGCGCCCGGTGGATGCGGGCGACGCCGCCGCGCAGGAGGACGAAGCGGGCGCCCGAAAGCTTCGCGGCGGTCTCGAAATCCATGCCGGGCTTCACGCCCGCGATTTCGAAATGTTCGACCGGCTTGAAGTCGAATTCGCGCGGGGTGCCCCAGCGGCGGACCTCGACGTTGTCGTTCTCGTCCGCGCCCTCGGGCACGTCCGCAAGCGGCAGGTTCGGGATCGTCATCAGGAGATTGCGCAGGCGCGAGTCCTCGACCTCGGCCTCCTCGTTCAGCCGCGCCACCTCGGCCTTCTTCTCGGCGACGAGGGCGCGCAGCCGCTCGAACTCCGCCTCGTCGCCCTTGGCCTTGGCAGCACCGACCTCCTTGGAGGCGGCGTTCTGCGCGGCCTGCGCGGTCTCGGCCGCGAGGATCTTCGCGCGGCGCGCCTCGTCGACACCAAGGATATCTGCGCTGAGCCCGAACAGACCCCGGCGCCCGAGGGCGGCGTCGAAGGCTTCGGGGTTCTCTCGGATCGCGCGGATGTCGTGCATGATGGGCCTCTTCGGGGTCGTTCGGGCCAGATATGCCCGATCCGGGCGGGAAGGGGAACCGGGAATCTGTACGCCCGGACCTCCGTGGCGCCATCGGCGGGGTATTTGAGTAAACGCATGAGGATCGGTATATAAATTATTGAATATAAATATAAATTTCTAAACTCACTTGTTCGATGGCATTGGCGGCGTTCGGTTGGCCGCCCCGGTTACGTCGTGCCGTTCCCGTCGCCGGCGGCGAACCCGAGGGGGCGGCGTACCGGTCGCGGCCATAGGGTTGGCGCCCATTAGGCGCGGGTTGGCGCAACCTCGCGCCGCCCGCGGCTTCCCCGATTGGGTGCGGCGACGGGGCTGCTCCTTGCAAAGCCCCTTTCCCGCCTATAGGTTCCCCGCGACAAAAAATCTGGGCCGCAAGCGCCCACCGACCGAGAGGACGCCTTTCCATGATCATCACTCCCGCCTATGCGCAGGCCGCCGGTGGCGGTGGCGCTGCCGGTCTCGCGCAGTTCCTGCCGCTGATCCTGATCTTCGCGATCATGTATTTCCTGCTGATCCGTCCGCAGCAGAAGAAGCTGAAGGAACACAAGGCGATGGTCGAGGCGCTGCGGCGTGGGGACCAGATCGTCACCCAGGGCGGGATCATCGGCAAGGTGGCCAAGGTCAAGGAGGACGGCGAGCTCGAGGTTGAGATCGCCGAGGGCGTGAAGGTGCGCGTCGTCCGCGCCACCGTGACCCAGGTCCTGTCGAAGACCGAACCTGCGGCGACGAAGTAATCCCGACAGACCAGAACCGAGACCGGATCCCCGATCATGCTGCAATTTCCCCTTTGGAAGCGGATCATCATCCTGGGGCTCTGCGCTCTCGGGCTGCTGACGGCGCTGCCCAACGCCTTCTACACCCGCGCCGAGCGGCACAACGACGCCGTCACCGCGGCCGAGAAAGCCGGTTTCGAGACGCCGGAGCAGGAGGCTGACCGGGCGCTCTGGCCCGATTTCCTGCCGTCGAAGGTGGTCAATCTCGGCCTCGACCTGAGGGGCGGTGCGCATCTTCTCGCCGAGGTCCAGGTCGCCGATGTCTACAAGGCGCGGATGGACGGGCTCTGGCCCGAGATGCGCAAGGCGCTCGCGGATGCGCGGGGCGAGATCGGCGGCATCCGCCGCGCGCCCTCGGATCCCTCAGAGCTGCGCATCCAGATCGAGAAGCCCGAGGCGATGGCGAAGGCGGTCGAGGTCGCGAATGGCCTTGCCTCCAACGTCGTCAGCCTGACCGGCGTCGGCCAGAAGGATCTCGACATCACCGCCGAGGGCAACCAGCTCATCGTCCGGCTCTCGGAGGCCGAGCGTGCCGCGACCGATGACCGGACCATGCAGCAATCGCTGGAGATCATCCGCCGGCGGATCGACGGCGCGGGCACCCGCGAACCGACGATCCAGCGCCAGGGCACCGACCGGATCCTGATCCAGGTGCCGGGCGTGGGCTCGGCCGCCGAGCTCAAGGCATGGATCGGCACCACCGCGCAGCTCACCTTCCACCCGGTCGTCGGCCGCGGCACCGACGGCAACGCGATCGCCAAGCCTGGCACGATGATCGTGCCGTCGATCGACGAGGACGAGCAGGGCGTCTTCTACACGCTCGACGAGGTGCCGGTCGTGACCGGCGAGGATCTCGTCGACGCGCGCCCCGAGTTCGACCAGAACGGCCGCCCGGCCGTCGGGTTCCGCTTCAACCCGTCCGGCGCGCGCAAGTTCGGCGATTACACCGCCACCAATGTCGGCCAGCTCTTCGCCATCGTGCTCGACAACGAGGTGATCTCGGCGCCGCGCATCAACCAGCACATCCCGGGCGGATCGGGGATCATCACCGGCTCGTTCACGGTGGAAAGCTCCACCAACCTCGCGGTGCTGCTGCGTGCGGGCGCGCTGCCGGCGAAGATGACCTTCCTCGAGGAACGCACGATCGGGCCGGAACTCGGCCAGGATTCGATCGACGCGGGCCGCGTCGCCGCGATCGTCGGCACCGTGGCGGTCGTCGCCTTCATGATCGCGAGCTACGGGCTCTTCGGCGTGTTCGCCACCGTCGCGCTCGCGCTCAACATCTCGATGATGTTCGGCATCCTGTCGATGATCGGCGCCACGCTGACGCTGCCCGGCATCGCCGGCATCGTGCTGACGGTCGGCATGGCGGTCGACGCCAACGTGCTGATCTTCGAGCGCATCCGCGAGGAGATGAAGACCGCCAAGGGCCCGGCGCGGGCGATCGAGCTCGGCTATGAAAAGGCCATGTCGGCCATCGTCGACGCCAACATCACCACCTTCATCACCGCGCTGATCCTCTTTTTCCTCGGCTCCGGCCCGGTGAAGGGCTTCGCGGTCACGCTCGTCATCGGCCTCGTCACCTCGGTCTTCACCGCGATCTACGTGACACGGCTCTTCGTCACCACCTGGTTCGACCGGAAACGGCCGAAGACGATCACGGTCTGAGGGACATCATCATGGCATTCCGTCTCAAGCTCGTCCCCGAAACCACCAACATCGACTTCTTCCGCTGGGCCTCCGTCACCTTCGGCGGCTCCGTCCTGCTGGTGATCGCTTCGATCATCCTGAGCGTCGTCATGGGGCTCAACTTCGGCATCGACTTCAAGGGCGGCACCACGATCCGCACCGAGTCGACCTCGCCCGTCGATGTCGGCGCCTACCGCGCGGCGGTGCAGCCCCTCGGCCTCGGCGACGTGCTGATCTCCCAGGTCTACGACCCGACCTTCCGCGAAGACCAGCATGTCGCGATGGTGCGTATCCAGGCACAGGAAGGCGACGAGGCGATCACGCCCGAGATCATCGGCAAGGTCGAGACGGCGCTGAAGGGCGTCGATCCCTCGATCACCTTCCCGTCGGTGGAATCGGTCGGCCCCAAGGTCTCGGGCGAGTTGATCTGGACCGCGGTGCTCTCGGTCCTCGCCGGGGTCGCCGCGATCTGCTTCTACATCTGGCTCCGCTTCGAATGGCAGTTCGCGGTCGGCGCGGTGGTGGCGCTCGTCCACGACATCGGCCTCACGATCGGGATCTTCTCGCTCTTCCAGCTCAAGTTCGACCTGACGATCATCGCGGCCCTCCTGACCATCCTCGGCTATTCGATCAACGACACCGTCGTGGTCTTCGACCGGCTGCGGGAGAACCTCATCAAGTACAAGACGACGCCGCTCCGCGATCTCTGCAACCTCTCGGTCAACGAGACCCTGAGCCGAACGGTGATGACCTCGGGCACGACGCTCATGGCACTGACTGCGCTTCTCGTCTTCGGCGGCGACGTGATCCGCGGCTTCGTCTTCGCGATGACCTGGGGCGTGATCGTTGGCACCTACTCCTCGGTCTACGTCGCCAAGAACGTCGTCCTGATCCTCGGTGTGAAACGCGACTGGGGCAAGAAGGAGGACGGGCCGGCCGGGACCCAGTTCGCGGCCGGGAAATGATCCGGCTGAACGAGATCCCGTTCAACGGCGCCCGGCCGGTCGACGGCTACGGGCCGGGCTTCTTCCGCGTCGGCGGCGAGGTCATCCACGGAGCGGTGCTCGTCACCGCGCGCGGGGCGCAGGCCTGGGGCGGCTATGATGACGCCGGCCCGCTCCTGGCGCTCGCCGGAGAGATCGACGTCCTCCTGGTCGGCACCGGCCGCACGATCGCCCATCCGCCGGCCGCCTTGCGCGACAAGCTCGACGCGGTCGGGATCGGGGTCGAGCCGATGGCCAGCGACGCGGCGGCGCGGACCTACAACGTGCTCCTGTCGGAGGGGCGGCGGATCGCCGCGGCGCTCCTGCCGGTCGATTAGGCGCTTTGCCTTCCCGCCCGGATCGGCTAACCCCTTGACCATGATGCTCTCGGTCCACGACCTCGCCGTCTCGCGCGGCGGTATCGCGATCCTCGAACGGGTGGGCTTCGTGCTCGACCCGGGCGAGGCGCTGGTGCTGCGCGGCCCGAACGGCATCGGCAAGACGACGCTCCTGCGCAGCATCGCCGGGCTGCAGCCGCCGGTGGCGGGAAGGGCCGAACTGCCGCCCGAAGGCGCCGCCTACGCCGGCCATGCCGACGGGCTTAAGGCAACACTCAGCGTGGCCGAGAACCTGACCTTCTGGGCCCGGATCTATGGCCAGGGCGACATCGCGCCTGCCCTTCACGCGATGGACCTCGAGGGTCTCGCCGAACGCCCGGCGCAGAACCTCTCGGCCGGCCAGAAGCGCCGCCTCGGCCTCGCGCGGCTTCTCGTCACCGGCCGCCGGCTCTGGCTCCTCGACGAGCCGACGGTCTCGCTCGACACCGCCTCGGTCGCCCTCTTCGCCGCCGCGATCCGCGCCCATCTCGCGTCCGGGGGCGCCGCGCTCATGGCCACCCATATCGACCTCGGCCTCGAAGAGGCGCGGATCCTCGACCTCACACCCTTCCGCGCGACACTTCCCGCGCCGGGACAGGGCGGCGGCTTCGACGAGGCCTTCGCATGATCTGCTTCTTCATTGCCGAAATACCCCGGGGGTCCGGGGGCAGGGCCCCCGGCGCCCGCCACCGGGGAGAGACCTGCCCATGCTAGCGCTCCTCCTCCGCGACCTGCGCCTTGCCACCCGCGCCGGCGGCGGCTTCGGGCTCTCGCTCGCCTTCTTCCTCATCGTCACCGTGCTCGTCCCGTTCGGCGTCGGCCCCGAGGGCGGCACGCTGTCGCGCATCGCGCCCGGCATCCTCTGGGTCGGCGCGCTCCTCGCCTGCCTCCTCTCGCTCGACCGGATCTTCGCGCTCGACCGCGAGGACGGCTCGCTCGACCTCCTCGCCACGGCGCCGATCCCGCTCGAAGGCGTGGTCGCGGTGAAGGCGCTCGCGCACTGGCTGACGACCGGGCTGCCGCTCACGCTCGCCGCCCCGGTCCTCGGCGTGCTTCTCCATCTGCCGGGTCCAGGGTTTGCCTGGCTCACGCTCTCGCTCGCGGCCGGCACGCCGGCCCTCTCCATCATCGGCACCTTCGGCGCGGCGCTCACCGTGGGGCTGAAGCGCGGCGGACTTCTGCTGTCGCTCCTCGTCCTGCCGCTCTACATCCCGACGCTGATCTTCGGGGCCGAGGCGGCGCGGCGCGGGGGCGAGGGGCTCGCCACCTTCACGCCGCTCCTGATGCAGGGGGGCATCACCCTGGGCGCGCTCGCGATCCTGCCTTTCGCCGCGGCTGCGGCAATCCGCGTCAATCTGCGCTAGGGAGGCCCGTGCTATGGATGTTGAGCACCGCGGCCGGAACCGCTAGTCAGGACGCCATGTCGATCTGGGAATACGCCAACCCGAAGAAGTTCATGCAGACCTCGGCCTGGGCGCTGCCCTGGGTGACGGGGCTCGCGGTCGTGACGCTCGTCACCGGCCTCGTTTGGGGCTTCTTCTTCACGCCCGACGACTACCGCCAGGGCGCGACCGTCAAGATCATCTATATCCACGTCCCCTCGGCGATGATGGCGATCAATGCCTGGGCGATGATGCTCGTCACCTCGATGATCTGGCTCGTCCGCCGCCACCATGTCTCGGTCCTCGCCGCCAAGGCGGCTGCGCCGATCGGCGTCACGATGACGCTGATCGCACTCTTCACCGGGGCGATCTGGGGCCAGCCGATGTGGGGCACCTGGTGGGCCTGGGATCCGCGGCTGACCTCGTTCCTGATCCTCTTCCTCTTCTATCTCGGCTACATCGCGCTCTGGGAGGCGGTCGAGGACCCCGACACCGCGGCCGACCTCACCTCGGTTCTCTGCCTCGTCGGCTCGGTCTTCGCGCTCCTGTCGCGCTATGCCGTCCTCTTCTGGAACCAGGGCCTCCACCAGGGCGCCTCCCTCTCCCTCGACGCCGAGGAACATGTCGCCGATACCTATGCCTGGCCCCTCTGGGTCTCGATGGCGGGTTTCGTCCTTCTCTTCGTCACCCTCGTCCTGATCCGCACCCGGACCGAGATCCGCGCCCGCCGACTCAGGGCGCTCGAGGCGCGGGAAAGGATGGCGTGATGGTGGACCTAGGCAAATACGCGGGCACCGTGCTCGGCGCCTACGGCGTGACGATCCTCCTGATCCTGGGCCTCGTCTGGCTGTCGCTTAGGAAGGGTGCCGAGATGCGCCGGCGGCTCGAGGCACAGGAAAAGAGGATGGGACGCAATGGCTAGGATCTCGCCGCTAATGGCGCTGCCGCCGGCGATCTTCGCCGGGCTCGCGCTGATGTTCGTTCTCGGCATGCAGCGCGAGGATCCCGACGCGCTGCCGTCAACGCTCGAAGGCCGCGATGCGCCTGCCGTCGTAGTGACGCCGCTCGCCGACCTGCCGGTCTTTTCCGACGCCGATCTCAGGGACGGCAAGGTCAAGCTCGTGAACTTCTGGGCAAGCTGGTGCGCCCCATGCCGGGCCGAGCATCCCAACCTCACGAAGCTCGCCGGAGAGGGCGTGACGATCTACGGCGTCAACTACAAGGATAGGCCGCAGGCGGCGCTGAAGTTCCTCGCCGATCTCGGCAACCCGTTCGCGGCCACCGGCGCGGACGAGAGCGGCCGCATGGGGATCGACTGGGGCCTCTACGGCGTGCCCGAGACCTTCGTGATCGACGGCGAGGGCAAGGTCATCCTGCGCTTCGCCGGCCCGATCACCGAGCGGGTGCTCGCATCCGACATCCGCCCGGCGATGGAGAAGGCCGCGGCCAAATAGGCGGCCAATCAGGTCGTGATCAGCTGCGCGAGATCGTAATGGTGGAGCGCCCGGTCGGCGACCAGTTCGGCCTCGTCGGGATGGATATGCGGGTGCTGCCAGTCCTCGCCGGCGAAGGCCTTCAGCGACTCCACGTCCTTCCAGACCATCACCATGCAGAACTCGCGCGGGCTTTCCGGCCGCGGCAGGCCGGGCGTGGCCGAGACGAGGCCGGGCTGGCTTTTCACCAGGGGCAGTGCGGTGTGGAGAAAGAACTCGCGGAACTCCGCCTCCTTGCCCTCGTGGATGGTCGCGCGAAATATGCGGATGATCATGGTTCGCCTCCCTTTTCACTGGGGAAAGGATAGCACAATCGCGCCCGACCCGGCGGCCACGACCGATCGAGGCCATCGTTCTGAAGACCTATCCAAACGGCGATGCCCCATGCTGCCCTTGGAATAAAAGAGGGCTCCGCCGGAGCGGAGCCCTTCACCAGGCCCTTTGAGACCAAGGTCAGGCGCGGGCGAGATTCCTCAGCACATAGTGCAGCACGCCGCCGTTCTCGACGTATTCGATCTCGACCTCGGTATCGATCCGGCACTTGATCTTGATCACCTTCTCGCTGCCGTCCGCGTAGCGGATCGTGCAGGGCACGAGCGCGAGCGGCTTCAGATCGCCGGCAAGGCCCTGGATCGAGATCACCTCGTCGCCCTTGAGGCCGAGGGTCTTGCGGTTGTCGCCGCCAGTGAACTCGAACGGGATCACCCCCATGCCCACGAGGTTGGAGCGGTGGATGCGCTCGAAACTCTCGGCGATGACCGCCTTGACGCCGAGAAGGTTGGTGCCCTTCGCCGCCCAGTCGCGGCTGGAGCCCGCGCCGTATTCGATACCGCCGATGACGATGAGGGGCGTGCCCGCCGCCTGGTATTCCATCGAGGCGTCGTAGATCGAGGTCTGCTTGCCGTCGGGCCCGAGCGTGTAGCCGCCCTCGACCCCGTCCAGCATCTCGTTCTTGATGCGGATATTGGCGAAGGTGCCGCGCATCATGACTTCGTGGTTGCCCCGGCGCGAGCCGTAGGAGTTGAAGTCCTTCGGCGCCACCTGCCGCTCGGTCAGGTACTGGCCGGCGGGCGTCGTCGGCTTAAAGGAGCCTGCGGGCGAGATGTGGTCGGTCGTGATCATGTCACCGAGCAGCGCCAGGATGCGGGCGCCCTCGATGTCGTGGATCGCGCCCTTCTCCTTGGCCATGCCCTGGAAGTAGGGCGGGTTCTGGATGTAGGTCGAGGTCGGCGGCCAGTCATAGGTCTCCGATTCCGTGACCTTGACGCCTTGCCACTTGGCATCGCCCTTGAACACGTCGGCGTACTTCTTCTGGAACGCCTCGCGGGTGACGGTGGCGTGGACGAGATCGGCGATCTCCTTGTTGGTCGGCCAGATGTCCTTGAGATAGACAGGCTTGCCGTCCTTGCCGGTGCCGAGGGGCTCCGTCGCGAGGTCGATGTTCATGTCGCCCGCGAGCGCATAGGCCACGACGAGCGGCGGCGAGGCGAGGTAGTTGGCGCGGACGTCGGGGCTGATCCGGCCCTCGAAGTTGCGGTTGCCGGAGAGGACCGCGGTTGCGACGAGGTCGCCCTCGGCGATGGCGGCCGAGATCTCCGGCTGCAGCGGACCGGAGTTGCCGATGCAGGTGGTGCAGCCGTAGCCCACGAGGTTGAAGCCGATGGCGTCGAGGTCGTCCTGCAGGCCGGCGGCCTCAAGGTATTCGCTGACGACCTGCGAGCCGGGCGCGAGCGAGGTCTTGACCCAGGGCTTGCGGTTCAGCCCAAGCTCGCGCGCCTTGCGGGCGACGAGCCCCGCGCCGATCAGCACGTAGGGGTTCGAGGTGTTGGTGCAGGAGGTGATCGAGGCGATCACGACCTTGCCCGAGGACATGGCGTAGTCCTCGCCCTTCACCTCCACGTCCTTGCCCATCGGGCGCTTGAACGTCGCCTCCATCTCCCTGGCGAAGGCCGACTTTGCGTCGGTCAGAGCGAGGTAGTCCTGCGGCCGCTTCGGGCCCGAGATCGCCGGGACGATCGTGGACATGTCGAGTTCCAGCGTCGAGGTGTAGATCGGGTCGTAATCCGCGCCGCGCCAGAAGCCGTTCTCCTTGGCATAGGCCTCGACGAGCGCGATGCGGTCCTCGTCACGGCCCGTTTGCCGCAGATAGCGCAGGGTCTCGGCGTCGATCGGGAAGAAGCCGCAGGTCGCGCCGTATTCCGGCGCCATGTTGGCGATCGTCGCGCGGTCGGCGAGCGGCAGGTGATCGAGGCCCGGCCCGTAGAACTCGACGAACTTGCCGACGACGCCGTGCTTCCGAAGCATCTGGACGACCTTGAGGACGAGGTCGGTCGCGGTCGTGCCCTCGACCATCTCGCCCGTGAGCTTGAAGCCGACGACCTCGGGGATCAGCATCGAGACCGGCTGGCCGAGCATCGCCGCCTCGGCCTCGATCCCGCCGACGCCCCAGCCGAGAACGGCGAGGCCGTTGACCATCGTGGTGTGCGAGTCGGTGCCGACCAACGTGTCGGGGTAGGCGACCGTGTCACCGTTCTGGTCGGTATCGGTCCAGACCGTCTGGGCGAGGTATTCGAGGTTCACTTGATGGCAGATGCCGGTGCCGGGCGGCACGACGCGGAAGTTCTGGAACGCGTTCTGGCCCCATTTCAGGAAGACGTAGCGCTCCATGTTGCGCTCGTATTCCAGATCGACATTGCGCTGGAAGGCGCGGGGATTGCCGAACTCGTCGATCATCACCGAATGGTCGATGACGAGGTCCACCGGGTTCAGGGGGTTGATCTTTTGCGCGTCGCCGCCGAGCGCCTTGATCCCGTCGCGCATCGCCGCAAGATCGACGACCGCGGGGACGCCGGTGAAGTCCTGCATGAGCACGCGCGCCGGGCGGTAGGCGATCTCGCGCGGGTTCTGGCCGCCCTGCTTGCCCCAGTCGGAGAACGCCTTGATGTCATCGACCGACACCGTGCGGCCGCCATCCTCGAAGCGCAGCATGTTCTCCAGCACCACCTTCAGCGCCGCGGGCAGCTTGGAGAACTCGCCGAGTCCCGCGGCCTCTGCCGCCGGGATCGAGTAATAGGCGACGGACGTGCCGCCGGCGGAAAGTGTCTTGCGCGTCTTGGCGGTGTCCTTGCCGGTGACGATGGGCATCGGGATCTCCCTTCTCGTTGAGGGTGTCGCTCGGGTCTCTCGGCTTGCGTTGTGCCGCAACGTAACGGGCCGATCAAGTGCGATACGGCGCATTGTATACCATTGTGCACAAAGAGCCGCAAGAGGGCTCGAGCGGTCCTCGCGATCTCTCGCAAAACCTTGATTGGCCTTCTGCCCGGCCTTTGTCTAGGAAGGAAGGATCAGGGGATACGGAACTGGAAACATGCGCAGGATTATCGGCGCCGCGCTCGGTTGTTGGCTCGGGGTGATGGGGGCGGCCATCGCCGAGGAGAAGGACACGGAGCCGGTTCTCGTCGAACTCTACACGTCCCAGGGCTGTTCCTCTTGTCCGCCGGCCGACGCTATCCTCGCCGGGCTGTCCGCGCGCGACGACGTCATCGCGCTCGCGCTTCATGTCGATTACTGGGACTACATCGGCTGGAAGGACCATTTCGCCAGCCCGCGGTACTCGGACCGCCAGCGCGCCTATGCCCGCGTCGCGGGGGTGGGCACCGTCTACACGCCGCAGATGATCGTTGCCGGCCGCGATCATTTGATCGGGGTGCGCCCGGCCCAACTCGAGGATCTGATTCGACGGTTCCGGGCCCAGCCATCCCCGGTCGCGCTCGACCTCGCACGGACGGGCGGCAAAGTGCGGGTTCGCGCCGAAGCACGGGCGCCGCTTCGACACGGCGCCTTCGTGCAACTCGTGCGCTACACACCTTCGGAGCGGGTCGAGATCAGCCACGGCGAGAATGCCGGCCGGACGATCGACTATGCCAACATCGTCACCGACTGGAAGAAGGTCGCGGATTGGGACGGCGCGCAGGCGCTCACGCTCGATCTCGCGGCGCCGGGCGACGAGGCGGTCGTGGTGATCATCCAGGAGCCCGGCCCCGGTCCGGTCCTCGCGGCGCGGCAACTGCGTTAGCGGTCGCGGTTCGCTATTAGGACCTCACTTCCAGCGGCGGTGGATCCAGAACCACTGGTCCATGTGCTGACGCGTGAGCAACTCAAGGCTGTCGTTTGCCGCCTGCGTCATCGTCATCGGATCGGAGGGCGGGATCGGCGCCTCGACGACCACGTCGAAACCGAGCCCGTCGGGCTTGCGGATGCCGTAGACCGGGATCATGGCCGCATCGTATTTCAAAGCGAGATCGGCGGCCGACGTGGCGGTATGCGCCGTGCGGCCGAAGAAGCGAAGCGGCGCTCCGTGCCCCATGTGCTGGTCGAGCAGGATTCCCAGCATGCCGCCGGACTTGATGAAGCGCAGCATCGCGCCCATGCCCTGCTTGCCGCGCGGAAACAGGGGCGAGCTGATCCGCTGCATCGCGTCGACGTAATGCGCGTTGAAGAGCGGGTTCTTCATCGGCCGGTAGAGCCCGCCGAACTGGTATCCGTGGGCGACGAGGGCGGCACGGGCCGCGTTGTAGTTGCCGAAGTGGCCGGTGACGAGAATGACGGGCCGGCCGGTACGCTTCGCTTCCGCAAGGGCCTCGACGCCCTCACCCAGAAGCGGCACGTCGCGCTGGCGATCGGCGAATTCCTGGCCCGAATACATCTCGATCATCGACCGGCCGACATTGTCGGGCACCGCCCGGACCAGCCGCGCGACTTCGGCCGGGGGAAGGTCCGGACAGACATGGGCGAGGTTTTCCCGGATGCGCTCGGTCCAGCCGGCGATCGGCGCCGCGATCCGCGAGACGATCCAGCCCGCAACCGGGATCCGTATCCGGTAGGGCAGCGCCCGCGCGACGGCGAGAAGCGCGCGGAAGGCCGCGTCGATCAGCCGGTCGCTGCGGCTCGGGGTGGAATCGGGCGCTGCCGTCATTCGTCTTTGATCGCTACGCGCGGCGTCGGCATGGCCCGCGTTTCCCGCGTCAGACATAGCCGCCGGCGTCCGCGACCACAAGCGCGCCATCGTCCGGAACCGAACGCGAGGGGTTCGCAAAGGGCCGCCTCGGGGGCCGTCGAGGCCCCGCTCGGCGGCGCTGCCGCGCGTCGGGCATGAGAGGTGGCCGCGTCGGGCGGCGGTGTGCTCAGGCGTCACTGGCTGCCTTCTCATCGACTTCAGGCATCGTCCACGATCCTGAGCGCTAAAGCGCCCGACACTTCAAGGTCGCGGATCGCGACGACGATCGCGGTCATGGCGCCTTCCGCATCCTTTTCGCGGATCGCTCCGCGTTCGGCCATTTCCTCGCGCAGCGAGGCCGCCATGCGCTGGGACATGTTCGCGAGGATGAACTCGGCCGCCGCGGCGTCGTCGGGCGTCTTCGCGCCGGCGAGCGCCGCGACCAGTGTCGTCTGGTCGACGCCCCGGATCACCTTCGAAATGTCGCGCGCCTCGATCCGGGCGGGGATGTCGGCGAAGGTGAAGATCGACCGCCGCACCTGTGCGGCGAAGTCCGAATCCGCGGCCGTCAAGCCTTCGAGCACGTCATCCCGGGTCGCGGCGGGCGAGAGGTTGAGGATCGCGCCGACGCGCTCGTGCGGACCGGTCTCGAAGGCGCGGACCGGCTGCGCCTCGAGCTGGGAAACGAGCGAGAGGCCGATCTGGCGCACCGTCTCGGGGTCGATGTTGCCGGTCCGGCTGACCGCGTAGGCGATGCGCCGTGCCCGGTCGCCGGGCAGCTTGCCGAGGAGTTCGGCGGCCCGGGGCACGGCGAGTTTCGACAGCATCACCGCGCCGACCTCGACGCTTTCCTCGGTCAGCACCAGCATGAGCTTCTCGGGATCGAGCGCCGCGATCCGGTCCCAGGGATCGGCCTTGGCCGAGGCGCCGGCGAGGCGGCGGAGGCGGCTCGCCGCTGTGGCCGAGATGTGGCCGTCGAGCATCTGGAGCGCGCCGTCGATGCCGCCGGGGAAACTGAGGCCGACCGAATCGAGGAGCGTGATGAACTCCTCCACCACGGCCCTGAGCGTCGCGCGGTCGACGCTGCGCATGGAGCCGATCTGTTCGGTCAGCGCGGCCTGCAGGTGGTCCGGAAGGCCGCGGATCGGCACGTCGCCGCCTTCGCTGAGAAGGAGCCGCACGATGATCGCGGCCTTCTGGCGCCCACTCATCGCGAGAACGGGGGGCGCGAGCGGGGCAGACGGCGCGCCCGTCGCCGGACGGCCGTTCCGCAGCGGCAGATTCGCGAGTGCTGTCATGGCCTTGCCTTCCGGACCGGGTTCGGGGCAAGGGTCGCAGAAAGCCGTTAACGGGGGCTTACCGCTTTCGGGAGGTCAGCTTCCGACCGTGATGCAGCTCTGGGTGGCGGCGTCCCAGGTCTTGCCGTCGGCGCAGCTGACCTGCGCCTGGCGGTCGCTGTGGCCGCATCCGCCGGAGCCGGCGAGAGCCGGGGTGAGGGACGCGGCGAGTGCGGTCGCCGTGACGATGGCTTTGAGTAGCATGGCATCCTCCATCCTGTCGGGGCCGATTGTGCCAGCCGCGTCGGGGTCGGGGCAAATCAAACATCCGCCCCGGGCCCGATCTCACGGGATCGTGAGGCGGCGTCAGTCCCCGAACACCCGGGCGAAGATCGTGTCGACGTGCTTGGTGTGATAGCCGAGGTCGAACTTTTCCTCGATTTCGGCAGGCGAGAGCGCGGCGGTCACCTCGGCGTCGGCAAGAAGCTCCTCCTTGAAATCGGCGCCCTTCTCCCAGACCTTCATCGCGTTCCGCTGCACCAGCCGGTAGGCGTCCTCGCGGCTCACGCCCGCTTGCGTCAGCGCGAGGAGCACGCGCTGGCTCATCACCAGGCCTTTGAACTTGTTCATGTTGGCGAGCATGTTCTCGGGGTAGACGACGAGCTTCTCGACCACGCCGGCAAGCCGGTTCAGCGCGAAGTCGAGCGTGACCGTCGCGTCCGGCGCGATGCCGCGCTCGACCGAGGAATGCGAGATGTCGCGCTCGTGCCAGAGGGCCACGTTCTCCATCGCCGGGATCACCGCCATGCGGACGAGGCGGGCGAGGCCGGTGAGGTTCTCGGTCAGCACGGGGTTGCGCTTGTGCGGCATCGCCGAGGAGCCCTTCTGGCCGGGGGAGAAGAACTCCTCGGCCTCCAGCACCTCGGTGCGCTGCATGTGGCGGATCTCGGTGGCGATGTTCTCGATGCTGGACGCGATGACGCCGAGGGTGGCGAAGAACATGGCGTGGCGGTCGCGCGGGATCACCTGCGTCGAGATCGGCTCGGGGCGGAGGCCGAGCTTCTCGCAGACATGCTCCTCGACCGCGGGGTCGATATTGGCGAAGGTGCCCACGGCGCCGGAGATGGCGCCGGTGGCAACCTCCCAGCGGGCCTTTTCGAGCCGGTTCTTGTTGCGGTCCATCTCGGCGTAGAAGCGCGCGAAGGTGAGGCCCATCGTCGTGGGCTCGGCATGGATGCCGTGGGAGCGGCCGATGCGGACGGTGTCCTTGTGCTCGAAAGCGCGTTTCTTGAGCGCGGCGAGCACCTTGTCCATGTCGGCCAGAAGGATGTCGGCGGCGCGGACGAGCTGGATGTTGAGCGTGGTGTCGAGGACGTCTGACGAGGTCATGCCCTGGTGGACGAAGCGGGCGTCCTCGGACCCGATATGCTCGGCGAGATGGGTGAGGAAGGCGATGACGTCGTGCTTGGTGACGGCCTCGATCTCGTCGATGCGGGCGACGTCGAACTCGACGTCCTTGGCGCGCCAGACCGCCTCGGCATTGGCCTTCGGGATCACGCCCAGAGCCGCCTGCGCGTCGCAGGCATGCGCCTCGATCTCGTACCAGATCCGGAACTTGGTTTCGGGCGACCAGATGGCGACCATTTCGGGGCGGGCATAGCGAGGGATCATCCGGGTGGCCTTTTTCTTTGTGAGACGGGCGCGGTTGTCCTAGACTGGTAGGGCTCGGGTGGCAAGAAGGGGCGCGGGTGATGCTGCGTTTGCTCCTTTCGGAATGCATGGCTCGCGGTTCTTGCGGTCGCGGCCGTGGTACGGGAGCGGCCAATGTTATCCCCCGTCGGACTTTCGGAAGCGCCAACCGAGCAAAGCCCGCACCTGTTGGATGGCGCAAGTCGATCGTTCCGCGAAGACCGTGGCACGATGTCCAGCGCCGGTGCGGCATGGAGAGAGGGTTGCAGGTCGGTCGGGAACGACCGGACTTGTTAGGCCTGTATGCCCTCGAAATCGTGGAACTGTCGCATGCTGAAGCGGCCGACAGTGAGCGGCCGGCCGCAGATTACTAGTAGCGGCGGGTGGTTAACGGTAAGGGAGTATTGAGAGAAATGAGCTTCATTCCAAAACTAACTGATTTCACAGGAGAATGGCAGGTCGGCCGTGTGATCCAGGATCGGCTTGGCCACGCCGAGGGGCGGTTCGAGGGGCGGGCATTCTTCCGCCCGGTCGAGATCGGCCTTGCCTATCACGAGGAGGGCGAACTTCGGCTCGGGCCGGGGCCGTCGATGACGGCCATTCGGGATTATCTCTGGCGCACCGATGGCGAGCGGATCGCAGTCGATCATGGCGACGGCAAGCCGTTCCATGCCTTCGATCCGGCCTTTCCCGAGGCGCATCATCTCTGCTCGCCGGACGACTACCGGGTGCATTACGACTTCTGTGACTGGCCGGACTGGCGGGCGGTCTGGGTGGTGATGGGACCGCGCAAGGACTACACGATGATCAGCCGCTATTCGCGGGCCTGAAACGTCGTAGATTGCGAATCTATTCGACCGGGACCAGCCGGGTCTCGATCCGGGAGTTGTGTTCGAGCGTCCGGTGCACCGGGCATTTGTCGGCGATCTCCAGAAGCTTTGCACGCTGATCCTCGTCCAGATCGCCCTCGAGCGTGATCGCGCGAAGGAAGCGGTCGATCCGGGCACCCTTCTCGCAATCGGCGCAGTCCTCGGCATGGACCTTGTCGTGGCTGACATCGACCCGGACATGGGCGAGCGGCCACTTCTTGCGCCGTGCATACATGCGGATCGTCATCGAGGTACAGGCACCGAGCCCGGCAGCAAGGAACCCGTAGGGCGTCATGCCCCGGTCGGTGCCGCCATAGTTTTCGGGCTCGTCGGCGAGCGTGTGGTGGCGCGGCCCGTGATTGACGTTCTGCAGGAAGCCCTCGGGATCGGCCTCAGATACGCGCACGATCCCTTCGGGCGCGCCCTTTGGCGGCTCGGGGGCCTTAAGGTCGAGATAGCGCGCAGCCCACGCGGCGATCACTTCGGCGGCGTAGTCGGCATCTTCCGTGCGGCTTATCAGGTGGTCGGCATCGTCGAGGGTGACGAAGCTCTTGGGGTGCTTGGCTGCCTTGAAGATCTCGGCCGCGTTCTCGATGCCGACGATCGCGTCGCGCGGTGCGTGCAGCACGAGGAGCGCGCGCCGGAGGTTGGCGATGGGGGCGGAAAGCTCTTCGGCCCTCACCTCGCGCACGAAGTCGCGGCCGATGCGGATCGGGCGGCCGCCGAGATCGACCTCGGCTGCGCCCTCCGCTTCGATCCGGTCGAGGGCGCCGGCGAAATTGTGGGTGACGTGACCCGGATCGTAGGGCGCGCCGATGGTGACGATGGCGCGGGCGCTGCCGATCCCGCCCGCCGCCTTCAGGACCGCGGCGCCGCCGAGCGAATGGCCGATGAGGAGCGCGGGCGCCATGCCGCGGGCGGCGAGGTAGTCGGCGGCGGCCTTCAGATCGGCGGCGTTCGAGAAAAAGCCCGTCGCCGCGAAATCGCCCTCGGACTGGCCGAGCCCGGTGAAATCGAAGCGCAAGGTGGCGATCCCCCTTGCCGCGAGCGCCCCGGCGATGCGGCGTGCGGCGACGACGTCCTTGCCGCAGGTGAAGCAATGCGCAAAGAGCGCGGTCGCGAGATGCGCCCCCTCTGGCAAGTCGAGCCGGGCCGACAGGTCCGCGCCGGAATGGCCGGGAAAGGTGATCCGTTCGATTGCCATGGTCGTGTCCTCTCTTCGCGATCCGGTCAAGACTGGGGGCGCGGGTCCGGCGCGGCAAGGGTCGGCGTCGGCATGTCACGGACAGGTGAGGGAGCGTCAGCGGGTGCGGTTGGAGAAAATCATCACTTATCGTGATCTTTAAAATCAATTACATTCGTTTTTATTATGGTTTGGGAGTGCCTACTTTCCTGGCAAGACGAAGCGAAAGGAGGCAACCCATGAAGAGCACGATACATGGCGCGCGGCACCATATCATCGATCGGCGCAAGAGGACCGACCCTATCGTGGGCGTGATCGTCCTCGCCGCCCTCGGGGTGTTCGTGCTTCTGCTTTCCGAAGGCGATTCGGACCGGCGCGGCAGCGGAGACCCCGCGGTCGGCGGGATCTCCGAGGACTGGCATGGCAATGTTCGGCGCTCGACCTGGCCGGAAGGCTGAGCGTCCGGCGAGGCAGCGATTCTTCGCCGAAAAATCGGGGCTGGTTCAGGCCAGCCCCATGAGCCGTTCGTCGAAGGGGTATTTCGTCAGGTTCTCGTACCCCGTCTCGGTGATCAGCACCTGGTCCTCGAGCTTGATCGAGAAATCACCGTCCTCGGGCGAGACCAGCGCCTCGACGCAGAGCACCATGCCGGGCTCGATCACATAGTCGAAGGCGCCGTCGACCCAGGCATCGGGGTAGGAGACAAGCGGCCACTCGTCGCAAAGCCCGACCCCGTGCATCTTGCAGCCGTATTTCTGCTTCTGGAACTGCTCGTCGAGGTGGTGGCCGCCGAAGGTCAGTTCCTTCAGCGAGACGCCGGGCTTCAGCATCTCCATGTTGGTCATGATGTGCTCGTGCGCGTGGCGCATGGCATAGATCATCGCGTTGGTGGGCTTGGCGTCGCCGACCCACCAGGTGCGTGAGATGTCGATGCAGATGCCGTAGGAGCCGATGAGGTCAGTGTCGAAGGCAACGATCTCGTTCGGCTGGATGAGGCGGGGGCCGCATTCCTGGAACCAGGGGTTGGTGCGGGGCCCGGAGGCGAGGAGACGGGTCTCGATCCATTCGCCACCGCGCCTGATGTTCTCTGCGTGAAGCACGGCCCAGACGTCGTCCTCGCTCATCTTGCCGCCGGGCACGCCCTCGCGGCAGGCGCGCTCCATCTCGGCCACCGCCTTCTCGCAGGCGTCATGGGCGCAGCGCATCGCGAGGATCTCGTCGATGCCCTTGATGGCGCGGGTCTTCTCGGTCGCTTCCTCGCCTTCCATGACCTCGAAGCCCTGGCTTTCGAGAGCGCGGAGCCCGTGCAGCATGATCTTGTCGACGCCGAGCCGGGTGTTGGCGCCGCCATGCGCGGCGATCAGGTCCTTCACCTCGGCGGCGAAGCGGCGGGCGGCGTCGCCGGCCTTGTCGCCGCGGTCGAAGTAGAAGAAATCCGCCCCGGACCGCTGCTCGCGGACGAGCGGATTGAACTCGGAGAGGAAGGGTGACTGCTTGTAGTCCCACATCACCATGTAGCCGTCGGCACAAAGAAGAAGCGCGCGGAACGGGTTGTGGGTGTTCCAGAGCTGCATGTTGGTCGAGTCGGTCGCGTAGCGGATGTTCAGGGGGTCGAACATCAGAAGGCCGCCCCAGCCACGATCGACGACCGCCTTCGTCAGGCGCTTCCAGCGATGCTCGCGCATCCGTTCGAGATTGGGCAGCGTGAGCCCGGCGGCTTCCCATTCGCGAAAGGCGAGCTGCGTCGGGCCGATCTCGACGCGGTTGTTGTCGTTAGGGGTGCCGTCGCCGAGCGTGGAGCCCTTCGAGGGATCGATCTTGCGGATGTCGCGGTAGTGAGTGTCCATGGAAGCCTCCGGTTTCAGCGGGCAGGATGGAAGCGGTTCCCGCCGCCGTCCCCCCCGATTGCGACGCGGGGACGGTCAGATTCCGCCCTTTCGCGGCGCGGATTCCCGCTGCGTCGCCCCCCCGTGCCAGCCTCGCCCAACGCTCATGCGCCGAAAATGGCCGATGGAACCGCCAGTCACGCGCAAGCGTGCAAGAATCGGTCGGGTTTCGCTATCCTTCCGCCGTCGCCTCCGGGCGCGAACAGGGTGCCCCGAGACGATCTTTCCACAATCGTTCAAGGAGGGGGCTATCGCGATGCATGTCATGATACGCAGCTATGCCGGCAAGGGCGTGGAGGAGTTGACGAAACTCCTGATCTCGCGCCGGAGCGAGGTCGAGAAGCTCATCTCGGGGGTGCCCGGCTTCGTCAGCTACGATCTGGTCGAGACGAAGGACGGATGCTTCACCGTGACGGTCTGCACCGACAAGGCGGGGACCGACAGGAGCCTCGCCGTGGCGAAGGAGTGGCTGAAGGCCAATGCCGCGCATATCAGCGCGGCGGCGCCGACGGTGTCGGAAGGCAAGGCCCATATCCACATCGGCGCGAAAGCGGGCGCACACGCCTGAAGCTGCCGCGAGAGGGAAACGAAAAAGGGCCCCGGATCGGGGCCCTTTCCATGCCGGGCAATGCCTCAGCAGCTGTAGTACATCTGGTACTCGATCGGGTGGGGCGTATGCTCGTAGGCATAGACCTCTTCCCACTTGAGCGCCATGTAGCCGTCGATCTGGTCCTTGGTGAACACGTCGCCCGCGAGCAGGAAGCCGTGATCGGCTTCGAGCGCCTCGAGCGCCTCACGGAGCGAACCGCAGACGGTCGGGATGCCCGCCAGTTCTTCCGGCGGCAGGTCGTAGAGGTCCTTGTCCGAAGCCGGGCCCGGATCGATCTTGTTCTTGATGCCGTCGAGGCCGGCCATCAGCAGTGCCGCGAAGGCGAGGTAGGGGTTCGCCGCCGGATCCGGGAAGCGGGCCTCGACGCGCTTGGCCTTCGGGCTTTCGGTCCACGGGATCCGGACGCAGCCCGAGCGGTTGCGGGCGGAGTAAGCGCGCAGGACCGGGGCCTCGAAGCCCGGGATCAGGCGCTTGTAGGAGTTCGTCGACGGGTTGGTGAAGGCGTTCAGGGTCTTGGCGTGCTTCAGGATGCCGCCGATGAACCAGAGCGCTTCCTGGCTGAGGTCGGCATACTTGTCGCCGGCGAACAAGGGCTTGCCGCCCTTCCAGATCGACATGTTGACATGCATCCCCGAGCCGTTGTCGCCTTTCATCGGCTTCGGCATGAAGGTCACCGACTTGCCGTAGGCGGCGGCGACGTTGTGGATGACGTACTTGTACTTCTGGATGTTGTCGGCCTGCTCGACGAGGCCGCCGAAGATGAGGCCAAGCTCGTGCTGGGCGGTCGCCACCTCGTGGTGGTGCTTGTCGACCTTCATGCCCATGCGCTTCATGGTCGAGAGCATCTCGCCGCGCAGGTCTTGGGAGGCGTCGATCGGGTTGACCGGGAAGTAGCCGCCCTTGTGGAGCGCGCGGTGCGCCTGGTTGCCCATCTCGTATTCGGTGTCGGTGTTCCAGGCCGCGTCATGGCTGTCGATCTGGTAGGACACCTTCTGCGGCGAGACCGAATAGCGGACGTCGTCGAAGATGAAGAACTCGGCCTCGGGGCCGAAATAGGCGGTGTCGCCGATGCCGGTGGACTTGAGGTAAGCCTCGGCCTTGGCGGCGGTGCCGCGCGGGTCGCGGGAATAGGGCTCGCCGGTATCGGGCTCGGCGACGTTGCAGTGGATGCAGAGCGTCTTTTCCGCGTAGAACGGATCGATGTAGATCGAGGACGTGTCCGGGATCAGCTTCATGTCGGACTGGTCGATCGACTTCCAGCCGGCGATCGAAGAGCCGTCGAACATGAAGCCTTCCTCGAAGAAGTCCTCGTCGATGATGTCGACGATCAGCGTCACGTGCTGCAGCTTGCCCTTGGGGTCGGTGAAGCGGACATCGACGTATTCGATCTCCTCGTCCTTGATGAGCTTGAGAACGTCCTTGGCGCTCATGTCTCTTCCTTTCGGTTGGGTGTTGCGGGGCCGGGCGCAGGGCGGGATCAGGCCCTTCCTGCGCTCCGGGGTATCAGATCGCGTCCTCGCCGGTCTCGCCGGTGCGGATGCGGATGACCTGTTCGACGGGGGTGACGAAGATCTTGCCGTCGCCGATCTTGTCGGTGCGCGCGGCCGAGATGATCGCCTCGATCGCGGCCTCGACCATGTCGTCAGAGAGCACGACCTCGATCTTCACCTTGGGCAGGAAGTCGACGACGTATTCGGCACCGCGATAGAGCTCGGTATGGCCCTTCTGGCGGCCGAAGCCCTTGACCTCGATGACGCTGAGCCCCTGGACGCCGACATCCTGAAGCGCCTCCTTCACCTCGTCGAGCTTGAAGGGCTTGATGATGGCTTCGATCTTCTTCATGGGCCGACTCTCCCCGGGGTAATTTCCTGCGGTCGCGCCCCTGTCACCACTTCCGCCGGGCCGGCACAATTGGCTAGGCTCCGCTCGGGGGCTGAGCGTCGGGGATTCCTGCGTTGCTGCCCAAAATTTGAGCATTTCGCCCGGATCGCGGGCAGTTTGCGAACATCGAGGTTTGAGCATGACCGAACTCCTCACCGCCGCGCAGATGCGCGCCATCGAACAGGCGGCGATCGCCTCGGGCGAAGTGACCGGGCTGGAGCTGATGGAACGCGCCGGGCGCGGCGTCGTCGAGGCGATCTTCGAGGAATGGCCGGAACTGAAGGCGGGCTCGCACCGGGCGGTGGTGCTCTGCGGTCCGGGCAACAATGGCGGCGACGGGTTTGTCGTCGCGCGGCTCCTGAAGGAATGGGGCTGGGAGGTGGAGGTCTTCCTCTACGGGGAGCCTGCAAAGCTGCCGCCGGATGCGCGGGTGAATTATGAGCGGTGGCGGGGGATGGGGGAGGTGACAAGTCTGAGTTTTCCGCGTGTCACGGAAGCGGATGTTGAACGGTTCAATGAGGCGGCTTACGGACTTAGCGGCACATCTCTAGTCGTGGACGCGATATTCGGGGTTGGCCTCACCCGCTCTATTGAGGGCCTGTCGCCGCTGTTCGGGTATAATGATATAGAGGTCGGCGTGGGGGACCGGCTAACGCCGGCGCGGCACGTTGCGATTGACATTCCTTCGGGTATGTTCGCTGACGAGCCAGAGCCGCCCGACTACCTGTCCTGGTTCCTCGCCGATCTGACGGTCACATTCCATCGTATGAAACCCGCTCATCTGCATTCATATACCACAGCATCCTGCGGAAACGTGGTCGTCAAAGACATTGGTCTTGGCCCTTGGGATCATATTGCGGAGGTCGTCAAATGACGGATGCCTCCATTTCTTGCCGCCAGTTTCTCGGGGAGCGAGGCAGGCATGTTTCGTGAGGCAAAGGCAGTCGCGGGCGGACCGGCGATGCGCGAGCGACTCGCGAAAACGCAAGGTTCGCACAAATACACCCACGGCCACGCCCTGATCCTCTCTGGCGGCGCGGGCAAGGGCGGGGCTGCCCGTCTTGCCGCGCGGGGGGCGCTCAGGATCGGGGCCGGACTCGTCACCGTGGGCTGTCCGCCCGAGGCGCTGGTGGAGAATGCCGCGCGGCTCGATGCGGTGATGCTGAAGCCTCTTGCGGATGCCGAGGCGCTCGGGCTGGTGCTGGAAGACGAGCGGATCAACGCGCTCTGCCTCGGGCCGGGGCTCGGGACCGGTGATCGGGAGGTGGCGCTGGTGGCGACGGCGCTCGGCGTTGGCGCCCACGTCCCCCCACCCTCATCCCCTCCCCACGAGGGGGAGGGGAGCTGCGGTGAGGCTGGTGGTGCGACCGGGGTGGAGGCGCTTCCCCTCCCCCTCGTGGGGAGGGGAGAGGGGCGGGGGGCCGCGCGTGCCGTCGTCCTCGACGCCGACGCGCTGACGATCCTCGCCCGCGAGCCTGGCCTGTTTGCCGCGCTCCACGACCGTTGCGTCCTCACCCCCCATGCCGGCGAGTTTGCCCGGCTCTTCCCCGACATCGCGGAGAAGCTCGCGGAACCGGCAACGAAAGGCCCCGCCTATTCCAAGGTCGACGCGACGCGCGAGGCGGCGGCGCGGGCGGGTTGTGTGGTGCTTTTCAAGGGGCCGGACACGGTGATCGCGGATCCGTCCGGGCGCTGTTCCATCAACTCGGCGCACTACGACCGCGCGGCACCCTGGCTCGCGACGGCGGGCTCGGGCGACGTGCTCGCGGGGTTCATCGCCGGGCTTCTGGCGCGCGGCTTCGCGCCGATGCCGGCGGCGGAGGCTGCCGCCTGGCTCCATGTCGAATGCGCGCGGAAGTTCGGGCCCGGCCTCATCGCCGAGGACCTGCCCGAAGAGCTTCCGGCGGTATTCCGCGATCTCGGGCTCTGACGGCCAAGTTTCCGCGGTTCCAAAGCCTCCCGCCGGGCGGAACCAATGGCCCGTGGAACCGGCGCGGCGACACTTTTCCGCTCGCATCGCCCAAGGACTCTTGCTAGAAGGGCGCCGATTTCGAGGGCGGTTCCGGTCGGATCCGCTCCGGGGGGCATTGCGGGTGTGGCGAAACTGGCAGACGCACCAGATTTAGGTTCTGGCGCCGCAAGGCGTGGGGGTTCAAGTCCCTCCACCCGCACCATGAGGAAAAGGACGAAGGAATGCAGGTCACCGAGACCCTGAAAGACGGCCTGAAGCGCAGCTACACGATCACCGTGCCGGCCGCCGATCTGGACGCGAAAGTGAACGAGAAGCTCATCGAGGCGCAGCCGGAAGTCGAGATGAAGGGCTTCCGCAAGGGCAAGGTGCCGATGGCGCTTCTGAAGAAGCAGTTCGGCCAGCGCATCCTCGGCGATGCGATGCAGGACGCGATCGACGGCGCGATGAAGTCGCATTTCGAGGCCACTGGCGACCGTCCGGCGCTGCAGCCCAAGGTCGAGATGCAGGGCGGCGAGAACTGGAAAGAGGGCGACGATGTCGTGGTCGAGATGTCCTACGAGGCGCTGCCGGAGATCCCGGAGGTCGACACCTCGGCGCTGACGCTTGAGAAGCTCGTCGTGAAGGCCGATGAAGCCGCCGTGACCGAGGCGCTCGAGAACCTCGCGAAGTCGGCTAAGAACTTCGAGGACCGCAAGAAGGGCACCAAGGCCAAGGACGGCGACCAGGTCGTGATCGACTTCGTCGGCAAGATCGACGGCGAGGCCTTCGAGGGCGGCTCGGGCGAGGACTATCCGCTCGAGCTGGGCTCGGGCTCGTTCATTCCCGGTTTCGAGGACCAACTCGTCGGCGCCAAGGCTGGCGACGAAGTCGCGGTGAAGGTTTCCTTCCCGGCCGAATACGGTGCAAAGCACCTTGCGGGCAAGGAAGCGGTCTTCGACTGCACGGTGAAGGCCGTGAAGGCGCCGAAGCCGGCCGAAATCGACGACGAGCTGGCCAAGCAGTTCGGGGCCGAGAGCCTCGAGGCGCTGAAGGGCCAGATCAGCGAGCGGCTGGAAGCCGAGTACCACGGCGCGGCTCGCGCGGTGATGAAGCGGGGGCTGCTTGACGCGCTCGACAAGCTGGTGAAGTTCGACCTGCCGCCGAGCCTCGTCGAGGCCGAGGCCGGCCAGATCGCCCACCAGCTCTGGCATGACGAGAACCCGGACGTGCACCACCACGACCACGGTTCGATCGAGCCGACCGAGGAGCACAAGGCCCTCGCCGAGCGCCGCGTGCGCCTCGGTCTCCTGCTGGCCGAGATCGGCCGCAAGGAGAAGGTCGAGGTCACCGATTCCGAGATGACCCAGGCGGTGATGATGCAGGCGCGGCAGTATCCGGGCCAGGAGCGCGCGTTCTTCGAATTCGTGCAGAAGAACCCGCAGATGCAGCAGCAGCTGCGCGCGCCGATCTTCGAGGACAAGGTCGTCGACCTCGTCGTCTCGGGTGCGAAGGTGACCGAGAAGGAAGTCTCCAAGGACGATCTGCAGAAGGCGGTCGAGGCGCTCGACGAACTCTGATCGGAACCGATCTGGAACACCGAAGGCCGCGCGATCCGCGCGGCCTTTTTCGTTGCAAGCGGCCGTCTACTGGATCGAGGCGGGGGCGAGCGCGCGGGTGATGCTCGCCTCGCCGCGGCCGTGGAACTGCGGGTCGTAGAACAGGAGCGTGTCCTGCCGCGCGGTCGAGAGGAGCTGGTTCGCGATCTGGGTTTCGCTGGCGGACTTGAACTTGCTCGACAGCACCGCCGCATAGCCGCTGATGATCGGCGCCGCGAACGAGGTGCCGGCAAGCCCTGTCGTGGAGCTGTCGACGCCGACCACGAGGAACTGGTTCTGGATCGTCGTGTTGGCGCCCGGGTAGTTCGAATAGCTGGCAAGCAGGGCCGGGGCGCTCACCGTGCCGTTCCAGTCGGTCGCGCCGACGAAGATCGCCGATTGCGTGCCGACGAGGCCGAGCGAGAGGAAGTCCTGGCTGCCGTCGGCGAGGACGGAGCCGATCGGCAGGCCGTTATTGCCGGCGGATTTCGAAATGACCGCAGTGCCGTTCCGGGCCGCGTCGATGATCGACTTCTCCTGCGGATAGGCGTTTTCCCAGCCGGTGCTGTAGAGGCTGGCCAGTTCCTGGAACCCGTAGCTGGCGTTGATCACGTTCATGCCGGACCGGAGCGTGACCGCGGACTCGACGGTGAATTCGTCGGCGAAGGTCAACGCCTCGGGGGCAATCATCCCTGCCTGCTTCAGCGTCCACTCGCCGTGGCGCTTGCGGCTGATGCCGTCACCGAGGTTCCCGAAGCCCTTGCTGCGGCTGTTGAAGTCGTCGACGACGGTGATCGACACGTCCTGGCCGAGGAAGCCCGCGTCCCAGGCGGCCTGGACCTCGGGGCTCATCCAGGAATAGTAGGTGGGCGCGCTGGGCGTTCCGCCGTCGTTGCCGCCCGGCTTGCCCCTGTCTCCCCTCGCGTGGAGGAAGAGGTCGGGTTCGTCCGCCGTGGCGGGGTTGATCGGGGCGGTCACGGCAATGAGGCTGGCCGCGACGAAACTCAGGAGGGTACCGTTGAAACGCAAGGATCCGTCTCCTTTCGGTCAAGGAGCGGCCCTGGCGCCGGGCTGGCCGGTGGGGCCGCTGGGCAAAGGTTTCTGGTGTCTGATGTGACATTGTGGGTGAAGCCGGTCCGGACCTGTCAAAGAAATTGCGCGCCTTGCCGTCTCGGGCCGGAGATTGGCGCTCCGGGCAACGTCGTTGTTCTGATTTTGTGATCAATCCTCGTAACGCAGTGAACTTGTTGAGTTAGAACGAGAGCCGGTAGCGTAGAATCAGCTCGAATCGGTCGGCCGGTTTCTCATGGACGAGATAGGCCAGGGTTTCTTCCGGCGGCAAAACCGAGGCCGCGAGCCGGCAGTTGACGGTCTGCGTCCCGCCGATCGCGCCGTAATCGGCGGTACAGGTACCCTCGTTGAAAGCGCCCCCGATCACCGTGGTCGCCGAGAGCGAAAGCATCCCGTTCCGCGAGACGGGCTGCAGCACGATCAGGCCGAGCTTAAGGCTCGGTTCGATCTCGTACTTTGGGCCGCGCTCGCCGGTGCCGAAGCCCCAATAGACGCCGAAGTTCTGGCTCACTTGCGTGACCCAGGTGAGGCGGAGGTCGGTCCAGCTGCTTGAATACCAATCCGAGAACGCGACCGGTGAGCCGTCCGAGAGTTCGTACCCGCCGGTTCCGAGCTGTCGCGCAATGTCGCTCAAGCTCGTGCCTGCGCGCGCGTCGACGAGCTGCGTCATCTCCCAGAACTGCTGCGGCATGGCTTTGTGAGGGATGAGCGCCATCACGAGGCACATCGCTCCGGCGAGGCCGGGGCTTGACTTGCGACGGTCCGCGCACGGATCGCCGGCACTCCGACGGGTTCGAGCGTTCATCCTCCGCCCCGCAGCCCAAGCCCCCGGTATCGCCCCGGCCCGCGCGGAGCGGTCGGGGCGGCACGAGCGTAGGTTGCAGCGGCAATGTGGCGGGCATGAGGCGTCCGGCTGCCGGGCGCCTGCCGATCTTCGAGGGCCGCGGTGTCAGGCCGCGGCCGATTCCGCGTTCAGCTTGCGCTGCTTGAGGAAGGTGAACAGGCCGAAGGGCGCGATGTCCTGCACGCTGACGGTTTCGAGGGCGTCGGCGCCGAGCACCCGTTCCATCGCGAAATCCGAATGCCAGCCGATGATATGTGCGAGCGGGGCGAAGAGCCGCTCGATCGCGGCGAGCACGCCCTTGTCGCGCGCGAAGTGGTTGACGATCAGCACCTCGCCACCCGGTTTGCAGACCCGCGCCATCTCCGCCAGCACGCGTTCAGGCTCGGGCACGACGGAGACGAGGTACATCGCCACGACGGTGTCGAAATGGTCGTCGGGGAAGGAGAGTGTGCGGGCGTCCATCTCGGAGATCCGGGTGACATGGGTCAGCCCCTTCTCGGCGACTTTCTGGCGCGCCTTGTCGAGCATGTCGGGCGAGACGTCGATGCCCATCACCTCGAGATGGCGGCCGTAGCGGTGCAGCGACAGGCCGGTGCCGACGCCGATCTCGAGCACTCGGCCCGAGCGCGTGTTGACATAGTCGACCGTGCGACGGCGACCGGCACGGGTGATCGCACCGAAGGTGTAATCGTAGATCGGGGCCCAGTACTTGTACGAGGTTTTTACGGCGGCGAGTTCCAATTCCTGTCCTTTCCTGTGGCCGGAGGCGGCGGTGTCAGCCTCGCCCGTGCCGGAATACCTTGTAGAACGAATGTAACAGCGAGAGGCCGTAGACAGCCGTGAGCAGGATCAGCGAGAGCCAGAACCAGGCCAGCAGCGCGCCGATCACCAATGCCGTCGCGATCATGATCCAGCCGGTCTTCGCCTTCGGCACGCGCAGCGACTTCGGCGAGAAGGTCGGCAGTCGGCTGACCATCAGAAGGCCGACGCCGAGGAGATAGCCCCCGGTCAGAAGCGGCGGCGCCGGCTCGGCGCCGGTTTCGAACGCGACGAAGGCTGGCAGGAGCGCCAGCATCGCGCCGGCCGGCGCCGGGACGCCGACGAAATGCGGCGGCGGCTTGATCCCGGTCACGGCAGCCTTGTTCTGCGCCACGTTGAAGCGCGCGAGCCGCATGCAGGTGCAGCTCACATAGACGAGGACGACAATCCAGCTGCCCATCTTTTCGCTCTCGGCAAGCGCGAACTGGTAGACGAGAAGACCTGGCGCGACGCCGAAATTCAGGAAATCGGACAGGGAATCGAGCTGGGCGCCGATCTCGCTCGTGGCCTTCAGGCGGCGGGCGAGAAGCCCGTCGAGCCCGTCGATTACCGCCGAGAAGATAATCAGGATCACCGCGAGTTCAAACTTGCCGGCAAGCACGAAGCGGATCGCGGTGAGACCGGCGCAGAGCCCGATCATCGTCACGAGATTCGGCAGCAGCGCCAGGAAGGGCTGGCTGTCGCTTTCGGGTTCGGGCTGCGGAAGCTCGCTCATCGGTCAGCGTCTCACGCCAAGGCGCGGCGTTTCGGTGGAGATGAGGTCGGCGAGCACGGTCTCTCCGGCGATCGTCGACTGGCCGACCGCGACGAGCGGGGAGACGCCCTCGGGCAGGTAGACGTCGAGCCGCGAACCGAAGCGGATCATGCCGAAGCGCTGGCCGGTTTGGAGCGGCTGGCCCTCGTTCACCTCGCAGACGATGCGGCGGGCGACGAGGCCGGCGATCTGCACGACGCCGATGGCGCGGCCGTCCTCGAGCCGGATTGCGAGGCCGTTCCTTTCGTTGTCGACGCTCGCCTTGTCGAGCGAGGCGTTGAAGAACTTGCCGGGCCGGTAGGCGATCTTCTCCACGCGCCCGGCGATCGGGGTGCGGTTCACATGGCAGTTGAAGACGTTCATGAAGACCGCGACGCGGGTCATCGGCTCGGTGCCGAGGCCGAGTTCCTCGGGCGGGGCGTATTTGCCGATCATCTGCACGATGCCGTCGGCGGGGGAGACGATTAGCCCCTCGCGCACCGGCGTCACCCGCTCGGGGTCGCGGAAGAAGTAGTAGCACCAGACGGTGAGGCCGACCCCGATCCAGCCCAGCGGTTCCGCGATCAGGAAAAGCACGAGCGTCACGGCGGCGAAGATGCCGACGAAGCGGTAGCCCTCCCGGTGCATCGGCTTGATGAAGGTCGAAAGCATGGACATCGGTGGGCTCCTGGCCGGGTATTTCGGTGTGGCCGGAGAGCCGGCGCCTTTCTTTAAAACGCATCCCGCTCGGGGTGCAACAGAATGCGAAGCGCCGCGGCGGAGCGTTGCGCAGATTTCATCGGAGTAACAAGTTTCCGTTACGGAAGCGTCCGAAATTGTCGCAGAATATCATTACCGCGAGAGGGCATGACATGAAAGCCACGGACACGCACCGCCTGTCCTGGGACGAATGGGACGAAGTGAACGATCCACGCCCGGCCGAATCCGGTTTCGACCGTGTCGTGGAGCGGGCGCTGTCGCGGCGCGGGTTCCTCGGCGGCGTGATCGCCTTCGGTTCGGGCGCGGCGGTGATGGGGGCGGGGACGCTCCTCTCCGCGCCGGCAGCAGAGGCGGCCGCATCGGGCGGGCGCTTCGCCTTCGCGCCGATCCAGGCGCAGACCGACCACACCGTTCATGTGCCCGAGGGCTACAACTGGCAGCCCGTGGTAAAGTGGGGTGATCCACTTTTTGCGGACGCGCCGGCCTTCGACCACGCGACCGGCGGCAGCGCCGAAGGATCGGACCGGATCTTCGGCGAGAACACCGACGGGATGGAACTCTTTGAGATCGGCGGCCATCAGGTGATTGCCGTCAACCACGAAACTGCCAATCCAGAGGTGAACCTGCCGCAGAACACCGACGGCGTGCCGGCGACCGCCGAGGACGTGGCGAAGCTGCAGAACCTTCAGGGCGTCTCGGTCTTCGAGATCGCCGAGGGGCCGGACGGCTGGTCGGTCGTGGTCGGCTCGCCCTTCAACCGCCGCATCACCCACCGGACGCCGATGCGGCTGTCGGGGCCGGCGGCGGGACACGCATTACTGAAGACGGCGGCTGATCCGGAGGGGGTGACGGTGCTCGGCACGCTCAACAATTGCGGTGCGGGCCGGACGCCCTGGGGCACCTATCTGACCTGCGAGGAGAACTTCAACGGCTACTTCGGCTCGACCGTCGCCGAGCAGGATCTGCCGGACGACTTCAAGCGCTACGGAGTGGATCGCGAGAGCCGTTATGCCTACGAGAAGTTCGATCCGCGCTTCGACATCGCGACCACGCCGAACGAACCGCGCCGGCATGGTTACATCGTCGAGATCGACCCTGCCGACGCGGCCTCGGTTCCTGTGAAGCGCACCGCGCTCGGCCGCTTCAAGCACGAGAACACGGCCGTGACGCTCGCGCCGGACGGGCGGGTCGTGGTCTATATGGGCGATGACGAGCGGGGCGAGTTCCTCTATCGCTACGTCTCGGACGGGTTCTATGCGCCGGGCGTGGGCACGTCGCGGCTCCTCGACGACGGCCGGCTCTACGTCGCGCGGTTCGACGACGATCTGACCGGCGAATGGGTGGAGCTGACGCCCGAGGCGACAGGCATGAGCGAGGCCGAGATCCGGATCTTCACCCGGATGGCCGCCTCGAAGGTCGGCGCGACGACGATGGACCGGCCGGAATGGGTCGCGGTCAACCCGGTTGCGGTCGAGGGCTACTGCGCCCTGACCAACAACAAGAACCGCGGCAAGAAGCCGAATGAGGGCGGCGATCCGACCCCGGTGAACGGCCCGAACCCGCGCGAGGCCAACGAATACGGCCAGATCGTGCGCTGGTATCCGGAGGACGACGATCACGGCTCGGACCGGTTCGGCTGGGACCTTTATGTCATGGCCGGCAACCCCACCGTGCACGAGGACGCCTATGCCGGGTCGAAGAACGTCAATGCCGGCAATCTCTTCAACTCTCCGGACGGGATGAAGTTCGACACGACCGGCCTGCTCTGGATCCAGACCGACGGCGAAGACACGAACGAGGGTGATTTCGCCGGGATGGGCAACAACCAGATGCTCGCGGGCGATCCGGCGACCGGTCAGATCGAACGGTTCATGACCGGGCCACTCGGCGCCGAGGTGACTGGTCTCACCTGGTCGGCGGATCGGCGAACGATGTTCGTGGGCATCCAGCACCCTGCCGCGCCCTTCCCGGATGGCACGGGCAAGTTGCCGCGCTCGACCGTCATCGCGATCAAGCGGAATGACAACGCGCTGGTCGGCTGACCTCGCTTCATGAAGGATGCCCGCGCCTCAGGCGCGGGCATTGCCTTTGGCGGCCTCGAAAGCGGGCAGGCTCGCTTCGATCATCTCGGCGCTGCCGGTCAGGCTGATGCGGAAATCCGCGGGCCGTTCGAAGAGTGTTCCCGGCATGACATAGACCCCGCGCTCCGCGAGCCTGCGGGTGAAGGCCACAGCGTCGCCGCCGGGCGCCCGGCCCCAGAGGTAGAAGGTGCCGGCGGGGCGGGTCATCCGGTAGCCCCATTGTTCGAGCGCGCCATGCATCCGGTCGCGCTTGGCCTGAAGCGCCGGAATGTCGATCGACAGCGCCTCGAGGTCGGCGACCGCGTATTGCAGCGGCGCGTCGGGGAAGGTCCAGCCCTGCGCGACCTGGGTCGAGGTGGCGAGCGCCCGAAGTTCCGCCTTGGCCTCCTCGGGCATAAGCGGACCGATGGCGAGATAGCCGATCCGAAGGCCGGGGGCGAGCAGGACCTTGCCGTAGCTGTAGTCGATGAGCGTCCAGGGATAGAGCTCGGCCGGGCTGGTGAAGCCCGCGCCGTCGAAGCGGATCCGCCGGTAGGGCTCGTCGGAGAGGATGAAGATCGGCCGCCCGATCTCGGCCGATTTGGCGGTCAGGAGTGCCGCGAGCTCGGCCAGTCGCTCGCGGGAATAGATGATGCCGGTGGGATTGTGCGGTGTGTTGACCACCACGATCCGGGTGCGCGGCGTAATCGCGCGCTCTATCGCGGCGAGGTCGAGGTCGAACGTGTCCTCGGCAAGCGGCACCTTCACCGGGACGGCGTTGCCGTTGCGCAGCACGGTGCCATAGCAGAACCAGCCCGGCACCGGGATGATGCATTCGTCGCCGGGATCGAGCAGCATCGCGAAGGCGAGCGCGATCGCGCCGAAGGCGCCCGTGGTCATTGCAACGTCCTCGGGAACGAAGCCGAGGCCGAGTTCCTGCGAGAGCGCACGGGCCAGGACGCCGCGCGCGTCCTCCTCGCTGGTCTTGTAGGCGAACCAGTCGGTGCGCTGCGGCTCGCTGTGGGTCTTGAGCGCGGCGACGAGGCCGGGAAGCGGCATCTCGTGCGGATTGCCAAAGGTGAGGTCGGCCACGCCCTGCCCGTCGGCGGCGTCGGCCCGGTAGGAAGAAAAGAAGTCGAAGACCGTCTTGATCTCGTCGGCTGCGGCGCGGGCGTGGTGCGAGATGATCGACATGGAACCTCCTTTCAACGTGTACGCGGCGATGATGCGCCAGAAATCGCTAGAACGCGACCCATGACGGCATGCCGGGCAAGACAAACGGTAGCCCCTTGCCGGTGAATGGTCGCTCAATCCGGATTCCTCAGAAGGCGTTCGAGCAAGTTCGCCTTCAAGGCCGCGTCGCAATGTGCAACGCTTCGCGGTGGCAGCCGATTAAGGAAGCCTTACAAAACCGGGATGCAGCAATGACGAGAAACGAGGGAGCGTGCCTGTGCGGCGCTATACGCTACGCAACTCTTGCGATGCCCAACCGAGTGACTGTCTGTCACTGCCGGTTTTGCCAGAAGGCCACGGGATCGGCCTATATGGTCGAGCCGATCTTTGACGCCGACACGTTCGTCGTGCTTGCCGGCTCGCCCAAGACTTTCGATCAGGTGTCGGCGGGATCGGGAAAGCTGGTCCACGTCCATTTTTGCCCGGACTGCGGCACGAAGCTTTGGCTCAGCTTCGAGCGGTTTCCGAATGTGGTTGGCGTTTATGCCGGCACTTTCGACGAACCGTGTTGGTTCCCGATCGATCCGGCAACCTCGAAGCACATATTTCTCGGAGCTGCGCGCTCGGACACGGTCGTTCCTGCCGGCCTGCCAACCTTCTTCGAGCACGCCACGACAAATGATGGCGCCGCGCAAGAGGCGACTGTGTTCGAAACCTGTCACCAGATCCGGTAAACGATAGGTTCAGATGGCGGCTTTCTCCGCAAAGAGAACCCAGAAAGTCCAAGGCTAGGAAAAAGAAAACCGCGCCGGACGGGCCGGCGCGGTTCGGTGTCGTGAGTGGTGGTCGGTATTATTCCGCGTCGGCGTCCTGTCCGGCGGCACCGATGTCGTCGAAGAGCTCGGCGATCTCGAAATCGGCCGCGGCTTCGGCTTCGGCTGCCAGTTCCTGGATCGACTTGCCGGTGGCCTGCAGTTCGGCTTCCTCAGTCGAGCGGGCGACGTTGAGCTTGATCGTGGCCGAGACTTCCGGGTGCAGCACGACTTCGACGTCGTGGAGGCCGAGTTCCTTGATCGGGCGGGTCAGCACGATCTGCTTGCGGTCGACGGTGAAGCCGGCCTCGGTCGCGGCGTCGGAGGCGTCGCGCGGCGTGACCGAGCCGTAGAGCGCGCCGGCGTCGGAGGCCGAGCGGATCACGACGAAGATCTGGCCGTCGAGCTTCTCGGAAACCTTCTCGGCTTCGTTGCGGGTCTCGAGGTTCTGCGCTTCGAGCTGGGCCTTGCGCGATTCGAAGCTCTGGATGTTGGCTTCGGAGGCGCGCAGCGCCTTGCCCTGCGGCAGCAGGAAGTTGCGCGCGTAGCCGTCCTTCACCTTGACGACTTCGCCCATCTGGCCAAGCTTGGCCACGCGTTCGAGCAGGATGACTTGCATGGGTCGGTCTCCTTACTTCACGGCATAGGGCAGAAGGGCGAGGAAGCGGGCGCGCTTGATGGCGCGGGCCAGTTCACGCTGCTTCTTCGCCGAGACGGCGGTGATGCGGGCGGGCACGATCTTGCCGCGCTCGGAGATGTAGCGCTGGAGAAGACGGACGTCCTTGTAGTCGATCTTCGGCGCGTTGTCGCCCGAGAAGGGGCAGACCTTGCGACGACGGAAAAACGGTTTGTTCGCCATGGGTTAAGTTCCTTTCCTCAGGCTTCGATCAACGGCGGTCGCCGCGGTCGCGGCGGTCGCCACGATCACCGCGCTCGTCGCGCTTCTGCATCTGGACCGAGGGGCCGTCCTCGTGCGCGTCGACCTTGATCGACATCACGCGCATCACGTCGTCGTGCAGACGGGCAAGGCGCTCCATCTCCTGCACGGCGGCCGAGGGCGCGTCCGAACGCAGGTAGGCGTAGTGGCCCTTGCGGTTCTTGTTGATCTTGTAGGCCATCGTCTTGACGCCCCAGTACTCGTGATCGACGATCTTGCCGCCGTTGTCGTTGAGCACAGTGGAGAAGTGTTCGATGAGGCCTTCGGCCTGCGCGTTGGAAAGGTCCTGACGCGCGATGAGGACATGCTCATAAAGCGGCATGCGTACTCCTGTCGTTTCGGGCGGCTTCAACGGCGGGTTCAGACCTTCCGCGACCCGCCACGAGAGGCTTCGCCGGTTTCGTGAAAGCGGAAGGATGCGGCCTTATAAAGGAATCGGCGGCTATTGCAAGGGCGCGCTGCCCGGAAGCACCGGTTCGCCGAAGCCGTCGATTCCGTCAAGGCTGTCGAGGCCGTTTAACGCCCCGAACGGGTCGGGTTCCGGTTCTGGGGCGAGGCGGAGGCTCACGGCGATGGTGGCGGTCCAGAGGGCTGCGGCGAGAATGGCGGCGTACCGCCCGGCGCGTGCGGGCGCCACCGGCGGGCCGTTGCCCGTGACCATGCGGGCAAGCGTCGCGTCGCGGTCGACGAGTGCGTGTTTCAGCGCGCCGAGGATGTGGAGGGCGAGCGCGCCGTAAAGGAGCCAAGAAGCCGCCCGGTGAAGGGTTCGCCATTCGAGCGCCCTGGCCTCGTCGGCCGAGACCAGCGGCAGCGACTGGCCGAACGGCCAGAGGATCGGCGCGAAGCCCGGCGCGGCGCTGTGGTGGAGCCAGCCGGTCACCGGCAGCGCCAGCATCGCGCCCCAGAGGATCCAGTGCACCAAGTCGGCGAGGAATGTCTCGACCCGCCGCGCAGGGTGGAGCGGGCCGGGACCGGGGTGGCGGAGTGTCCAGCCAAGCCGGGCGAGGATAAGCGCGAGCGCGACGATGCCGAGCGTCTTGTGAGCCGAGAAGGCGCGGTAGACGGCGGCGACCTCGGTCTCGGAGCCGGCGGGCAGGCGCAGCATGTAAAGGCCGAGCGCCGCCGCCGCGACGATCGCGAGCGCGCAGAGCCAGTGGAACGCACGGGCCGCGCGGCCGAAGCCGTGGCGGGTGGCGGTCGCTCGGGGCATGGCGGTCTCCGTTCGGGGCCTTTCGCGCATGATATCCGAGTGTCGTGGCGGCGCCAGCCGGGCGCTCGTGGATTGCACGGCGGGGCCGGGCAGGCTATGCGGTCAGAAACCGTTGGGGAGATGGATCATGACGCGCGCTTTCGTATTTCCGGGCCAGGGGGCACAGGTCATCGGCATGGGCAAGGCGCTCGCCGAGGCCTATCCGGCGGCGCGGGCGGTCTTTGACGAGGTCGACGCCGCGCTCGGCGAGAAGCTCTCGGCGCTGATCTGGGAAGGGTCGCAGGAGGAGCTGACGCTGACCCGGAACGCGCAGCCGGCGCTGATGGCAACGTCGATCTCGGCCTTGCGGGCGCTCGAGGCGGAGGGGATCGAGGTCGGCTCGGCGGCCTTCGTCGCTGGGCACTCGCTCGGCGAGTATTCGGCGCTCTGCGCGGCGGGGGCGCTGAGCCTCGCCGACACGGCGCGGCTCTTGCGCCTGCGCGGGCAGGCGATGCAGGAGGCGGTGCCGGTCGGCGTCGGCGCGATGGCAGCACTTCTCGGGCTCGACTTCGAGGCGGCGACGGCGGTCGCGGCCGAAGCGGCGATGGGCGAGGTCTGCCAGGCGGCGAACGACAACGATCCGGCACAGGTCGTGGTCTCGGGCCACAAGGACGCGGTCGAGCGGGCGCTCGAGATCGCCAAGTCGAAGGGCGCCAAGCGGGCGATCCTGCTGCCGGTCTCCGCGCCCTTCCACTGCGAGTTGATGGCGCCGGCCGCGGCGGCGATGGCCGAGGCGCTGAGCCATGTCCATATCGACGAGCCGAAGGTGCCGCTCGTCGCCAATGTCACGGCCCATGACGTGACCGATCCGGCGACGATCCGCTCGCTCCTGGTCGAGCAGGTGACGGGTTCGGTGCGCTGGCGCGAGAGCGTGGCGTTCATGGCCTCGAAGGGCGTGACCGAGTTCTGGGAGATCGGCGCCGGCAAGGCGCTGTGCGGCATGATCCGCCGGATCGCCAAGGAAGGCGAATGCCGCGCGGTGGGCACGCCGGAGGATGTCGCCGCGGCGAAAGGATAGGGCGGACGGGGAGGGCGCTGCCCTCCCCGAACCCCACCCGGAGTATTTGAAGACAGAAAGTGAGGGGCTGAGGCATGTTCGATCTGACGGGAAAAGCGGCGCTGGTCACCGGCGCGTCGGGCGGGATCGGAGGCGAGATCGCGCGCGCGCTGCATGGTGCGGGCGCAGTGGTGGCGCTGTCGGGAACGCGCGAGGCGCCGCTTCATGAGCTGGCGGCGGAACTGGGCGAGCGGGCGCATGTCCTGCCCTGCAACCTTTCGGACCCGGCCGCGGTCGAGGCGCTGCCGAAGCGGGCCGCCGAGGCGATGGGCGCGGTCGACATCCTCGTCAACAATGCCGGGATCACCCGCGACAACCTCTTCATGCGGATGTCGGATGACGAGTGGCAGTCGGTGATCGATGTCAACCTGACCTCGACCTTCCGGCTTTGTCGCGGCGTCCTGCGCGGCATGATGAAGGCGCGCTGGGGGCGGATCGTCAACATCACCTCGATCGTCGGCACGACCGGCAATCCGGGCCAGGGCAACTACTGCGCCGCGAAGGCGGGGCTGACCGGCATGTCGAAGGCACTCGCGCACGAGGTGGCGAGCCGGGGCATCACCGTCAACTGCGTCGCGCCGGGCTTCATCGCCACGGCGATGACCGACAAGCTCAACGACGAGCAGAAGGCGCGGATCTCGGCGCAGATCCCGGCCGGGCGGATGGGCGAGGCGCGGGAAATCGCGGCCGCGGCGCTCTATCTCGCGAGCCCGGAGGCGGCCTATGTCACGGGCGCCACGCTGCATGTGAACGGCGGCATGGACATGGCCTGAGACGGTCCCTGGTGGACGTTGCGAAAGCGTTTGCCTCGGGATTAGACTGTGCTATAGGCGGCGACGACGTGCCGGGGGATGCACTGTGCATCGCCGGTGGCCTTCGCGAGGATGCGGGGCCGGAGCCGCTCGGTGAGAGCAAGGGACCAGGAGGCGGGAAAGGCCCGCGAAAATGAGGATTTGACATGAGCGACATCGCAGATCGCGTGAAGAAAATTGTCGTCGAGCATCTGGGCGTCGAGGCGGACAAGGTGACCGAGAGCGCCTCGTTCATCGACGACCTGGGCGCGGACAGCCTTGACACCGTCGAGCTGGTGATGGCGTTCGAGGAAGAGTTCGGCATCGAAATTCCGGACGACGCCGCCGAGACGATCCAGACCTTCGGCGATGCGGTGAAGTTCATCTCCGAAGCTGCCTGACCGGCGCCTCGAGACGGATATGAAGCGGCGTCCCGAAGGGGGCGCCGCTTTGCTTTTGGGGGTGCGTGATGGTGCCGGTGATCGAGACGGAACGGCTCAGGCTCAGGGCCATGGTGCGGGAGGATTTCGCGGCCTTCGCGGCGCTCTGGCAGGAGCCGGAGGTCGTGCGCTTCATCGGTGCGAAGCCGCGCTCGGAGGAGGAGAGCTGGGCGGTCTTTCTGAAGATCGCGGGGAACTGGGTGATCGAGGGGTTCGGCCAGTGGGCGATCACAAGGAAGGCCGATGGCGCATTCATCGGCCAGACCGGGTTCTTCACCGGCCGGCGCGGGATTGGCGCTGACTTTGACGCCGCACCGGAGGCCGGATGGGTGCTGAGCGCTTGGACGCACGGTCAGGGTTACGGGCGCGAGGCGGTGACGGCTGCGCATCGATGGTTCGACGCGCAGGCCTTCGGTGGGCGGAGCCATGCGATGATCGAGATTGGACATGCGGCGTCCTTCGCGATCGCGGAGAGGCTCGGCTACGTCGCGATGCGCGAATGCGAGGATCTGGGCGACCGGGTAATGCTCCTGGCGCGCGATCTCGGGGTTTGAGGGGCGCCAGCGGGGCTTGGGCAGGCAGTGGGCGGAATCTGACGGATTCTTTGCAAAAGCGTCGGAATCGCCTTTGGGTTTAGCGCCAACAGCCATAAACTTCGAGGGAAGGCCGCCGCCCGAAGCGTGGCGGCTTCCCAGAGAGCCCGACCGCTCCGGTCAAGGGACAAACTGCATGGAGGCGCTGACATGATCCTGTACCCCACGATCGAAATTCAGAACGGCCGGTGCGTCAGCCTAGCGCGCGGCCGGATCGAGGAACCGTCGATCTGGCACGTCGATCCTGTCGTCAAGGCTCAGGAATTCGCCCATGCTGGCGCGGAATGGATGCATGTTACCGATTTCGACGCCATGCATGGCAGCAACGAGAACCACGACTTGATCCTGAACATCATCCGGGGGGCCGGGATTCCGGTTCAGTTGGGGGGCGGCTTCCGCTCGCGTGACCGGATCGAGCAGTGGATCGACCACGGCGCGGGTCGGGTCGTCGTGTCGACTCTTGCCGCGCAGAATCCGCATCTGGTGAAGGAACTGGCTGATCATCATCCCGACCAGATCGTTCTGGCCGTGGATGTCTGGAAGGGACATGTGATGACGCACGGCTGGAAGAGCCAGAGCGCCTATACGCCGGAGGCCTTCCTCGATGCGTTCGAAGGCACGCCGTTCGCAGCCATCATCGTCACTGACATCGACTATGACTTGCAGGAATCGGACGCCGCTTTGGGCGTGATCTCTGCGCTCGCGGCGCGGACGAAGATTCCGGTGATCGCCAGCGGCATCGTTCGCACGGTCGACGACATCTCGCGGTTGCGGCTTCTCGGCGAGGTCTCCGGCGCAATTGTCGGGCGGGCGCTGTTCAACAAGACTGTCGATCTCAAGGAAGCTCTGCGCGAGGCACGGCCGGATACGTCGCACGTCGCGGAGTTCATCTGATTTCGACCGGCGTTGGCGCCGGTCCGCGAGCGCCCGCCGTTCGTGCATGACCTTGCGGTTCAGGACCGGCCGCCCGCTTACACCGGGCGGCCGGTGGCGCGCTCCGGCCGATGCGGTGAACTGGTCTTGCCCGTGTCCGCCTTGGCCGTGTATCAATCCCCGAATTGCAAACTGAGTGAGGATCGCAATGAGGCGGGTCGTCGTAACAGGACTGGGTATGGTCACGCCGTTGGCATGTGGCGTGGAAGAGACCTGGGAGCGTTTGATCGCAGGGAAGTCCGGGGCCGGGCCGATCACGCGGTTCGATGCATCGAACGTCACCACGACCTATGCTTGCGAGATTCCGTTCGGCGATGGCACGGACGGGACGTTTAACCCCGACGACTGGATGGAACCGAAGGACCGGCGCAAGGTCGACGATTTCATCCTCTACGGCATGGCCGCGGCCGATCAGGCGGTGAAGGATTCTGGCTGGATGCCGGAGGACGAGGAAGGCCGTTTGCGCACGGGCGTGATGATCGGCTCGGGGATCGGCGGGTTGTCCTCCATCGCTGAGACGGCGGTCCTGATCAAGGAGCGGGGGCCGAAGCGGGTCTCTCCGTTCTTCATTCCGGGCGCGCTCATCAACCTGATCTCCGGTCAGGTCTCGATCCGCTACGGGTTCAAGGGGCCGAACCACGCGGTCGTGACCGCCTGCTCCACCGGCGCGCATGCGATCGGCGATGCGGCGCGGCTCATCCAGTGGGGTGATGCCGACGTGATGGTCGCGGGCGGCGCCGAGAGCCCGATCTCTGAGATCGGAATCGCCGGGTTCAATGCCTGCAAGGCGCTGTCGACCAAGCGGGCCGACGATCCGACCAAGGCCTCGCGGCCCTATGACGCCGATCGCGACGGGTTTGTAATGGGCGAGGGCGCAGGCGTCGTCGTGCTGGAGGAATACGAGCACGCCAAGGCGCGGGGCGCGAAGATCTATGCCGAGGTGCTGGGCTACGGGCTTTCCGGCGACGCCTATCACATCACGGCGCCCTCCGAGGACGGGGACGGCGGCTATCGTTCGATGCAGGCGGCCTTGGCGCGCGCGGGGATCACGCCGGACCGGGTCGACTACATCAACGCGCATGGCACCTCGACCATGGCCGACACGATCGAGCTTGGCGCTGTCGAGCGGCTGATGGGCAATGCGGCGGCGAAGGCCACGATGTCGTCGACGAAATCGGCGATCGGGCATCTTCTGGGCGCGGCCGGCGCGGTCGAGGCGATCTTCTGCGTTCTCGCGATCCGCGACCAGGTGGCGCCGCCGACGATCAACCTCGACAATCCCGCGGTGGAGCCGAAGCTCGACCTGGCGCCGAACAAGGCGGTCAAGCGCGAGATCAACGTGGCGCTTTCCAACTCGTTCGGATTTGGCGGGACCAATGCCTCGCTGGTGCTGGGGCGGGTCTCGGCCTGATGTGGAAGCACATTGCCGCGAATTTTCTCACGATCGCCATCGTCCTCCTGATGGCGGTCGCCGGCGTCGTGGCCTGGGGGCAGCGGCAGTATGTCGGGCCGGGACCGCTCGCCGAGGCGATCTGCGTCAAGGTTCCCAAGGGCGGGACGCTCAGCAGGTTCGCGGACGATCTCGCGGCGCAGGGGGCGATCTCCAACCGTTACATCTTCAGGGTCGGCGCGGATTACTCGGACCGGTCCAGGCAACTCAAGGCGGGCTCCTATCTGATCGCTCCGGGTGCCTCTATGGAAGAGATCATCGCCGAGGCGACGGGGCTTGGGGTGTCGACCTGCGGGACCGAGGTCAACCTGAGGATCGGCGTTGCCGAGACCAACGTCGTGGTCAGCGATCTCGACCCGGCGACCGGGCAGCTGGCGGAGCTGGCGAAGTTCGATCCGGCAAAGGGGCCGGTGCCGGACGATTTCGCGGCGCTCGTCGGGGAGCCCGATGTTCGGTTGCGGGTGACCGTGGTCGAGGGCGTGACGAGCTGGCAGGTGATCGACGCGCTGTCGCGCGTGGACTTCCTGTCCGGGGAGATCAAGGACATCCCGGCCGAGGGCACGCTCGCGCCCCAGCAGTATGAGGTCGAACGCGGGGCGGTGCGCGCCGACCTCGTCGCGCGGATGAGCGCGGCGCAGGAAAAGACGCTGGCCGAGCTTTGGGAGAAGCGGGCAGACGGGTTGCCCTATGCCTCGCCGGAAGAGGCGCTGATCATGGCCTCGATCGTCGAGAAGGAGACGGGTGTTCCGGGGGAGCGCGCGCTTGTGGCGAGCGTGTTTCTCAACCGGCTTGCGCAGGGCATGAAGCTGCAGACCGATCCGACCGTGATCTACGGGATTACCAAGGGACAGGGGGTACTGGGGCGCGGGTTGAGGCAGAGCGAGCTCAGGGGGCGCACACCCTACAACACCTATGTGATCGACGGGCTGCCGCCGACCCCGATCGCGAATCCGGGCGCGGACAGCATCGCGGCGGCGCTCAATCCCGAAAAGACCGATTACCTGTTCTTCGTTGCCGATGGCTCGGGTGGGCATGCATTTGCCAAGACCCTGGCCGAGCACAACGACAATGTCGCGCGCTGGCGGACGATCGAGGCGGAGCAGGGCACCGGGAACTGAGCCGGGCGGCCGGCCGCCTGGCTCTCGGAAACGGTTAACGCGCGGTAAATAGATCGCGCGCCAAGTCTTTGTAATCAAATACGTTTTCACTTGACTTTGCGAACGATCCCGGATATACCTTCGGGCATGCTAGAAGAAGTGGGCGAGCGGCGCGGGGGTGACCCCATCGCCGCTTTTTCATTTCTCTCGTGCGGGCGGGCATGAGAGGCGGGCGCTGACTTAATGACAACAGAGCTTCCGGCTGAAGAGCCGCCTTCCAGGACACTTGTCGTGGAAGCGGATGAACTGTTTCGTGGCTACGCGTCGGAAATCGCCGCCGCGATCCGTCGGATCGAACGGGGTGAATTCGACAGGCTGAAGGACGGGACACAGGCCGTCAAGGACTTGCGATCCGCGCTCAGGATCGTGTTCGAGGAAAGGGCAAGGATTGCACAATTCGACGAAGCGGAAGGCGGATGCGTCGCTGGCGCGGCGCTCGACCTCGACGCCGCAAGGGATGAGATCTGCCGCCGCCTGGCTCGCCTCCGCGAGGCTGGAGGTTGTGGATGAGTTTCTTTCCGGGCTTGGCGACGAGGCGCTTGCGGCGCTGCCCTGGCTCTTCGAGTTCTGGGCGCTGCCGCATCAGCTGCCGCCCGATGGGGCCTGGAAGAGCTGGGTGATCATGGGTGGGCGCGGCGCGGGCAAGACCCGCGCCGGGGCCGAATGGGTGCGCGCCGAGGTCGAGGGTGCGCGGCCGGAGGATCCCGGCCGGGCGCGGCGGGTCGCGCTCGTGGGCGAAACGGTCGATCAGGTCCGCGAGGTCATGGTCTTCGGCGAGAGCGGCATCCTCGCCTGTTCACCGCCAGACCGGCGGCCGCTTTGGGAGGCGGGGCGCAAGCGGCTCGTCTGGCCGAACGGCGCGGTGGCCGAGATCTATTCGGCGCATAGCCCCGAAAGCCTCCGGGGACCGCAGTTTGATGCCGCCTGGGTCGACGAACTGGCCAAATGGGGCAAGGCGGAAGACGCCTGGGACATGCTGCAGTTTGCGCTGCGGCTCGGACAGCATCCGCGCCAGGTGGTCACAACGACGCCGCGCAACGTGGGTGTCCTGAAGGCGATCTTGCGCAATCCCTCGACGGTGCTGACGCAGGCGCCGACCGAGGCGAACCGGGCCTATCTCGCGGCTTCGTTCCTCGACGAGGTCCGGGCGCGCTATGCCGGGACGCGGCTCGGGCGGCAGGAGCTCGACGGGGTGCTTCTGGAGGATGCGGAAGGGGCGCTCTGGACCTCGGCGAGCCTTGAGGCATGCCGGTCCGGGGCGCCCGAGCGGCTGAGCCGGATCGTCGTCGCGGTCGATCCGCCGGTGACGGGGCATGCCGGTTCGGACGAATGCGGGATCGTCGTCGTGGGCGCGCTGACCGAGGGGGCGCCGTCGGAATGGCGGGCCTGGGTGCTGGAGGATGCGAGTGTCCCGGCGGCGTCGCCCGCCGACTGGGCGCGAGCGGCGATCGCGGCGGTGGAGCGGCACGGCGCGGAGCGGCTCGTCGCGGAGGTCAACCAGGGCGGCGACCTGGTCGAGAGCGTGGTGCGGCAGATCGACCCGGTGGTTCCGTTCCGGGCGGTGCGCGCGGCGCGGGGCAAGGTCGCGCGGGCGGAGCCGGTGGCGGCCCTTTACGAGCAGGGGCGGGTGCATCACCTGCACGGGCTCGGGACGCTCGAGAACCAGATGTGCCGGATGACGGCGCGGGGATACGAGGGGCGGGGTTCGCCCGACCGTGTGGATGCGCTGGTCTGGGCTCTGAGCGAGCTGATCGTGGAACCGGCGGCGAAATGGCGGCGACCTCGGGTCAGGAGCTTGTGAACGGTGTCGGACGGGGGCTGTCTGCCCCCCGCGCGCGTTCCGCGCTCCCCCCGAGGATATTTGGGCAAGGTGAAATGCGGGTGGTTCCTTCGGGGCGCCGCCGGTCGGCCCGGGCTGAAACAGGAGATTAGCGATGGCATGGAACATCTTCCGGCGCGCCGCGGGGGCGGTCCCGGAGCAGAAGGCCTCGGCCACCGGGCGCGTTGTGGCCTGGGGCTCGTCGGGCCGGGTGGCATGGAGCCCGCGCGATACGGTGAGCCTCACGAAGACCGGGTTTTCCGGCAATCCGGTCGGGTTCCGGGCGGTGAAGCTCATTTCCGAGGCGGCAGCGGCGCTGCCTCTGGTCTGCCAGGACGGGGAGCGGCGCTACGATGTGCATCCCGTGACCGAGCTGATGCGTCGCCCCAATCCGGGGCAGGGGCGGGCAGAGCTGTTCGAGGCCCTTTACGGGCAGCTGCTTCTGAGCGGGAACGGCTATGTCGAGGCGGTCGGGGCCGGGGGGCTGCCGGTGGAGCTGCATGTGCTGCGCTCGGACCGGATGTCGCTGGTGCCGGGAGTGGATGGCTGGCCGGTGGCCTATGACTATACCGTCGGCGGGCGGAAGCACCGGTTCGACATGACCGGTCCCGTCGATCCCATCTGTCATATCAAGTCCTTCCATCCACAGGACGACCACTACGGGCTTTCTCCGCTGCAGGCGGCGGCCGTCGCGGTCGATGTGCACAATTCGGCATCGAGCTGGTCGAAGGCGCTTCTCGACAATGCGGCGCGGCCGTCGGGGGCCATCGTCTACAAGGGCGCGGACGGGCAGGCGCAATTGTCGGGCGAGCAGTATGACCGGCTGATCCACGAGATGGAGATGCATCATCAGGGCGCGCGCAATGCCGGGCGGCCGATGCTGCTGGAGGGGGGGCTCGACTGGAAGCCGATGGGGTTCTCGCCCTCGGACATGGAGTTCCAGAAGACCAAGGAGGCGGCGGCGCGGGAGATCGCGGTCGCCTTCGGGGTGCCGCCGATGCTTTTGGGGATTCCCGGGGATGCCACCTATGCCAATTACCAGGAGGCGAACCGGGCCTTCTACCGGCTGACCGTGCTGCCCCTGGCCACGCGAGTTACTGCGGCGGTGTCCTACTGGCTGTCCACCCATCTCGGCGAGCAGGTAGAGTTGCGCCCCGATCTCGACCAGGTGCCGGCACTCGCGGCCGAGCGGGACCAGCAATGGAAACGGGTGGGCGAGGCCACGTTCCTGACCGACGCCGAGAAGCGGTCGATCCTCGGGCTGCCGCGGCTTGCGGATGAGGAATGAGTATGACGGGGCCGGGGTCACGCTATCTCAAGGAGCCGTACGAGCATCGTTTCGAGGCGACCGAGAGGATCATGGCGCTGCAGTTCGAGACGGTCGAGAAGCGGCTGGAGCGGATCGAGGCGATGATCGGGGGGGTGGAGAGGCGGCTCTGGATGACGGTCTTCGGGGTCGTGGGCGTGTTTCTGGCGCAGGCGGCGCAGTCGCTGATCGAGTTCGGGCCGAAATAGGAAATCTTGAATGACAACAGGTATTTACGGGCTGGAGATGAAGTTTTGCCGGCTGGGCGAGGATGTCGCCATCAGGGATGGATGCCGGATCGAGAGCTATGCCTCGTTCTTTGGCATCACTGATCAGGGTGGCGATGTCGTGATGCCGGGGGCCTATGGAAAGTCGCTGGAGCGGCTCAAGGCGCAGGGACGCGCGGTGAAGATGCTCTGGCAGCACGATCCCGCCCAGCCGATCGGGGTCTGGGACGAGATCACCGAGGACGGGCGGGGGCTCAAGGTCAAGGGCCGGATTCTGACCGAAGTCGAGAAGGGGCGCGAGGCGGCGGCCCTGGTCGCGGCGGGCGCCATCGACGGGCTCTCGATCGGCTACCGAACGGTGACGGCGGAGAAGGATGCGAAGGGGCAGCGGCTTCTTCGAGAGGTGGAGCTTTGGGAGGTGTCGGTGGTGACCTTCCCGATGCTTCCCGAGGCGCGGGTCGGCGCCAAGAGCGATGCGCTTGGTGACGCCGACCTGCGGGAACTGGCGGCTTTGCTCGACGAGGCGCGCCGGGCACTGGCGGGGCGTTAGGTCCCGTCCGACGCAACCCCTGACGTGAGGTGATGGGTATGAAGACGACCGAGACGAGGGCTCGGGCCGGGGAAGGCGTGTCCGACGCTCCGGCCGGGGAGATGAAGTCTGCGCTTCAGGGTTTCCTGAGCGAGTTCAAGGGCTTTCAGGACGACATGAAATCGAAGTTGCAACAACAGGAAGAGCGACTGACCATGCTGGATCGCAAATCTCACATGCCGGGCCGTCCGGTCCTTTCGACTGCCATCGACCATGAGGCGCCGCACAAGAAGGCCTTTGCCGCCTATCTGCGGTCGGGCGACGACGACGGGCTGCGGGGGCTGGTGCTCGAGGGCAAGGCGCTCAACACCCAGGTCAATGCCGAGGGCGGGTTCCTCGTCGATCCGCAGACCTCGGACCGTATCCGGGGCGTGTTGAAATCGACCTCGTCGCTCCGCTCGATCGCCAATGTGGTGAGTGTCGAGGCGACCTCTTTCGACGTGCTGGTCGATCACACCGATCTCGGCTCGGGCTGGGCGACGGAGACGGGCTCGCCCGCCGAGACCGGCACGCCGCAGATCGACCGCATCTCGATCCCGCTGCACGAGTTGTCGGCGATGCCGAAGGCGTCGCAGCGGCTGCTCGACGACAGCGCCTTCGATGTCGAAGGCTGGCTGGCCGAGCGCATCGCCGACCGGTTCTCGCGTGCCGAGGCGCAGGCCTTCGTGAACGGGAATGGCGTCGACAAGCCGAGGGGCTTCCTAGCGCATGGGGCTGTCGCCAATGGCGTCTGGGCTTGGGGCTCGCTCGGCTATGTGCCGACGGGGGCGGCGGGTGACTTCGCCTCGACCAACGCGTCGGATGCGATCATCGACCTCGTCTACGCGCTGAACGCCGAATACCGGGCGAACGCGAGCTTCGTGATGAACTCGAAGACCGCCGGCGCGGTTCGCAAGATGAAGGATGCCGACGGCCGGTTCCTGTGGTCGGACGGCCTTGCCGCCGGCGAGCCCGCGCGGCTGATGGGCTATCCGGTGCTGGTGGCCGAGGACATGCCGGATATCGGTAACGACGCATATGCCATCGCCTTCGGCGACTTCCACAACGGCTACACGATCGCAGAGCGCCCCGACATGCGGGTTCTGCGCGATCCGTTCTCGGCCAAGCCGCATGTGCTCTTCTATGCCTCGAAGCGTGTGGGTGGCGACGTGAGCGACTTCGCCGCGATCAAGCTTCTGAAATTCGCCGTCTCGTAAGGGAGGCGGATCGGGCGGGGCCTTCGGGTCCCGGCCGTTCGGGCGCGGGCCGATTGAGCCATCCGTGTTGTCTAGCTGCTCCCTCCGTCCGAGCAATGCGGGGCTGGCCCGCGTCCGTTCCTGAGGGACGGGCGCGACTATCGGAGATATCCCATGATGCTGAGCGAAGTGACACCGGTGCCGCAGGCGGCGCTGCCGGTGGCGGAATTCAAGGACCATCTGAGGCTTGGCACCGGGTTCGCCGATGACGGGGCGCAGGATGCGCTGGTGGCGGGCTACCTGCGGGCGGCGCTGGCGGCGATCGAGGGGCGCATCGGCAAGGCGCTGATCGCGCGGGACCATGTGCTGGAGCTCAACCAATGGCGCTGGCCGGAGTGTCAGGCCTTCCCGGTGGCGCCGGTGAGCGCGATCGTGTTGGTCACCGTGAAGGATCGCGGCGGCGAAGCGGAGGTGATCGACCCCGCGCGCTACCGGCTGGAGCGGGACGCGCAACGGCCGAAGATCGTGGCGGCAGGGGCGCTGTTGCCGGGGATCCCAGTGGGGGGCTCGGTCGAGGTCCTCTTTACGGCGGGCTTCGGGCCGTCCTGGTCGGATGTGCCGGACGACCTCGCGCAGGCGGTGTTCCTGCTGGCTGCGCAGTTTCACGAGAACCGGCACGAAGCGGGCGAGCGCCTCGGCATGCCGTTTGGGGTGATGGCCCTGATCGAGCGCTGGCGGACGGTGCGTGTTCTCGGCGGGGGCGCGGCATGAGCGCCCCGCGGTTGAACCGGAAGCTGGTCCTGGAAGAGGCGCAGCGGGTTCCGGACGGTGCCGGCGGCTGGTCGTTGAACTGGGTCGTTCTGGGCGCGCTCTGGGCGGCGGTCGATGCCGGGGCGGGCGGCGAGCGGGCCGGGGAGTTCCTCACCGTGTCGAGCGTGTCCTACCGGATCACCGTGCGCGGGGCGCCGCAGGGGGCACCGTCGCGACCGAAGCCGGAGCAGCGATTCCGGGACGGCGCGCGCACCTTCCGCATTAGTGCCGTCACGGAAGCCGATCCTGTCGGGAAGTATCTGACCTGCTTCGCGCAGGAGGAGGTTGTGGCATGAGCTACGGAGCGGCCGCCGCGTTGCAGGCGGTGATCTACCAGACGTTGACCGCGGATCCGGCGCTGGACGCGCTGGTATCGGGGGCGATCTACGATGCCGTGCCGCCGGGTACGGTGACGGGAACCTATGTCTCGATCGGACCAGAGGATGTGCGCGACGCGTCCGACCAGGTGGGGCGGGGCGCGTTTCACGAGTTCACCGTCTCGATCGTGACCGATCAGGCGGGGTTCCAGAATGCCAAGGCGGTGGCGGCGGCGGTGTCTGATGCGCTGACCGATGCTACGCCGGTGCTGGCGCGGGGGCGACTCGTGGGTCTTTGGTTTCTTTCGGCTCGGGCGCGAAGGGTCGAAAAAGCGGACGTGCGGCGGATTGACCTGATGTTCCGGGCGCGGGTCGAGGACTGAGCCGGTCGTTTCGGATCACGACCGGGACAGCGGCGCACGGCTTTGCGGGTTTCACACAATTCCGGGTCTCGGTTCTTCCCTGACGACCCGAATCTTACACAAATCGGAGAACGGACATGGCGGCCCAGAACGGCAAGGATCTTCTGATCAAGCTCGACCTGACGGGCGACGGGCAATTCCTCACGATCGCGGGGCTCAGGGCGACGCGGATCAGTTTCAATGCCGAGACGGTCGACGTGACCAGCCTCGAAAGCCAGGGCGGCTGGCGCGAGCTTCTGGGCGGCGCCGGCGTGCGGTCCGCGAGCGTGTCGGGGTCTGGCGTCTTCGTGGACTCGGCCACGGATGATCGTGCGCGGCAGATCTTCTTCTCGGGCAGCATCGAGAGTTTTCAGGTGATCATCCCGGATTTCGGCGTCGTCGAGGGGCCGTTCCAGATCACGTCGATCGAATACGCGGGCAGCTATAACGGCGAGGCAACCTACGAGCTGTCGCTCGCCTCTGCTGGCGCCCTCAACTTCACGGCGATCTGATGGCAAATCCCTGGACGGGGGAGGTCGCGATCCGGCTCGACGGCGAGGCTCGTGTCGCCAAGCTGACGCTCGGCGCACTGGCGGAGCTCGAAGCCGGGTTGCAGACCGGGACGCTCATAGAGCTCGTGGAGCGGTTTGAGGCGGGGCGGTTTTCGACGCGCGACGTCCTGATGCTGGTCGTCGCGGGCCTTCGGGGTGGCGGCTGGACCGGCACGGCGGCTGACCTTTTGAAGGTGGAGATCGGCGGCGGGCCGGTCGAGGCCGCACGGGTGGCGGCCGAATTGCTCGCCCGTGCGTTCACGGTGCCGGAGGGGCTATGAGCGGTCTCGACTGGCCGGGGTTGATGCGGGCGGGGCTGTCGGGGTTGGGGCTGGCGCCGGACGTGTTCTGGAAGCTGACGCCGGCGGAACTGGTCCTGATGTTGGGCGATCCCGGGGCCGTCGCGCCACTGAATCGGGCGCGGCTGGACGAACTGGCGCGGGCCTGGCCGGACAAGAATAAGGAAGGCTGAGATGGCGGTGACGGACGGATTGGACGGGATCGACGGTATGGCCGCGAAGGCGACCGCGCTTGAGGCAAGCCTCGGCGGGGCGCAGACGATGGCTGCGGCTTTCGACGCGGAACTCGGGCGGATGCGCGAGAGCATGGTCTTCACCGGGCGCGAGGTCGGCACCCTATCGACCAGTATCGGCGGCGGGCTCAGGCGGGCTTTCGACGGGCTGATCTTCGACGGGATGAAGCTATCGGACGCGCTGGGCAAGGTCGCACGAACGATGGCCAGCAGTATCTACAGCATCGCGATGAAGCCTGTTCAAGAGGCGGTCGGTGGCGCCATCGCAGGGAGCATGAACGGCATTCTGAGCGGGCTCTTACCGTTCGAGAAGGGTGGGAGTTTCGCGCAAGGCAGGGTGATGCCTTTCGCCAAGGGGGGCGTCGTCTCTTCGCCGACGATGTTTCCGATGAGAAACGGGCGCGGCCTGATGGGCGAGGCGGGGCCGGAGGCGATCATGCCGCTAACGCGTGGCGCCGATGGGCGGCTCGGTGTGCAGGCCTCGGGCGGCAGTCGGCCGGTCAACATCGTGATGAACGTGACGACGCCGGACGTGCAGGGCTTTGCCCGCAGTCAGAGCCAGATCGCGGCGCAGATGGCGCGAGCATTGTCGCGCGGCGAGCGCAATCGCTGAGGAGGGGCGGATGGCATTCCATGAAGTGAGATTCCCGGCGAATCTGAGCTTTGGCTCGGTCGGAGGCCCCGAACGGCGCACCGAGGTGGTGTCGTTGAGCAACGGGTTCGAGGAGCGCAACACGCCCTGGTCACAGTCGCGTCGGCGATACGATGCCGGGGTCGGCTTGCGCAGTCTCGACGATATCGGCGCGCTCATCGACTTCTTCGAGGCGCGGCAGGGTCAGCTGCACGGGTTCCGCTGGAAGGACTGGGCCGACTACAAGTCTTGCCCGGCTTCGGCGACGGTCGGCATGGCCGACCAGTTCATCGACGTCGGGGACGGCAGTCGGACCGAGTACCAGTTGGTCAAGGCCTATGCGTCGGGTGCTGCGAACCAGGTGCGCGTGATCCGGAAGCCGGTGGCGGGAACGGTGCGGGTCGGGCTCCAGGGTGACGAACTGGCGGAGGGCGTGCATTTTTCGGTCGACACGGCGACCGGGATCGTCGCCTTCGCAAGCCCGCCATCGATCAACGAGAGGATCACTGCGGGGTTCGAGTTCGACGTGCCAGTCAGGTTCGACACCGACCGCATTCAGGTCTCGGTCGCGTCGTTCCAGGCGGGTGACGTTCCGACTGTGCCGGTCGTGGAGGTGCGGTTGTGAGGGGGTATCCTGACGATCTTAGGGAGCATCTGAGGTCTGGCGCCACGACACTGTGCCGGGCCTTCGCGGTCACGCGGCGGGATGGGCTGGTTCTGGGATTCACCGATCACGATCGCGACCTGCATTTCGACGGAGTTGATTTTCGCGCGGATTCGGGCCTGACGGCGAAGGCGATCCAGCAAGCGACCGGCTTGTCGGTCGACAATACTGAAGCCTTCGGGGCTCTGCGGTCGGATGCCATAATCGAACAGGACATCCTGGCCGGCCGCTACGACGGCGCGGAGGTACGGGGATGGTTGGTGAACTGGGTGGACGTTTCGGTCCGTGCGTTGCAATTCCGCGGAACTCTGGGAGAGATCGTCCGTTCGGGAGGCGCGTTCACGGCAGAGCTACGCGGCTTGGCAGAGGAACTGAACCAGCCGCAGGGGTTCGTCTATCATGCCCGGTGCTCGGCGATCCTCGGCGACAAGCGGTGCAAGTTCGACCTTGGCAGGGCTGGCTATTCCAGCCAGCGACCCGTCGAGGAGGCGGAGGATGCGCGCGTCTTCCGTTTCGCGAGTTTCGCGGGCTTCGAGGACCGCTGGTTCGAAAAGGGGCGCTTCAAGGTACTGGACGGTCGCGCTAAAGGGCTGGTCGGCATCGTCAAGAACGACAGGCTGAAAGCCAATGGTGCACGCGAGGTTGAACTCTGGCAGTCGCTCGGCATGGCGCCCGAACCTGGCAACACCGTGCTGATCGAGGCTGGGTGCGACCGGCAGGCCGACAGTTGTCGACTCAAGTTCGAAAATCTGAATAATTTCAGAGGCTTTCCTGACATTCCGGGCGAGGACTGGCTTATGTCCTACCCGGTCAAGGTAAGCGTCAACGATGGCGGGAGCCGGAGATGACGGTCGAGACGGGCATGCGGGCAGTCGAGATCGCGCGCGAGTGGGTAGGTACACCCTATCGGCACCAGGCCTCGGTCCGTGGCGCCGGGGCCGATTGTCTCGGACTTTTGCGCGGGGTCTGGCGCGAACTCTTCGGCTCGGAGCCAGAGCCGGTGCCAGCCTATACATGGGACTGGTCGGAGCCCGAAGGGGCCGAACGTCTCTGGACGGCCGCGCGAAGGCACCTGCGCGAATGCGACATGGCGAGCGCTCCGGCGCCAGGCGAGGTCGTGCTTTTCAGGATGCGTGACGGGTCTGTCGCAAAGCATCTCGGGATTATTGCCGAGGTCGGCGACGCGGCGACATTCATTCACGCTTACACCGGGCACGGCGTGTTCGAGAGCCCGCTTTCGGCACCCTGGCTTCGCCGCGTCGTGGCGAGGTTCGAATTTCCCTGAAGGAGGATCGGAATGGCGACCATATTGCTTTCGGCCGCCGGGGCCGCGATCGGTTCGGGATTTGGCGGGTCGGTACTGGGGCTATCCGGCGCCGTCATCGGGCGCGCGGTCGGTGCGGTGGTTGGCAACTTCATAGACCAGCGCCTGCTGGGAACGGGATCGCAGGCGGTCGAAACCGGCCGGGTCGACCGTTTCCGTCTTACCGGTGCAAGCGAGGGCGCTCCGATCGGTCAGCTCTGGGGCCGGATGCGGGTGTCGGGCCAAGTGATCTGGGCGTCGCGCTTTCACGAGCGCGCGGCAGCGTCGGGCGGCGGAGGCGGCAAAGGCACTCCTCGGCCCGCAGCGCCGGAGGTTACGGAGTACTCGTACACGGTGAGCCTTGCCGTGGCGCTCTGTGAAGGAAAGATCACGCGCGTGGGCCGGGTCTGGGCCGACGGTGTCGAGATCTCCCGAGATGACGTGAACATGCGGGTCTATGCCGGTGGCGAGAACCAGCTGCCCGATCCGAAGATAGAAGCGATCGAGGGTGCCGGGCGGGTTCCGGCGTACCGAGGGACGGCCTATGTGGTCTTCGAGGAACTCGAGCTGGGGCAGTTCGGCAATCGAGTGCCGCAGTTCAGCTTCGAAGTCCTGCGTCCGGCACAGGGGCCCGGAATCGACAAGGTGACGGATCTTACGCGGGGTATCAGCGGCGTTGCGATGATCCCTGGCACCGGCGAGTATGCGCTGGCGACAACCCCTGTCCACTACGCGACCGGGGTCGGGAAGAACGTCTCGGCCAACATCCACACACCCACAGGCAAGACGGACATGGCAGTGTCCCTCGACATGCTGCGCGAAGAGCTGCCGGGCTGCGGTTCGGTTTCGCTGGTCGTGTCTTGGTTCGGGAGCGATCTGCGCTGCGGCCAGTGTCGCGTGAAGCCGAAGGTCGAGGACAATCGTTTTGACGGGGTCGGAATGCCGTGGCGCGCGGCTGGCATCTCGCGGTCGAGCGCCGAGGAGGTGATCCGAGGCAATGATCGGCCGGTCTATGGCGGCACTCCGGCCGATGTTTCGGTCGTGGAGGCCGTCGCGGCGCTGCGGGAGCAGGGCAAGGCGGTTGTCTTCTACCCGTTCATCTTGATGGAGCAGATGGCCGGAAACAGCCTGCCGGATCCCTGGAGCGGAGCGTCGGGTCAGCCCGTACTTCCCTGGCGCGGGCGGATTACGCTGTCGATCGCTCCGGGGCGGGCCGGGAGCCCGGACCGGACTGCGGCTGCCGCCGCCGAGGTTTCGGAGTTCTTCGGAACGACGCAGATCGAAGATTTTTCGGTGGCCGGTACGACCGTCACCTACACCGGCCCGGAAGAGTGGTCCTACCGGCGTTTCATCCTACACTACGCGCATCTTTGCGCGGCGGCAGGTGGAGTGACGGCGTTTTGTATCGGGTCGGAGATGCGCGGCCTCACGCAGATCCGCGGCGCGGGGGACAGCTTTCCGGCGGTCACCGCCCTCAGGGCGCTTGCTGCCGACGTCCGCTCGATCCTCGGGCCATCCGTGATGATCGGATATGCCGCAGACTGGTCCGAATACTTCGGTTATCAGGACGGAACCGGCGATCTCTTCTACCACCTCGATCCCCTGTGGGCTGATGCGAACATCGATTTCGTCGGGATCGACAATTACATGCCGTTGGCTGACTGGCGCGACGGCCATGATCACGCCGATGCGCATTGGGGGTCGATCTACAACCTCGACTACCTGAAGGCCAACATCGCCGGGGGGGAGGGCTACGATTGGTACTATGCCAGTAAGGCCCATCGCGACGCGCAGATCCGCACGCCGATTACCGACGGCGCCTATGGTGATCACTGGATATGGCGCTACAAGGATATTCGCAGGTGGTGGGAGAACCCGCATCACAACCGGATCGGGGGGGCAAAATCACTCACGCCGAGCCCGTGGGTGCCGCAGTCGAAACCGATCTGGTTTACCGAATTTGGCTGCGCGGCCATTGAGAAGGGCGCCAACGAGCCCAACAAGTTCCTCGATCCGAAGTCCTCGGAATCGGTCCTGCCTGCCTATTCGAACGGGCGCCGCGACGACTTGATGCAGATGCAATACCTGCGCGCGATGATCGACTATTGGAACGATCCGGCGAACAACCCGATTTCCGAGGAATATCTGGAGCCTATGATCGACATGAGGCGGGCTCACGCGTGGGCTTGGGATGCGCGTCCGTTTCCGCAGTTTCCGGCGCTTGAGAACATCTGGTCTGACGGGGACAATTATGCGCGCGGTCACTGGATCACGGGACGCGTCTCGGCCCAGCCGCTCTCCAGCGTCGTCGGGGAGATCTGCGCGCGATCCGGGCTTGCGTCCGTCGACGTCTCCGGGCTCTACGGTCTGGTCCGAGGCTACCAAGTGGCGGATGTTGGAAGCGGCCGGGCGGCGCTGCAACCTTTGATGCTCAGCTATGGGTTCGACGCGCTTGAACGGGGCGGAGTTCTCACGTTCCGCATGCGCGATGGCTTGGCGGACGCAGTGATCGGCGCCGACCAGCTGGCCGTCGGCGGCGACACCAACGGGTGGGTCGAGACATCTCGCGCCACAGAGGTCGAAATCGCGGGCCGGGTTCGGCTGAACTATGTCGAGGCAGACGGCGACTACGAGGCACGAGCCGTCGAGGCGATCTTTCCTGACGAGGAGGCGCGCACGACGACGCAGTCGGACGTCGCGCTTGCTCTGACGCGGTCGGAGGGGCAGGGGATCGTCGAGCGCTGGATGAGCGAGGCTCGGGTCGCGCGTGATGGCGCGCGGCTCGCGCTTCCACCATCTCTCGGCCATCTCGGCGCGGGTGACGTCATCTCGCTGGACGGTGGCGGGCTGTACCGGATCGACAGGGTCGAACAGGCGGGGAAAATTGAGGTCGAGGCCGTCCGGGTGGAGCCGGCCGTCTATCAGCCGTCAGACGAAGCGGAGGAACGCGTGACGCCGCGCGCCTTTGCCGCGCCCGTGCCTGTCTTTGCTCTGTTCATGGACCTGCCACTGATGAGCGGTCAGGAAGCGCCGCATCGGCCCCATGTCGCGGTCACAGCCTCGCCCTGGCCGGAGGCGGCGCTCTACGCGTCAGACAGCGATTCTGGGTACCAGCTCAATCTTCTCATCAAGGCTGCGTCGGTGATCGGTCAGACCGAAAACGTCCTGTATCGGGCACAGCCCGGGCAGTGGGACCGGGGGGTGCCGTTGAGGGTGAAGGTGAGCGGCGGAACGCTCAACTCCGTCAGTCCGAGCCAGATTCTCAATGGGGCGAACGTGATGGCGATCGGAGACGGAGCCTCAGCGAACTGGGAGCTCTTCCAGTTCGCGGAGGCCGCGCTGATCGCAAAGGACACCTACGACCTGTCGATGCGTCTTCGTGGGCAGGCGGGTAGCGATGCGATAGCGCCCGACGCGTGGCCGCCGGGAAGCTATGTCGTTCTGATGAACGGGGTTCCGCAGCAGATCAAGCTCTCCGTGGCGGAGCGTGATCTGGCCCGGCACTACCGGATCGGCCCAGCGAAGCGCGGCTATGGCGATCCGTCCTATGCCCACCGGGTTGAAGCTTTCACCGGAATCGGGCTTCGCCCGCTGTCCCCTGTTCATCTTAGAGCACAACGGAACTCTCTGGGCGATTTGGACATCGGCTGGATCCGTAGGACGCGTATCGACGGGGACAGCTGGTCTGGTTTCGATGTGCCGTTGGGCGAGGCGCTGGAGATCTACGAGCTTCGCATCGTGCAGGGTGCAGCCACCCGGCGCACCGTGACACTTGCCCAGCCCGGCTGGACCTACCCGGCCGGTCTACAAGCCCTCGACGGGGTCAACGCTCCGTTCGAAATCCATGTCGCCCAGTTGTCCGACCAGTTCGGAGCGGGCCCCTTCACGAGGATCAGCGTCGATGTTTAACACGAACCAGCTTGGTTTGCCGCTTCTTCAGCCCGCACAGGCTCAGAAGCACGTGACGATGAATGAGGCGCTTACCCGGCTCGACGGCCTCGTCTCGTTGACCCTGGTCTCGCGCAGCGTAACGATCCCGCCCGCGATCGTTGTCGATGGCGCGTGCTACGGTGTGCCTGTCGGTGCAGTGAACGAGTGGTCGGGTCAGGACGGAAATGTGGCGATTGGTACGAACGGTGGGTGGGAGTTCGCCGAACCTCGACGGGGCTGGCGGACGGTGATCCTTGACGAGGGTGCGCAGGCGCTACATGACGGCTCTGGGTGGCGCGCCGGGATGATGACGCTGTCGCCCTCAAATGCCGGCTTGAGCTTCGCCGTGGCGGAGACAGACCACGTGATTACGGCCGGTTCGGTCTCGACGACGTCGGCGATAATCCCGCCCAATTCCGTGGTAGTCGGTGCGACGGCGCGGGTGATTGCAGCGGTCACGGGATCTCTCACGAGTTGGTCTCTCGGCAATCCCGGAGCAGCCGGGCGCTACGGGTCGGGGCTGAGCCTCAGTGTGGGTTCTTGGGCGCGGGGGGGTCTGGGGCAGCCAACAGCGTTCTACGCGCCCGAGGTAATGCAACTCGATGCGGCGGGAGGCACGTTCTCCGGCGGAAAGGTCCGCATCGCGGTCCACTACATGGAAATCGCCGTTCCGAACTTGTGACCCGTGCGCACTTTGACCCATGGCGACGTGGCCGCGGCCGCGCGTGCGGTATTGCACTTACCCAGAGAAGAATGGCCCGGGGCGGTATGGCGATTCCTCGAGTGCGCCCATGCGGCGGATCTGTTCCGCAAGCGCCATGGACGCAACCATCCGCTCTGGGGAAACGGCAGCCTCTCGGCCGCGACGCCGCCCAATGCGCGACTCGCACCTGAACCGTTCCTTTCCGAACTTCGGTATCTGGAAGCGATGGCGTCCGTGTTCGATGTGCTACTCGACTGGCGTCGTCGCGAAGTGTGATCCACGCCTGGCGCTGCCTCTTCCAGTTTCACGCACCGATCCTATCTGCTATATGTTGACTGGAAATCGGAGGAAGCTGTCATGGCCGAAACAAAACCGAAAGTTGCGCAGGTTGATCCGGTCTGGTCGCATATCTGCGAGGAGGCGCGAGCGGCAGTCCGCGACGAACCGCTCCTCGGCGGATTCATTCATTCAGGTCTTCTGCACCACGCCACCCTGGAGCGGGCGCTCGCGTACAGGTTCTCGCTCAAGCTCGCCTCGGGCGAGATGAGCGAGCAGATACTGCGCGAGATTGCCGACGAAGCTTATGCTGACGATCCGGAAATCGGCCAATCGGCGCGGGCCGATATTGTCGCGGTCTATGACCGTGACCCGGCATGCCATCGCTTCATGCAACCGATGCTTTTTTTCAAGGGTTTTCAGGCCGTCCAAGCCTACCGGATAGGTCATTGGCTCTGGACGAACGGTCGGCGCGATGTTGCGTATTTCGTCCAGATGCGCGTGAGCGAGGTCTTTGGCGTCGATATTCACCCGAATGCCCTTATCGGTAAGGGGATCATGATCGATCACGCTCACTCGATCGTCATTGGTGAGACGGCGGTTGTAGGCGACAATGTGTCGATGCTGCATTCGGTCACACTTGGCGGAACCGGAAAGGAGGACGGCGACCGGCATCCGAAGATCGGCAATGGCGTCCTGATAGGTGCGGGCGCCAAGATCCTTGGCAATATCCTTATCGGCGACTGCTCGCGCATTGCGGCCGGATCGGTGGTTCTACACGAAGTCCCGAGAAACACCACGGTTGCCGGTGTCCCCGCAAAGGTGATCGGCGAGGCCGGCTGCGCCCAGCCTGCTCTGACGATGGATCAGGTCATCGACGACGGCGTCTGAAGGCATCCGGACGACGGCAAAGGCCGGGGCGCAGGGCCCCGGCCTCTTTTTCAAGCAAGCATCGCCATCGGATTTTCGAGGTTCTCGATAATAGCCTTGAGAAGTTCAGCGCCGAGTGCGCCGTCGATTACCCGGTGATCGACCGAAAGCGTCATCGACATCACAGTGGCCACGCCAATTTCGCCGTCGGCTTTCACAACCGGCTTCTTGACGCCGGCCCCCACGGCAAGGATTGCGCCGTGCGGTGGATTAATGACCGCGTCGAAGTTGTCGATACCGAACATGCCGAGGTTGGAGATCGCGAAGCTGCCGCCCTGGTATTCATGCGGTGCGAGCTTGCGAGAGCGGGCTCTGCCGGCGAGGTCTTTCATCTCGGACGACAGCGCGGAAAGCGACTTTTGGTGCGCATCCTTTAGCACCGGAGTGAACAGCCCGCCGTCGATCGCGACGGCGACAGCAACGTCCGAAGGCTTGAGTTTCAGGATCCGGTCACCGGCCCAAACCGCGTTGGCATCGGGCACCGCCTGCAACGCGTTGGCGCACGCCTTGATGATGAAGTCGTTGACGGAAAGCTTGACGCCCCTGCTTTCGAGCTGCGCGTTGAGCTGACCGCGAAACTTCATCAGCGCATCGAGTTGCACGTCGCGGCGAAGATAGAAGTGCGGGATCGTCTGCTTGGCTTCGGTAAGCCGGGCAGCGATGGTCTTCCGCATCCCGTCGAGCGGCATCTCCTCGTAATCGCGGCCCTCGTACAGCTTCGCAACGCTCGCCGCCGACGGCCCTGCGGGCATTGCCGCCGGTGCGGATGCGGCTGTCGCTGGGGTTTGCACCGCTGCGGTCGGCGTCTTGGTGGCCGGCGAGGACGAAGCGGCCTCGACATCAGCCTTCACAACGCGCCCGTGCGGGCCAGAGCCGGTCAGCGCCGAGAGGTCGATGCCCTTCTCTTTTGCCAGACGCCGCGCGAGCGGCGAAGCAAGGACGCGTGCGCCGCCCGACACCGCGACGGCCAGGGTCGCCGCAGGTGGCGTCGCAGGCGCTGCCGCAGCCGCAGCCGGCGCAGTCGCTGGCGCCGATTTGGCGGCGGGAGCCGCATCGGCGCTCTCGCCTTCCTCGACCAGGACCGCAATGGGCGTGTTAACCTTCACGCCCGACGTACCTTCCGCGATTAAGAGCCTGCCGACGATGCCTTCGTCGACCGCTTCGAACTCCATCGTGGCCTTGTCGGTCTCGATCTCGGCCAGGATATCGCCGGACGACACGGTGTCGCCCTCCTTCACGAGCCATTTGGCGAGCGTGCCCTCCTCCATCGTCGGAGACAGCGCCGGCATCAGGATTTCGGTTGCCATGTGTTTGCCTCCTTACCGATAGGTGACTTGCTTCACCGCCGCCACAACCTCATCCGAGGTCACTAGCGCCAGCTTTTCGAGGTTGGCCGCATACGGCATCGGCACGTCCTTGCCGGTGCAGTTGATGACGGGCGCGTCGAGGTAGTCGAAGGCCTCTTGCATCAGGACCGCCGAGATGTGGTTGCCGATCGAACAGACCGGCCAGCCTTCCTCGACCGTCACGCACCGGTTGGTCTTCATTACCGATTTGATCACGGTTGCCGTGTCGATGGGCCGGAGCGTTCTGAGGTCGATGACTTCGGCGCTGATCCCCTCCGCCGCGAGCTTGTCGGCGGCTTCGAGCGTGTGGCTCATGCCAATCCCGAACGACACAAGCGTCACGTCCGTCCCCTCGCGCCAGACCTTCGCCTTGCCGAAGGGAATCGTGAAGTCTTCGAGATCAGGCACTTCGAACGAGCGGCCATAAAGGATCTCGTTCTCGAGGAAGATCACGGGGTTCGCATCCCGGATTGCGGTCTTGAGCAGACCCTTGGCGTCAGCCGCCGAGTAGGGTTGCACGACCTTGAGACCCGGAATTTGCGCATACCATGCCGCGTAATCCTGACTGTGCTGCGCGGCCACGCGGGCGGCGGCACCGTTCGGACCGCGGAAGACGATCGGGCAACCCATCTGGCCGCCCGACATGTAGAGGGTCTTCGCCGCCGAGTTGATGATGTGGTCGATCGCCTGCATGGCGAAGTTGAAGGTCATGAACTCGACGATCGGACGAAGCCCGCCGAAGGCAGAACCCACGGCGATGCCGGCGAAGCCATGCTCGGTGATCGGCGTGTCGATCACGCGCTTTGATCCGAACCGGTCGAGCAGGCCCTGGCTGATCTTATACGCGCCCTGATACTCGCCGACCTCCTCGCCCATGAGATAGACGTCGGCATCGCGCGTCATCTCTTCTTCCATCGCCTCGCGCAATGCCTCGCGCACCGTCATCGTCTTCATCGCCGTGCCTTCCGGCCAGTCGGGAGACGCGTCGACCACGGGCGCCGCGGGAGCAGCGGTTGCAACGGCCGGCGCCGGGGCAGGGGCTTCGGCGGCCGGCGCAGCGGCTGCGGCGGAAGGCGCGGCATCGGCGCTCTCGCCTTCCTCGACGAGAACCGCGATCGGCGTGTTGACCTTCACGCCCTCGGTCCCCTCGGCAACAAGGATCCTGCCGACGATACCCTCGTCGACGGCCTCGAACTCCATCGTCGCCTTGTCGGTCTCGATCTCGGCGAGGATCTGACCGGACGACACCGTGTCGCCCTCCTTCACCAGCCACTTGGCGAGTTTGCCTTCCTCCATCGTCGGGGAAAGCGCCGGCATCAGAATTTCGGTAGCCATATGCGTGTCCCCCTTACGCGTAGATATCGGTCCAGAGCTCCTCGAGCGCGGGCTCGGGGCTCACCTTGGAGAATTCGGCCGCCTCGTTGACGATCGCCTTGATCTCCTTGTCGATGGCCTTCAGATCGTCTTCGCTCGCATGCTTGCCCTGCAGCAGAAGCTCGCGCACGTTCTCGATCGCGTCACGCTCCTCGCGCATCTTCTGCACCTCCTCGCGGGTCCGGTACTTGGCCGGATCCGACATTGAGTGGCCGCGGTAGCGGTAGGTCATGACTTCGAGGATGTACGGGCCCTTGCCGGCGCGGCAATGCGCCACCGCCTTTTCGCCCGCGGCCTTCACGGCCAGCACATCCATCCCGTCAACGGTCTCGCCCGAGATGCCGAAGGCGAGGCCGCGCGTATGCAGGTCCGGCGTCGACGTGGAGCGCTTCTGCGACGTGCCCATCGCATACTGGTTGTTCTCGATCACGAAGATCACCGGCAGTTGCCACAGCGCGGCCATGTTGAAGGTCTCGTAGACCTGGCCCTGGTTCGCCGCGCCGTCGCCGAAGTAGGTGAAGGTGACGCGGCCGTTTTCCTTGTACTTGTCCGCGAAGGCGAGACCGGCGCCGAGCGGCACCTGGGCGCCGACGATGCCGTGGCCACCGTAGAAATGCTTCTCCTTGGAGAACATGTGCATCGAGCCGCCCTTGCCCTTGGACAGCCCGCCCTCGCGGCCCGTGAGTTCGGCCATCACGCCCTTGGGGTCCATGCCGCAGGCCAGCATGTGGCCGTGGTCGCGATAGGAGGTTATCCGCTTGTCACCTTCCTCGGCAGCCGCCTCGAGCCCGACGACCACTGCCTCCTGGCCGATGTAAAGGTGGCAGAAACCACCGATCAAACCCATGCCGTAGAGCTGGCCGGCCTTCTCTTCGAATCGCCGGATCAGAAGCATCTCGCGGTAATACTTCAGCAGATCTTCCTTGGATGTGTTTGATGTTGCGGCGCTTTTTCTTGCGGCCATGCCGAGAACCTCCCAATGGCGAGAAAGTAGTTCAACGTTAAACTACCCTATAGCGCAGTTTGCGAAGAATCGCGAGCAATATTTGTGCGCGCCATTCATTGCCGGATCTGGCCAGGAGCAAGGCCCGCGCCGCGACTCCGAGGCAGAACGCCTGTGCTGTCACTCGCTGAAAGATATCCTGAATCTCGTGCGGCACAACATGGTCAACGGCGATCCCGCCGCCACCGCAGGCAAGCGTTTCCCGACTTCGTATTCGGGCAGGTGCCTGACGGGATGGACGCGCGGATTCTGCCGATGTCTGCGGCACGGCCAAAGCCTCCGGCCGACCCTTCGCCGTATGATCGCAAGCATGTCTTCGGAACTGACGCGTGGAGCGGCCGCGCCGAAGCGTCAGTGGATGACGATCTCGTCGGCGCGGATCAGGCCGAGCACGTCGCGGGCGCGCTCGTCCAGCAGGTCGAGGTCGAGGTAGTCGTCCGAGAGGCGGCGGGTCAGGTTCTCCATCCGCGCCACCTCGATCTTCAGCCGGTCGCGCTCGGCCGTCAGCGCCGCCTTCTCGGCCGTCGCCTGGACCCGGCGGAACACCCCGTAGTCACCCTGGACGGCGGCGAAGGTGAAATAGAAGCCAAGTCCCGATGCGAGGGCGAAGTAGACGACGACGCCAAGGGCGGGACGGCTCCGCGATACACTCATGATCTGCCTCTTCGCGCCGCCTTCGTCGGGCGGCTGCGAGAATCATGGCACAAGTGATTCGCGAAGGGAATCCCCCACATCGCGTTTCGCCAGACCGGCGTTGTCAGCCGGCCACCGAGGCGTCGCGGATCGACTGGATCGTGGCGTCGAGCGTGCGGTTGAACTCGGCGTCGTCCTGCTTGGCCGAGAGCCCCTCGGTCAGCGCGCGCGAGAAGCTGGCGATCATGCCGGCGTTCTGCGCCAGGAGCGCGTTCGCCTCGTCGCGAGAATAGCCGCCCGACAGCGCGACGACGCGCATCACCCGCGGATGGTCGATCAGCGGCTTGTAGAGATTGGCCTTGGTCGGCAGCGTCAGCTTCAGCATCACGTCCGCGCCTTCGGGCAGCGCGTCGAGCTGCTTTTTCAGCTCCGCGAGCAGGATGTCCTCCGCTTCGGCCTTGTCGGCGATCGAGATCGTCACTTCCGGCTCGATGATCGGCACCAGCCCCTTGGCCAGCACCTGGCGGCCGAGGTCGAACTGCTGCGCCACGACCGCCGCGATACCCGAGGCCGAGGCCGCGCCGATCACCGAACGCTCCTTGGTGCCGAAGATCCCCGCCTTGACTGCCCGGTCGAGAAGCGCGTCGAGCCCGCCGATCGGCTTCATCAGCTGCACGCCGTCGGCTTTGTCCTCGAGCCCCTTGTCGATCTTGAGGAACGGTACCACGCCACGCTCTTCCCACAGGAACTGGGCGGCGGGCTTGCCGCCGATCTCGCCGTCCATGGTCTTTTCGAACAGGATCGCGCCGATCACCCGCTCGCCGGTGAAGGCGGGGGCCGTCGCGATGCGGGCGCGCATCTGGTGGATCAGCGCGAACATCTCGTCGTCGTTCGACCAGGCGCCTTCTTCGACGCCGTAGAGCTTCAGCGCCTTCGGTGTCGAGCCGCCGCTCTGGTCGAGCGCGGCGATGAAGCCCTTGCCGGAACGCATCTGTTCTGCCTGATTTTGCCGTGCCATGTCCGTCTCCGCGCGAAAGCTTGAAATGCAATGGGCGCGCCGCGCGCCCTTCCATCGCTTCTAGGCGACAGTCGGGTCGCATGCAAATGTGGTGGCGCTAACGCGCGCGAATGCCGCCGGACCGCAGGAACAGCCCCGCGATCCGCGTCGTCAGTGCCCGCGGCGAGAGCCGCGGCGCCGCCGCGAAGAACCGGTTGAACGATCCGGTGACGCAGATCCGACGGCCGCGCTGCATCGCCCGCCAGCCGGCCCGGGCGACCGCGCCGGCCTCTGCCACCGGCAGGACCCGCAGCAGAAGCGCGTTTTCCATCTGCGCGACGCTCTGGAACCCGGTCGCCGTCGCGCCGGGGCAAAGCGCCGTGACAGTGACGTTGCCGCCCCGCAGTTCCTCGGCCACCGCCTCGCTCAGCGACAGGACATAGGCCTTGGTCGCGTGGTAGACGGCCATGTTCGGCCCCGGCATGAACCCCGCCGTGGAGCCGACGTTCAGGATCCGCCCGCCGCCTTGCGACCGCATATGGCCGACCGCGTGCTTCATCAGGATCGTGAGCGCCATGACGTTGACCGCGATCGAGGCCAGTTCGCGGGCCAGGTCGGTGTCGGCGAAGGCGCCGTTCAGCCCGAACCCGGCATCGTTGACCAGCACCTCGATCTGGCGCCGGTGCGCGGCACGGCGCCACAGTGCGTCGACCGCGGCGGGATCGGACAGGTCGGCCGGCATCACCTCGACCGCGATCCGGTAGCGGGCGCGCAGCTCTTGCGCCAGCGACTCCAGCCTCTCGGCGCGGCGCGCGACGAGGATCAGGTCGCGCCCCTCGGCCGCCGCGATCCGCGCGAACTCGCGGCCGAGACCGTCCGACGCCCCGGTGATCAGCGTCCATTTCGCCGCCATGTTTATGCTTTCCTGATCCCGCCAGATTTCTGTCCCCTTTTATCCCGCCGCCCGAGGCAAAACTGTGGCGGTTCGGGGCGAACGTCGCGTCATCGTGCGGGTTTGCCGGCGCGCCGTATGCGCCTACGCTGCCTCGAGACGCTTCTCACTGCGACTGGAGAACAGAATGCAGGATCAGACCACGAGATTCGAGCGGTTCCGGGCACTCCACGCCCGCGAGGGGGCGTTCGTCGTCGGCAATGCCTGGGACGCGGGCTCGGCGCGTATCCTCACAGATATCGGCTTCGAGGCCCTGGCGACGACCAGCGCGGGCTATGCCTTCTCCACCGGGCGGCGCGATTCTTTCGCGGCGCTGACGCGCGAGGAGATCCTGCTCAATGCCGCCGCAATCGCCCGCGCGACCAACCTGCCGGTGACCGCCGATCTCGAGGACGGCTTTGGCGCGGCACCCGAGACCTGCGCGCATACGGTCACGATGGCCTGTGACCTCGACCTCGCGGGCGGTTCCATCGAGGACGCGACCGGAGATCCCGGCGATCCGATCCATCCGTTCTCCCTCGCCGTCGAACGGATCCGCGCGGCGGCCGAAGCGGTGCGCGGGCGGCCATTCCTGCTGACCGCGCGGGCCGAGAACTATCTCTGGGGACGGCCCGACCTTGACGATACGATCCGCCGCCTTCAGGCCTTCGCCGAGGCCGGGGCGGATGTGCTTTTCGCGCCCGGCCTGCCCGATCTCGATGCGATCCGCACCGTTTGCCGCTCGGTCGACCGGCCGGTCAATGTCGTGGCCGGGCTCTCGGGGCCGGCCTGCACGGTGGCCGACCTCGCCGCCGCCGGCGTGCGCCGCATCAGCGTCGGCGGCTCCTTCGCCCGCGCAGCACTCGGCGCCTTGGCCCGGGCCGGACGGGAGGTGCTGCACGACGGCACGTTCGGCTATGCCGCCGAGGCGATCCCCGACGCGGAGGTGGCGCGTCTGATGTCGCAGGAGCGCGGCGGCCGCCGGGTATGACGCGCCGCCGCGCGGGGCAGGGCGGCGCTGCCGGCCTCAGTTCTCGAGCGCCGCGACGCCCGGCAGGACCTTGCCTTCCATCCATTCGAGGAAGGCGCCGCCCGCGGTCGAGATGTAGCTGAAATCCTCGGCCACCCCGGCCTTGTTCAGGGCCGCGACCGTGTCGCCGCCGCCGGCGACCGAGACCAGCCGGCCGCCGCGGGTGAGTTCCGCCGCTTTCTGCGCCGCCATCGTCGTCGCCGCGTCGAAGGGCGGGGTCTCGAACGCGCCGAGGGGGCCGTTCCAGATCAGCGTGCGGCAGCGGGCGAAGACCTCGGCGATCAGGTCCACCGTATCCGGCCCGGCATCGAGGATCATCTCGTCGGCCGCACACTCGCCGGCCGCGACGGTACGGTTTTCCGCCCCGACCTTGAACTCCTTGGCCACCACCACGTCGGTCGGCAGGTGGATGGCGCAGCCCGTGGCCTCGGCCTTGGCGAGGATCTCCCGCGCGGTCTCGGCCATGTCGCGCTCCGCGAGCGATTTGCCGACCTCGATCCCCTTCGCGACGAGGAAGGTATTGGCCATGCCGCCGCCGATGACGAGATGGTCGACCTTCTCGACGAGATTGCCGAGCAGATCGAGCTTGGTCGAGACCTTGGCGCCGCCGACGATCGCCACGACCGGCCGCTCCGGATTGCCGAGTGCCGCGTTCAGCGCCTTGAGCTCGGCCTCCATGAGCCGCCCGGCGCAGGACGGCATCCGGTGCGCGATGCCCTCGGTCGAGGCATGGGCGCGGTGCGCGGCCGAAAAGGCGTCGTTGACATAGACCAGTCCGAGTGCCGCGAGCGAGGCGGCCATCGTCGGGTCGTTCTTCTCCTCGCCGGCATGGAAGCGGGTGTTTTCGAGCAGCAGGACGTCGCCCGGCTCCATTGCCGCCACCGCCTTCTTGGCCGGCGCCCCGATGCAGTTATCCGCGAAGCCGACCGTCTGGCCGAGCGCCGCCTCGAGCGCGGGCAGCGTGACCCTGAGGCTCATCTCGGGCACGACCTGGCCCTCAGGCCGCCCGAAATGCGCCAAGAGCACGACCTTGCCGCCCTTCTCCTGGATGTCCTTCACCGTCGGCACGATCTTCTCGATCCGCGTGGCGTCGGTGACGCGCCCGGCCTCGACCGGCACGTTGATGTCGACGCGGACCAGAGCGACCTTGCCCTTGAAGTCCATGTCGTCGATGGTTTTCCAGCTCATCAAGAGAATCCTTTCGGGCCGTGCGTTTTTTCAAGACTTACGCGCCAAATCGCCCGAAGCATAGGCGAAGGTCAACCGACCGGAACGCTTTGGCCTTTTCTTGGACCGCGCCGCGCTCTAGGGTCGCCGCCGAAATCGAAGGAGGCGTTCATGCCAGAGATCAAGGATCCCGAAAACACCATCATCATGACGCTGAAGAACGGCGACGTGGTGATCGAGCTTCTGCCCGACGTCGCGCCCAAGCATTCGGCGCGCATGAAGGAACTCGCCCGCGCCGGCAAGTACGACAACGTCGCCTTCCACCGGGTGATCGAGGGCTTCATGGCCCAGACCGGGGATGTCCAGCACGCGAACATGGAACAGAACTACAACCCCGGCCGCTGCGGCACCGGCGGCTCCGACCTGCCGGACCTGCCGGCCGAGTTCTCCAAGCTGCCGCACGATCGCGGCACGCTCGGCGCGGCGCGGTCGCAGAACCCGAACTCGGCCAATTCGCAGTTCTTCATCAACTTCAAGGACAACCACTTCCTCAACGGCCAGTACACCGTCTACGGCCGGGTGATCTCGGGGATGGAGCATGTCGACAAGATCGCCCGCGGCGAACCGCCCGCGTCGCCCGACCGGATGATCGCGGTGAAGGTCGCGGCCGATGTCTGACGCCCGCGTCATCATCGGCGGGATCGCCGCCGCCGCCGTGGCTGTCGGCGCCGCGTTCTTCCTCTATGTCAAGTCCACCGGCAGCGCCTCGGCGGCCGAGGACGGACCGGGCCCGAACCTCGTGATCGAGGTCGCGGGCGAGGCCAACGGCAAGGTCACGGTCGACCTTCTGCCCGACATCGCGCCGAAGCACGTCGCCCAGGTCACCGAACTGGCGCGTCGCGGCGCCTATGACGGCGTCGTGTTCCACAGGGTGATCGAGGGCTTCATGGCCCAGACCGGCGACGTCCAGAACGGCAAGGCCGGCGGCGACCTGGCGCTCGCGGGCACCGGCGCGTCGGACCTGCCGAACATCCCGGCGGAGTTCTCCGAGCATTCCTTCATGCGCGGCGTCGTCGGCATGGCGCGGTCCGCCGATCCCGACAGCGCGAACTCGCAGTTCTTCATCATGTTTGCGCCCGGCGAGTTCCTGAACGGCCAGTACACCGTGATCGGCCATGTCATCGGCGGCATGGAAGTGGTCGACGCGATCAAGAAGGGCAATCCCGACCTGAACGGCGCGGTGAGCGAGCCCGACCGCATGGTCACGGTGACGGTGGAGGAATAACACGACTTTTCACCTTCGGGTGAGACCGGCGCCCCGGTGCTGGAAAAACGCCCCCGCCCGCGCCAGAGTGCCGGGCGGGGGTTTCCATGTCCGCGATCCGCCTTCTGGCCGGGTTGGCCCCGGCCCTCGTCGCAGTCTTCGCGCTCGCCGCCGCCGCGCTCGCCGCGCCGGACCGCTGGCGCGCCGAATGGCCGCGCACCAACTTCTCCCGCGCATCGGTGCCCTTCGCCGAGATCCTCTCCGGCGGCCCGCCGAAGGACGGCATCCCCGCGCTCGACGGCGCAAGGATGATCCCTGTCGGCTCCGAGCGCCGCCTCGACGACCGCGAGCCGGTGATGGTGCTCGAACTCGGCGAGGCCAAGCCGCGCGCCTGGCCGATCCGCTACCTGACCTGGCACGAGATCGTCAACGACGAGGTGGCGGGCGTGCCGGTGGCGGTGACCTTCTGCCCGCTGTGCAACGCCGGGATGATCTTCGACCGCCGCCTCGGCGGGCAGACCCTGAGTTTCGGCGTTTCGGGCAAGCTCCGCCATTCCGACCTCATCATGTACGACCGCCAGACCGAGAGCTGGTGGCAGCAGGCGCTGGGCGAGGCGATCGTCGGCAAGTTGACCGGGCGCAAGCTCACCCAGCTTCCGGGCTGGATGGAAAGCTGGGGCGCGTTCCGCGCCCGCAACCCCGACGGGCTGGTGATGGACGAGCCCGACTGGCCGCGCAGCTACGGCCGCAACCCCTATGCCGGCTACGACAGCCTCGCCCGGCCCTTCCTCTACAATGGCGAGATGCCGCCCCACGGGATCGAGCCGCTGTCCCGCGTGGTGCGCGTCGGCAACCGCGCCTGGCCGCTCGAACGGGTGGCGCGGGCGGGCGAGATCGCCGAGGCCGGGGTGCGGATCAGCTGGAGCCGGGGCCAGGCGTCCGCCCTCGATTCCGGGCGGATCGCCAAGGGCCGCGAGGTCGGCAACATCCGCGTCCGTGACGCGGTCAGCGGCCACGACGTCGTCCATGACGTCATCTTTGCCTTCGTCTTCCACGCTTTCCACCCGGACGGCAGATGGATGCTCGGCAACTGACTCGTTTCTGATTGCGCGCCTGCGGCGCAAGACTTTCCTCTCGTCGTCGGCCTCCGGCGGGAGTATTTTAAGATAGAAAGTGACGCATCGCCGCTCACTTTCTGTCTTCAAATACTCTCGGGGGGAGCCCCCGACCTGTCGGGGGCGTGGGGGGCAGACAGCCCCCCGCTCCGCCGGGGCATCAGCGCATCGTTACCGTTGCCGCCCAGACGAGGCCGTAGAGCACCGGCTGATGGATGAGATAGATCGCAAGGCTGTGGCGCCCGGGCCAGGCGAGCGCCTGCAGCGAGGCGGCGGACAGGCGCCCCTCCACCCGGCGCAACCGGTCCCAGAGATCTGCGCGCCCGGCCAGCCGCGCGAGCGCGATCCCGACGAGGCAGGGGGCGAGCCAGGGAAAGACCGGCACGAAATCGACCGACGGCCGGGTCGTCGTCGCGAGGCCGAGCCAGTGCAGCCACGGCGCCTCGAAGACCTCCGCGGCCGGCATCCGAGCGATGGCGAGGACCGCCGCCGCCGCCGCAAGTGTCAGGAGTGCCGGCAGGCGCAGGAATGCGAGCCCGATCACACTCGCCACGGCGATGGAGTGGAGGATGCCGAAATAGACGAACTGCTCGGGCAGCGCCATGTAGGTCGCCCCCGTGACCAAGAGGGCGGCGCCCGCGATCATCAAAAAGCGGCGCCCGAAGGCGCGCGGGCGGATGCCCCGGCCATGCGCGAGCTGCAGGCTCACGCCCGCGAGGAAGAGGAAGCTGCCTGCGATGAGGCGCGCGAAGAGCACCCAGCCGCCGGTGGCAGTGGTGCCGGGCGCGAGATGGCCGAACATCTGCAGGTCGAAGGTGAAATGGAAGACCGCCATGCCGACCAGCGCCAGCGTCCGTGCGATGTCGAGCGTCGCGATCCGCTCCGGCCGTCCCGCCATCTCGGCTCCCATCTCCATCATCCCGCCCCGGCGCCCGGCCAGCCGGGTGCCGATCCGGCTCAGTCCAGCACGACGAGCGCGTGGCGCTTCTTGCCGGCGGTCAGCTTCAGCGGGGTGGCGAAATGGCCTGCGCCGAACATCTGTCCGGCATCGGCGGCGATCTCGTCGTTCACCCTTGCGCCGCCCTCGGCGATGAGCCGCTTGGCATCCTTGCCCGACTTCGCAAGGCCCGAGCGCACGAAGAGCTGGGCGAGGCTGATCCCGTCCGCAACATCCCCGGCCGAGAGCGCCAGCGTCGGCAGCTCCTCGCCGACGCCGCCGCGCTCGAAGACCTCGCGCGCGGTGGCCTCGGCCGCCACCGCCGCCTCGGCGCCGTGGGCGAGCGCGGTCACCGCGTTGGCGAGCACGATCTTGGCCTCGTTGATCTCGGCGCCTTCAAGCGCGCCGAGCCGGTCGCATTCCTCGACGTTGAGCTCTGTGTAGAGCTTGAGGAACCGCCCGACATCGGCATCGGTCGTGTTGCGCCAGAACTGCCAGAACTCGTAGGGCGAGAGCATCTCGCCATTGAGCCAGACCGCGCCCGACTGGCTCTTGCCCATCTTCTTGCCGTCCGAGGTGGTCAGCAAGGGCGAGGTCAGCCCGAAGACCTCGTCGTCGAGGATCCGGCGGGTGAGGTCGATACCATTGACGATATTGCCCCACTGGTCCGACCCGCCCATCTGCAGGAGGCAGCCGTAGCGCCGGTGCAGTTCCAGGAAGTCGTAGGCCTGCAGGATCATGTAGTTGAACTCGAGGAACGACAGCGACTGCTCGCGGTCGAGCCGCGATTTGACGCTCTCGAACGACAGCATCCGGTTGACCGAGAAGTGCCGCCCGATGTCGCGCAGGAAATCGAGGTAGTTGAGCGTGTCGAGCCACTCGGCGTTGTTCAGCATCAGCGCGTCGGTCGGCGCGTCGCCAAAGCTGACATAGGCCGAAAAGACCCGCTTGATGCCGGCGATGTTGTCGTCGATCTGGGCGGGCGTGAGGAGCGGCCGTTCCTCGGCCCGGAACGACGGATCGCCGACCTTGGTCGTGCCGCCGCCCATCAGGACGAGGGGCTTGTGGCCGGTCTTCTGCAGCCACCTGAGCATCATGATCTGGATCAGCGAGCCCACGTGCAGCGAGGGCGCCGTCGCGTCGAAGCCGATATAGGCCGGAACCACGCCCTTCGCCAAAGCCTCGTCCAGCCCCTGATAATCGGTGCAGTCGGCGAGGAAGCCGCGTTCCATCATCACGCGCATGAAATCGGATTTCGGGTGGTAGGTCATCGCGGTCTCGTTCATTCTCGTGCCGCAACCGCTATATCGGCGGGCGGGTCCGAGGGAAAGGGCATGATGAAGGCAAAGGCGGTCTGGGCTCTGGGTGCCATGTCGGGAACTTCGCTCGACGGGGTGGACGCGGCGCTGGTGAAAACCGATGGCGAGCGCATTCACGCCTTCGGCCGCGCCGCCTACCGATCCTATTCGGATACAGAGCGCGAGGTGATCCGCGCCGCGCTCGGCCGCTGGCCCGGCGAGGCGGGCGTCGCCGAGGCCGCCGAGGTCGTCGAGACCGCCCATGCCGGGCTTCTCTCCACCCTCGCGGGCGAGACCGAGGTCGTTGGCTTCCACGGCCAGACGCTGGCCCATGATCCGGGCGGGCGCGGCACCCATCAGGCCGGCGACGGCGCGGTTCTGGCCGAGGTGCTCGGCCTGCCGGTCGTGTGGGATTTCCGCTCGACCGATGTGGAAATGGGCGGGCAGGGCGCGCCGCTCGCCCCCTTCTTCCATTTCGCCTGCGCGAAATGGATCGGCGCCACTCAGCCCCTCGCCTTCCTCAACCTCGGCGGGGTCGGCAACCTCACCTGGCTTGACCCGACCGCGCCCGCGCCGGACGCGCCCGGCGCCTGCCTCGCCTTCGACACCGGCCCCGCCAATGCGCCGGTCAACGATCTCATGCAGGCGCGGCGCGGCCTTGCGCTCGACGAGGGAGGCGCGCTCGCCGCCGGAGGCAAGCCCGACGAGGCGGTCGTCGCCCGCTTCCTCGATCACCGTTACTTCCGCAGGATGCCGCCGAAATCGCTCGACCGGAACGACTTCCACGGCCTCCTCGCCGCGGTCGAACATCTCGCCGACGCCGATGCCGCCGCGACCCTCACCGCCGCCGCCGCCGCCGCCGTAGCGCGGGGGGCCGAGCATTTCCCGGCCCCGGTCTCGCGGCTTCTGGTCACCGGCGGCGGGCGCCACAACGAAACGCTTATGGCGATGCTCGCGCGCCTTATGGACTGCCCGGTCGAGCCGGTCGAGGCCGCGGGCCTTGATGGCGACATGCTCGAGGCGCAGGCCTTCGCCCATCTCGCGGTGCGGGTGATGCGCGGGCTGCCGACTTCCTGCGCCACGACCACCGGGGTCGCGGCCGCGGTCGGCGGGGGGCGGGTCAGCCGGCCCGACGCCGCCGCTTCCGCGACTGGCTAAGCATCGAGCCGGTGTAGAGAACGAGCGCCGCCCAGATCATCGGGAAGGCCACGGCGCGGGCGCTGCCGAAGGGCTCGCCGAAGACGAAGACCGCGGTGAGGAAGATCATCGTTGGCGCGATGTATTGCATGATCGCGATGGTCGAGAGCCGGAGGAGCTTCGCGCCATTTGCATAGAGGATAAGTGGTATCGCGGTCACCACGCCGCAGCCGAGAAGCATCGCCGTGTCGAAGGGCACGCCCTGCAGGAAATGGCTCTCGCCCTTTGCGGCCAGCCAGATCACATAGGCAAGCGCCGCGGGCGTGAGCAGCAGCACCTCGAGCATGAAGCCCTGATTGGGTCCGATCGGCAGCTTCTTCTTGAGAAATGCGTAGCAACCCCAGGTCAAAGTCAGCGCCAGCGCGACGAAGGGCAGCCGCCCGGCCTCGACGGTCAGGATCGCCACCGCGACCGCGGCGAGACCGATCGCCAGCCATTGCGCCGGGCTAAGCCTTTCGCGCAGAAGCACCGCCCCGAGGAGGACCGAGAAGAGCGGATTGATGTAATAGCCGAGTGCTGCCTCGAGCGCCTGGCCCGAGCCGATCGCCCAGACATAGATGCCCCAGTTGAGCGAAATGAGCGCCGCCGTCACCACCGCCATCGCGACCATGCGCGGGCTGCGGAGTGCGGCACGCAGGTCCGCGGTGCGGCCGAGCGCGACGAGGATCAGGCCCGCGACCGGCACCGACCAGAGCACCCGGTGGGCGATGACCTCGGCCGGCGTCACATGGGCCAGCGCCTTCATGTAGAGCGGCAGGAAACCCCAGAGCAGATAGGCCGAAAGCGCGAAGCCGAAGCCGGCGAGGCTGTCGTCGTTCTTCGGGGCTTGAATCGGGGTATCGGTCATCGGCGGGCTCGGGATCGGGAACACCGCCTGCCTACCCGATCGGGCGGGGCGGCGCCATGCGAACATTGTGGCGGGTACATTGCGGGCCGGTGCCCGGCCTCAGCGGCGGCGGGCGAGGTAGTCGAGGGTGAAGGCGGCATAACCGTCGGCGGTGACCTTCAGCTCGTCCCGGATCAGCCGGTGCAGTGCGGGCAGCTTGTGGAACGGGACCGCCGGAAAGACGTGGTGCTCGACATGGTAGGGCATGTTCCAGGCGAGGAACCGCACGACCCGGGTGGTGAAGGTGGTTCGGGTGTTCTCGAACATGTTCGCGACCGTCGGGCAGTCGCCATGCTCGGCGAGGAGATAGAGCCGGAGGAACGGCTGGCCGAGGAGGGCCGGAACCAGCCAGACCCAGATGAGGACCGGCGACCAGAAAAGCGTGAGCGCCGCCACCGCGTAGAGCGCGAGCATCACACGCGCCTCGCGCTCGGCGCGGCCGCGCGCGGCGTCGGGCAGGAAGGCGGGCCGCTCGCGCCCGAGCACCAGCCGCCAAAGAAGCCGCGCGTTGGCCCACCAGACCGGCAGGCCCGAGACATGCCGGACCCAGCCGCGCATATCCGTCGGCTTCTCGCCCTCGAGCTCGGGATCGCGGCCGGGGATGTTGGTGAAGCGGTGATGCGCGAGGTGGAAGTAGCGGAACCACTCGAAGGGCAGCAGGATCAGGACGCCGCAGACGCGACCGACCCAATCACTGAGGCGCGCCGACTGGAACGGCGTGCGGTGCGTGCATTCATGCTCGAGCGTGAAGAGGAAGATCACCAGCACGCCCTGGACCGGCAGGAGGAGCGGCCAGAACGGCACGCGGAGCGCGATGAGCGCGCCAGTCAGAAGGATGAGCCCGCCATGCAGCGCCAGATGGACGAGCCCCGCGCGGTCGCTCGTCCCGGTCAGCGCCGCCTTCTCGGCCACGGGCAGCGCGGCGAGAAACGACCGGTGGTCGATCTCCCCATGCGGTTTTCCACCCTGATGCGCTATACTGTCCTCGGAGGTCATGGCGCATCCTCGCCGAAACCCCGCTCACCGGCAAGCGGGCCGCGGGGTTTGAGATGGGTCAAGGCGCGCCCCTGCCGGGTTAGGCAAAGTGGTGCGAAAACAAGCAGAAAGGACAATAGATGACGGTAACCGCGCGGCAGTCCGCGATGATCCGCGAAAGCTTTCACCGGCTCAGGGAACGGCTCGAACCCGCTTCGGTCTATTTCTACGAGGCGCTGTTCCGCCGCGACCCCTCGCTCCGGGCGATGTTCCGCGACGACCTCGCGGGTCAGGGCATGAAGTTCATGACCACGCTCGGCATCGTGATCGAGAACCTCGAAAGCCCCGAGGCGCTGGGCGAGCGGTTCGCCGAGCTTGGCCGCGGCCATGCCCTGATCGGCGTCAAGGCCGCGCATTTCGCACCGATGGGCGAGGCGCTGATCGAGACCCTGCGCAACGAGCTCGGCGGCGAGTTCACACCCGAGCTGGAAGAGGCCTGGCGCGCCGCCTATGCCGAGTTGTCGGAACGGGTGATCCGCCGCGGCGGGATCGAGTGACCGGCTAGCTTTGTCGCGCAATCCATTGATCTAAAAAGAAAACCCGCCGGAGGCGGGTTTGCCTCCGGCGGGGGTATTTGGACAATAGAGATATCAGCCGCGCAGAATCGAGCGGCCGGCATATTCCGCCGTCTCGCCCAGCATTTCCTCGATGCGGATCAGCTGGTTGTACTTCGCGAGCCGGTCGGAGCGGGCGAGCGAGCCGGTCTTGATCTGGCCGCAGTTGGTCGCGACCGCGAGATCGGCGATGGTCGCGTCCTCGGTTTCGCCCGAGCGGTGCGACATCACGTTGGTGTAGCGGGCGCGGTGGGCCATGTCGACGGCCTGCAGGGTCTCGGTCAGCGTGCCGATCTGGTTGACCTTCACGAGCATGGAGTTGGCGCAGCCCTTGGCGATGCCCTCGGCGAGGCGGGCGGGATTGGTGACGAAGAGGTCGTCGCCGACGAGCTGGCACTTCGCCCCGAGGACGTCGGTGAGATGCTTCCAGCCCGCCCAGTCATCCTCGGCGCAGCCATCCTCGATCGAGATGATCGGGTAGTCCTTCACCAGCGCCTCGAGATAGGCGACGTTCTCCTCGGACGTGAGAGTTTTCCCTTCGCCGGAAAGCACATACTTGCCGTTCTTGAAGTATTCCGTCGAGGCGCAGTCGAGCGCGAGATAGATGTCCTCGCCCGGGCGGTAACCGGCCTTCTCGATCGATTTCAGGATGAAGTCGAGCGCGTCGCGGGTGGAGGAGAGGTTCGGCGCGAAGCCGCCCTCGTCGCCGATCCCGGTCGAAAGCCCCGCCGCCGACAGTTCCTTCTTCAGCGTGTGGAAGACCTCCGAGCCCATCTGCACCGCGCCGCGGATGTCGGGGGCGGCGACCGGCATGATCATGAATTCCTGGATGTCGATCGGGTTGTCGGCATGCTCGCCGCCATTGATGATGTTCATCATCGGCACCGGCAGGACCCGCGCCGAGGTGCCGCCGACATAGCGGTAGAGGGGCTGCATGGTGAAATCCGCCGCCGCCTTGGCGACCGCGAGCGAGACGCCGAGGATCGCGTTGGCGCCGAGCCGGCCCTTGTTCTCGGTACCGTCGATCTCGATCATCAGCCGGTCGATCGCCACCTGCTCGGTCGCGTCCTCGCCGATGAGGTTCTCGGCGATCTCGCCGTTGACGGCCGCGACCGCCTCGAGGACGCCCTTGCCCATGTAGCGCGACTTGTCGCCGTCGCGCTTCTCGACCGCCTCGTGGGCGCCGGTGGAGGCGCCCGACGGGACCGCGGCGCGGCCCATCGTGCCGTCTTCCAGCGTCACGTCGACCTCGACCGTCGGGTTGCCGCGGCTGTCGAGGATCTCGCGGGCGTGGATGTCGATGATGGTGCTCATGTTCGTCGGTCCTTTCGGCGGGAAATGGCTTTTGGCCGGGTGTTTACGCGCTCGCGCGCCATGAGGGAAGAGTGTTCACGCCGCCACCGCGGTGCGCGCCACCTTCCGCTCCCTGAGATAGGTGTAGAAGGCCGCCGCGAGGATCAGCGCCGCCCCGGCGAGCGTCATCGCGTCGGGCCGTTCGGCGAAGACCGCGACCCCGATCGCGAGCGAGAAGACGAGCCGCGCATAGCGGAACGGCATCAGCGCCGAGGCGTCGGCATCGCGCATCGCCGCGACGATCGCGTAATAGCCCGCGGTGCCGCAGAGGATCGCGGCGCCGATCTGCGCGCCCGCGGTGGCGGTGATCGCCGCCGGCGCCGGCCCGAGGACGAGCAGGAGCCCGCCCGCGACGACGAGCGCGAAGAAGCCGTGGAACGACACCGCGAGCGAGGGCACCTCGGCCGGGATCCGCCGGGTGACGAGGTCGCGGAGCGCGATCGCCGCCACGGTGACGAGGACGAGCCCGGCCTCGGGCCGGAAGCCCTCGAGACCGGGGCGCAGGATCATCAGGACGCCCGCGAACCCCGCGCCGACCGCGCCCCAGCGCCGCCAGCCCACCGCCTCGCCGAAGACCAGTGCCGCGCCCGCCGTGACCGCGAGCGGCGTCGCCTGGAAGACCGCCGCGACCGTCGAGATCGGCACCAGCGACAGCGCGGTCACGAAGGAGACCGCCGCGACCGCCTCGGCGAGGCTGCGCAGCGCCACCTGGCGCACCGCGAGCGCCGCCCCGATCCGTCGCCAGCCGGCCGGTCCGGTCAGCGCCGCGAAGACCGCCGCACCGCCGAAGCCGAGGCAGATGAGCACCTGGCCGACCGGCAGGCTCGCGGTCAGCACCTTGATGAAGGCGTCCTCGACCGAGAAGGCGGCCATCGAGAAGAGGACGAGAAGGATGCCGTGGAGGTTCTTCATGCGGGCCACCTTGCATTCGGACGCGCCGTGCAGAGCGCAATCGGGCGTCGCGCGCAAGCGAATTCGGCCCCCGGCGCGGGATGAAAGCCCCCTTGGCGGGGCGGCAAGGGCGCTCTACCACTTGCGAAAACGGGGATGACGATGGGACTCGGGGACAAAAGCGGCCGGATCGCGCTGGCGGGGCAGGCGGCGTGACGGTGGATCGCGAACGAGATGCCGGAGGCGACGGGTCAGGCGGCGAAGGCGGGGGGAGACGTGTGATGGTCATGTGGGGCTCTGTGGAGGTGCCGGAACTGGAGGATCGGCCGATCATCGGCGGCGATCCGAAACGCTGGCCGGCCGAACCCGGGACGGTGCATCTGGCGACCGGCATGCGCATGTTCGGCGCCCCATATAACGAGCCAAATCGCGGCGACAGCGATGAAGAGTTTCTGCTCTACCCGCCCCCCGGCGAAAGCTGGCTGCTGCGGGTCACGGCCTACGTGCCGTGGCCGGGGCTGCGGGAAAGGGTCGCCAAGCATCTCGGTGTCGCCTCGTTGTTCGAGTTGCCGGTGCCTGTGCTAAGGAAAGCTGAGAACGAATTCCTGCGTACCTTCGGCGAGGAGTTCGTCTGCTCCTCGGTGGCCCCCGAACCGCACAGCCTGCCGATGCGCTGGACCGCGGAGCGGCGCGACGCGCTGGTGCTGCTGCTGTTCTGGTGCCTGGAGCAGTCCCGGGTAAACCACCACGACCCATACCCCTCGACGCTGCTCTTCAGGCCCGAAGGCGTGCCGGCGGACCTCCACGGCACCTTCCGCAATCCGATCTGGGAGCGCCGGCAATGAGTTCATGGCTCGACGGCATCCTCAACCCGCTGGAAGCGGTGCTGGCGGACGCGATGGGTGGGACGTTCGACCGCCCCTCTTTCCTGAAATGGGTCAGAGACGCCGCCGGTGCGCAGGAAAACCTCTGGCGGGTTTCCCGCGAAACCGAACGTCCCGCCGCCACCAGGGCGGTGGCGAGAAGCCCCGGCGTCGTGACGCTCGACACGGCGTTGTTGCGCGGGTCCGGGAGGAGACGGCGTTTTCCCTGACCGTTTCTGCATGCGGCAACGGCCTCGGTCGCGGCGGTTCCGGGCGCGCCGAACCCGTGCATCACGGCAGGGCGGATCCCGGGCTTCGGCGATCTGACGGCCGGTTCCCGCAGCTGCACTCCCGGGGCGTCAGGGCTTCTTCAAGGGCACCCCGAACAGTTCCAGCCGGTGGCCCTTCAGCCGGTAGCCGAGGCGCTTGGCGATCTTGTCCTGCAGCGCCTCGATCTCCGCGTCGACGAACTCGATCACCTCGCCGGTCGTGAGGTCGATGAGATGGTCGTGATGCTCGCGCTCGGCATCCTCGTAGCGCGCCCGGCCGTCGCCGAATTCGAGCTTGTCGAGGATCCCCGCCTCGTCGAAGAGCTTCACCGTCCGGTAGACCGTCGCGAGCGAGATCTTCGGGTCGACGGCGCAGGCGCGGGCATAGAGCACCTCGGCATCCGGGTGGTCGTCGGATTCCTCCAGGACGCGCGCGATGACCCGCCGCTGCTCGGTCATCCTGAGGCCCTTGGCCTCGCAACGTTCGATGATCGACAGGCGCATGGCCGCTCCGGATTGCGTGGTTCTAGCGGTTTAGGGGAAATCTCGCGGGGCGTGAAGGCCGAAATGCCGGGGCGGCGACTGCGACGCGGAAGGGAATGGTAAGCCTCGCCCGTGACAGGTAACCCGGCCCCGCCCCCCCCCCCCGCCATCCCGGGTCCCGAGCGGCTGCGGGCTCAGACCGGCCAGATCCACCAGACATAACCGCCGTAGCCCGCGAGCAGCGCCGCCCCCTCGCGCCGGGTGATGCGAAAACCCGTATAGGCGGCGGCGATCAGCAGGACCGACATCAATACCATCGCCGGAATGTCGAACCCCACGATCTGCTCGGGCACCTCGGTCGGCGCGATCAGCGCGGTGGCACCGCCGATGCCGAGGATGTTGTAGATGTTCGAGCCGACGATGTTGCCGAAGGCGACGTCGCTCTGGCGGCGGATGGCGGCGACGACCGAGGTCACCAGCTCGGGCATCGAGGTCCCGACCGCGACGATGGTGAGCCCGATCACGGTCTCGGAGATCGCCATCGACCGCGCCAGTGCCACCGCGCCATCGACCAGGAAGCCGCCGCCGGCCATGACGAGGAGGAGCCCGCCGACCGCGGTCGCAAGCGACAGCGGCATGCCCGGCCCGGCCACGGGCGAGGGGGTGACCGCGGGATCGACGGCTTCGAGCGCCGCGGCCTTGTCGTAGGCCGCGCCGTGATCGCCGCCCGCCGACACCCGTTCCATCCGGAAGGCGAGATAGATGTAGACGGCGAGCGCCGCGACGAAGACCAGCCCGACGCCGCGCGACATCGGCATGGCCCAGGCGATCGCGGCGAAGGCCAGGGCGACGGCCAGCATGACGCCGCCGTCGCGGCGGAGCGCGGCCGAGCTGACCGCGATCGGCGCGAGCAGCGCCGCGGTGCCGCCGATCAGGAGGATGTTGGCGATGTTCGAGCCGACGATATTGCCGTAGGCGATGCCGGGCGATCCGGCCAGCGCGGCCCGGACCGAGGTCACGAGCTCGGGCATCGAGGTGCCGAAGCCCACCAGCGTGAGGCCGATCACCAGCGGCGAGACGCCGAGCCGCTCGGCGACGCGCACCGCGCCCCGCACCAGAAACTCGCCGCCGAGGACAAGGAGAACGAGACCGCCGAGGAGCGGGAGCCAGATGTCGAACATGGTGGGCCTTTATGTCGGTGGGAGCCGTCGGACCTAGATGCGGATCGCGCCACCACACCTGCAAGGGGGCGCCTGAAATAAAGCGCCGAGCGGGGGCGATCGCCCGCGCCGACCGACAGCGGCGATGTCGCGAACGGGAAAGACCGCCCGCCGCCCGGCTGAAAGGCTGGGTCCGACAAGGAGGCGCCATGGACCAACAGCATCGCCGCCGGGGCCGGGCCGCGCGCCGCACCGAAGCGCCGGCGCGGGTCGTGGACTACCGCCATCTCCGCCACCCCTTCGCGCCGCAGAAGGTGCTCTCCGACGACGGGGTCGCCGCCATCCACGAGATGGCGCTGCGCCTCCTCGAGGAACTCGGTCTGCGCGTCCTCTTGCCCGAGGCGCGGGCGCTCTACGCGGCCGGCGGGGCGCTCGTCGACGAGGGAACCGAGATGGTCCGCCTCGGCCGCGACATCGTCGCCGCCGCGCTCACCTCGGCGCCGCGCAGCATCCGCATGCGCGCCCCGAACTCCGACCGCGACCTGACCTACGAGGAGGGCGCCCTCATCTTCTCGCCCGCCGGCGGCTGCCCCAACGCCACCGACGCGCTGCGCGGCCGCCGCCCCGGCAATCTCGCGACCTATCTGGAGACGCTGAAGCTGCACCAGAGCTTCGACGTGATTCACAAGCTCGGCCCCTCGGCCGAGCCGCAGGACGTTCCCGCGCCCCTGCGCCACTACGCGATGATGAAGGGCCAGCTCACGCTCTCCGACAAGCCCCTCTTCGTCTATGCCCGCGGCCGCGCCCAGGTCGCGGAGAGTTTCGAGATGATCCGCCTCGCGATGGGGCTCCCGGAGGAGGACTTCGCCGCCGGCGCCTGGGCCACCACGGTGATCAACACCAACTCGCCGCGCCAGATCGACAAGCCGATGGCCGAGGGCATCATCGACTTCGCCCGCGCCGGCCAGCTTTCGATCATCACGCCCTTCTGCCTCTCCGGCGCTATGGCCCCGGTGACGGTCGAGGGTGCCTTGGTCCTCCAGCACGCCGAATGCCTCGCCGGGATCACGCTCGCCCAGCTCGCCAGGCCCGGCGCGCCGGTCAGCTACGGCGGCTTCTCGTCGAACGTCGACATGAAGTCCGGGGCGCCTGCCTTCGGCACGCCCACCCATATCCGCATGGCGATCGGCACCGGTCAGCTCGCCCGCCATGTCGGCCTGCCCTGGCGCTCGGCCGCCGGTTCCGCCTCCAACACCGCCGATATGCAGGCGGCGGGCGAGAACCACATGGGGCTTTGGGCCAACCTCATGGCCAATGCCACGCTGACGGTGCATTCCGCGGGCTGGCTCGAGGGCGGGCTCACCTTTGGCTACGAGAAGTTCATCAACGACATCGAGGCGCTGCAGACCATCGCCGAACTCTGCGCGCCCCTGGCCTCCACTCCCGACGACCTCGCCTGGGACGCCTTGCAGGATGTCGCCCCCGGCGGCCATTTCTTCGCCACCCAGCATACGATGGACCGCTTCGACCGCGCCTTCTATGCCCCCCTCGTCGCCGATCTCTCGAACCACGGCACCTGGGAGGCCGCCGGCGCCCGCACCTCGACCGAGCGCGCGACGCAGATCTGGCAGCAGGTGCTCGCCGACTACCGCCCCCCCGAGGGCGCGGCCGAGCGCGGCGAGCGCATCGCCGCTTTCATCGCCCGCCGCAGCGCCGAGGGCGGCGCGCCGCCCGCGGATTGACCCGCCGCGGCCGGGACCGAAAACCACCACGGAAACGGCTTCACGCCGGACTTGACTTTGCGGCGCTCCTGCCCGATAAGCCCGCATCCCGGCGAGGCCATGCCCCGACCGGGATTCTTAAGTTTGCAACGATCGTCCCCGAAACGGGGGCGCGCTGTCCGAGGCGGGGACACCCGAAACACCGGTCGAGACCGGGGCCACAGGGCGCGGCAGAGAAAGGAAAGACCCATGTTCGCGGTCCTCAAGACCGGTGGCAAGCAGTACAAGGTTCAGGCGGGCGACGTGCTCCGCGTGGAACTCATCGCCGCCGCCGCTGGTGAAAAAGTCCAGTTCAACGAGATCCTGATGGTCGGCGGCGACAAGCCGGTGCTGGGCGAGCCGCTCGTCAAGGGCGCGGCCGTGCAGGCCGAAGTCATCGACGACATCAAGGCCGACAAGGTCATCACCTTCTGGAAGCGCCGCCGCAAGCACTCCTCGCAGCGCACCCGTGGCCACCGCCAGAAGCTGACGCTCGTCCGCGTCACCGACATCCTCGCCTCGGGCGCGGAAAAGTCGGGCGTGAAGGAAGCGATCGGCACCGCCGCCGCCCGCGTCGCCGCGCATGACAATGCGCCGGCCGGCGAGGCCAAGGCCGAGAAGAAGGCTGCCCCGGCGAAGAAGGCCTCGGCCAAGAAGGCCGAGGCGAAAGCCGCCCCGGCGAAGAAAGCCCCGGCCAAGAAGGCCGCGGCCAAGACGAAGGAGTAACACCCCATGGCACACAAGAAGGCAGGCGGTTCCTCCCGCAACGGCCGCGACTCCGCTGGCCGGCGTCTCGGCGTCAAGCTCTACGGCGGCCAGGCCGCCCAGCCGGGCGCGATCATCGTGCGCCAGCGCGGCACCACCTGGTGGCCGGGCGAGGGCGTCGGCATGGGCCGCGACCACACGATCTTCGCGACCGCCGAAGGCCGCGTGACGTTCCGGAAGGGCCTCAAGGGGCGCACCTTCATTTCGGTCCTCCCGGCGGCGGAGGCAGCCGAGTAAGCCGAAGCCTTACCGTTCGATCGTAAGGGGGACCGGCCGAAAGGCCGGTCCTTTTCGTTTCCGCGGGATCCCCTGTCCGTGCGGATCCGGTTCACGATCGTCGGCGCGATTATCGGCCGCGAGGGCGCGCAGGGGGATTGATCCGGCCATGCTCCCGCCCCATTTCGGGTGTATCGGCAAACAAGGCGCCACCACCGCGGCAGCGGGAAAGGCGTCGAGGTGAGAGTTATGCAGGGTTCGGGGCCGGTAGGGGGCCACGTTCCGGCTTTGTGTTTCTCGGGAGGAAGGAAGGCATGATCCAGGAACCCATCGTCGTGCAACCCGCCCTGGCGGCCGAACGTTTCGTACTGCGCGCGCTCCGGCGCTCGGATGCCGGGCTGATCGCGATGTACATGGCCGACAAACGGATCGCCGAGGGCAGCCGCGCGATCCCGAATCCACTGCCGCCGGGCGCGACCGAGGCCTTCATCACCCGCGCCCTGTCGGAGGGCCGCGACACCGATGTCTGGGTCATGGACGGGTCCGAGCGCGGCCATGCCGAGGTCCTGGGCCTCGTCAGCCTGACCCATATGGAGCGCGAGCAGAGCGAGATCACCTACTGGGTGGCGCCCGCCTTCTGGAACACCGGCTACGCCTCCGAGGCGGTCCGCGCCGTCGTCGAGGCCAACCCGCACCGCTCGCGCACGCTCTTCGCCGAGGTCTTCCAGGACAATCCCGGCTCGGCCCGGGTGCTGACGAACTGCGGCTTCGAATACCTCGGCGACGCCGAGGCCTTCTCGGTCGCGCGCGGCGCCACGGTCCCGACCTGGACCTATCTGCGCAAGATGGCCTGAGCGGATGCCGCGCCGCGCCGTGATCCACACGGCGCGGCTTATCCTGCGCCCCCCGATCCCGGACGATGCGCCCGCGATCGCCGCGGCGCTCGCGGACTGGGAGGTCACGCGCTGGCTCTCCGCGCCGCCCTGGCCCTATGGGATAGGTGACTCGCGGGCGTTCCTGTCGGACGCCGGCACCGCCGATCATTGGGCGATCGACCACGGCGGCGCCCTCGCCGGGCTGATCGACACGAAGCCCGATCTCGGCTACTGGCTCGCGCGCCGGTTCTGGGGCGGCGGCCTGATGCAGGAAGCGGCGGGCGCGGTCGTCGCGGCCCATTTTGCCGATCCCGATGCGGGCCCGCTGGCATCCGGCCATTTCGAGGGCAACGACCGCTCTGCCCGGGTGCTGCTGTGGCTCGGCTTTGCCTACCGGGGCACCGGGCCCGCCTTCGCCCGCCCCCTCGGCCGCGAGGTCACGATCCGCCGGATGGAGCTGACCCGCGCGGACTGGCACGCCGCTCCCCTCGGCACCGCGCGGCCGGCGCCGTAACCCGTCGCGCTCGACCGGGACGTGGCGCGGCGTCCCCGAGAGACCCGGCTTCCCGCGCGACCGGCACCGGTCCGGATCCGGCGCCGCCCCACCGCATCTTCTTCATTGCCGAAATACCCCGGGGGGTGCGGGGGGGGGGGGGGGGCGCTTCCTTCGCCCGAAGCGAGACCGACCCCTTAACCCGCCACGCGCCCGGGCCATACGTTTTGCCGACCCTTCGCCGACGCCCCGCCGCCCTTGCGAAAACCGCCGCCACGGGCTATCGCCACTCGACCCCAAGGAAAGCGCTGCCATGAAGTTCCTCGACCTCGCCAAAGTCTACATCCGCTCCGGCGGCGGCGGTGCGGGCTGCGTCTCGTTCCGGCGCGAGAAGTTCATCGAGTTCGGCGGCCCCGACGGCGGCGACGGCGGCAACGGCGGCTCGGTCTGGGCCGAGGCGGTCGAGGGGCTGAACACGCTCATCGACTTCCGCTACCAGCAGCATTTCTTCGCCAAGTCCGGCCAGCCCGGCATGGGCTCGCAGCGCACCGGCAAGTCGGGCGACGACATCGTGCTGAAAGTGCCGGTCGGCACCGAGATCATCGACGAGGACGAGGAGACGCTGATCGCCGACCTCACCGAGGTCGGCCAGCGGGTGCTCCTCGCCCAGGGCGGCAACGGCGGCTGGGGCAACCTGCGCTTCAAGTCCTCGACCAACCGCGCCCCCTCCCGCGCCAATCCCGGTCAGGACGGGGTGGAACGCACGATCTGGCTGCGGCTCAAGCTCATCGCCGATGCCGGGCTGCTCGGGCTGCCGAATGCCGGCAAGTCGACCTTCCTCGCCGCGGTCTCGAACGCGCGGCCGAAGATCGCGGACTATCCATTCACGACGCTCGTGCCCAACCTCGGCGTCGTCGGCATCGACGGCAAGGAATTCGTCATGGCCGACATTCCCGGCCTGATCGAGGGCGCCTCGGAGGGCCGTGGCCTCGGCGACCAGTTCCTCGGCCATGTCGAGCGCTGCTCGGTGCTCCTCCACCTCGTCGACGGCACCTCCTCGACGATCGCCAAGGACTACCGCACGATCATCACCGAGCTCGAGGCCTATTCCGGGACGCTGGCCGAGAAGCCGCGGATCACCGCGCTGAACAAGATCGACGCGCTCGACGCGAAAACGCTGGCCAACCGCAGGCGCAGCCTTGAAAAGGCCTCCGGCGGTCCGGTCCACGCGATCTCGGGCGTCTCCGGCGCGGGCGTACCGGAGGTGCTGCGCGCGCTTCACCGGGTGATTTCGGCGGACCGGGCCGAGGATGGCCCCGAGGAGGGGACATGGCAGCCCTGACCCCCGACATCGGCGCCGCGCGCCGGCTCGTCGTCAAGATCGGCTCGGCGCTTCTCGTCGACCGTGCCGGCGGGCTGAAGCGCGACTGGCTCGCGGGTCTCGCCGAGGACGTGGCCATGATCAAGGCGCGCGGCGCCGACGTGATCCTCGTCTCTTCCGGCTCGATCGCGCTCGGCCGCGGCGTCCTCGGCCTGCCCGCGGGCGCCCTCACGCTCGACCAGAGCCAGGCCGCCGCCGCGGTCGGCCAGATCCGCCTCGCGCGGGCCTACGAGGAGGTGCTGGCGCCGCACGGGCTCACGGCCGGGCAGGTGCTGGTGACGCTCGAGGATACCGAGAACCGCCGCCGCTATCTCAATTCCCGCGCGACGATGGAGATGCTTCTCGGCCTCGGCGTGGTGCCGATCGTGAACGAGAACGACACGGTTGCGACCGACGAGATCCGCTTCGGCGACAACGACCGGCTCGCGGCACAGATCGCGGTGACGATCGGGGCCGACCAACTCGTGCTCCTGTCGGACGTCGACGGCTTCTACTCGGCCAATCCGAAGGAGGACCCGACCGCGCGGCGCTTCGACCTCGTCGAGCGGATCACGCCCGAGATCGAGGCGATGGCGGGCGATCCGGTCTCGGGCCTGTCCAAGGGCGGGATGAAGACCAAGCTCATGGCGGCGAAGACCGCGGTCGCCGGCGGCTGCGCGATGGCGATCATGGAAGGCTCGGTGAAGCGGCCGCTCTCGGCGCTGGCGGCGGGGGCGGCGAAGACCTGGTTCCTCGGCCAGGGCGACCCGCAAGTCGCGCGCAAGCGCTGGATCGCGGCGATGAAGCCGAGGGGCGAGATCCGGCTCGATGCCGGCGCGGTTACGGCGCTCGGGGCCGGCAAGTCGCTCCTGCCCGCCGGGGTGACCGCGGTTGCGGGCGCCTTCGGGCGCGGCGATCCGGTGGCGATCCTCGGGCCCGGGGGCGAGGCGCTCGCCAAGGGGCTTGTGCGCTATTCGGCCGAGGAGGCCCGCGCGATCGCGGGGCGGCGCTCGGGTGACATCGCGGCCATTCTCGGCTATGCCGGGCGCGGGCCGATCGTGCATCGCGACGACATGGCGTTCTGAGGGGAGCGCGCTGGCGCGCGCGGCCTCCGGCAGGGATATTGGGGGCAAGATGAAGATGCAGGAGATCTCCGACATGGCGGCGCTGATGGCCGGGATCGGCCGGGCGGCGCGGGCGGCGGCGGCGGAGCTTGCCTTCGCGGCGCCCGAGGCGAAGCGCGCCGCACTCGAGGCGGCGGCGGACGCGGTCTGGACGGGGCGCGAGGCGATCATCGCGGCGAATGCCGAGGACCTGGCCTTCGGCCGTGACAAGGGCCTCAGCCCGGCGATGATGGACCGGCTGATGCTCGACGAGGCGCGGATCGGCAGCATCGTGGCAGGTCTGCGCTCGGTCGCGGCGCAGGCCGATCCCGTGGGCGCGGTGGTCGCCGAGTGGGACATGCCCTCGGGGCTTCACATCCGCCGGGTGCGGACGCCGCTCGGCGTCGTCGGCGTGATCTACGAGAGCCGGCCGAACGTCACCGCCGATGCCGGCGCGCTTTGCCTCAAGTCCGGCAACGCGGTGATCCTGCGCGGCGGGTCGGAAAGCTTCCATTCCTCCCGCGCGATCCATGCCTGTCTCGTGGCGGGGCTGAAGGCGGCGGGCCTGCCAGAGGCGGCGATCCAGCTCGTGCCGACCCGTGACCGGGCGGCGGTGGCGGAGATGCTCAGGGCGGTCGAGTTCATCGACGTGATCGTGCCGCGGGGCGGCAAGGGGCTCGTCGGCCTCGTGCAGAAGGAGGCGCGGGTGCCGGTCTTTGCCCATCTCGAGGGCATCTGCCATGTCTATGTCGACAAGGACGCCGACCCGGAGAAGGCGATGAAGGTCGTGCTGAACGCCAAGACCCGGCGCACCGGGATCTGCGGCGCGGCGGAATGCCTGCTTGTCCATCGCGACGTCGCCGCGACGCTCGGGCAGGGGATCGTCGATGCGCTGATGGCGGCGGGGGTCGAGGTCCGGGCCGAGGGGCTGCGGGGCAGCAGGCCGGCGGCGGAGGAGGATTTCGGCCGCGAGTTTCTCGACATGATCATCGCGGCCAGGGTCGTGGATGACGTTGACGCGGCGATCGCCCATATCCGCCGCTACGGCTCCTCCCACACCGAGGCGATCATCACCGAGAGTGACGCGGCGGCCGAGCGGTTCTTCACCCGGCTCGACAGCGCGATCCTGATGCGGAACGCCTCGACCCAGTTCGCCGATGGCGGCGAGTTCGGCATGGGCGCGGAGATCGGCATCGCCACCGGCAAGATGCATGCCCGCGGCCCGGTCGGCGCCGAGCAGCTCACCTCGTTCAAGTATCTCGTCACCGGCGACGGCACCGTGCGCACGTGACCGCGGAGCCGACCGACGCCGAGCTTGCCGCCCGCTACCGGTCTCGGATCGAGACCGAGCTGGCCGAGCTCGACGCCGCGAGCGAGGCGACGAGCGGGGATCGTGCGCCGGTCACGCTCGACCAGCAGAGCGTCGGGCGGCTGAGCCGGATGGACGCGTTGCAGGGCCAGGCGATGGCGGCGGCGCTCGAGGCGCGGCGCGGGCAGCGACGGCTGGCGCTCGAGGCAGCACTTAGGCGGATCGGCGCGGGCGAGTTCGGCTGGTGCGCCCGCTGCGGCGATTTCATCGGCGCGGGCCGGCTCGACATCGACCCGGCGGCGATGACTTGCGTCGTCTGCGCCGGAGAGGCGCGTCAGTAGCCGAGCGCGATCCGGCCCTCGGCGCGGCTCACGCGCAGGCATCGGCCGAGCCGGGCGGCCTCTTCCGGCAGGAGCGCGAACTGGACATGGGCGGGGGAGACGGGGCCCGGCGCCGCGCCGTCGAGCCGCGCCCAGAGCGCGTCGTCGATCTTCATCTTCTCCGCCTGCGCCTCGATCCGCCAGCCGCCGTCATCGGCCGTGACCGTGATCCGTCCGCCGAAGGGCAGGGCGGTCTCGAGGCACTGCAGCGCGAGGAAGGCGAGCTTGGTCTCGGGCCGCGGCGCATCGCCGGAGACGCGCCAGTCGATGGAGAGCCGCCCGCCGCGGGTCATGTCGTCGAGGATCGAACGGACCTCGCCCCGCGCCACGCTCTGGCCGGGCGGTGCGATGCCGTAGGCGATGCGGAAGAAGCGGATCCGCGCGGTGGCGTTCGACACGCTCTCGGAGATCAGCGCGATCTCGGGGCCGGCGGCATCGCCCGACATCATCAGCAACTCGACCCCGTTGCCGATCGCTCCCAAAGGGCTGATAAGGTCGTGGCAGATGCGCGATCCGAGAAGGGCCGTCAGGTCGGGATTGTCAAATGCCATCGGGGACTCCTTGGGCTGGAGGGCGGATCGTGAACGAAGTGCTGGAGCCGGGAATGCTGGTGCGCCATCCGGTCCATGAGGACTGGGGGCTCGGCCAGGTGCAGTCGCGCATCGGCCTGAAGATCACGGTGAATTTCGAACACGCCGGCAAGGTCGTGATCGACGGGACGCGGGTGGAACTCGTACTGGTCATGGACCCCGATGATTAACTTCCGGCTGTCAATGGCACGGTATCACAACCTATGAGGGTGTCAACGCGGGGTCGCGTCGGCCTTCTGTTGCAAATGGCCGGGGCGCCGCCTAAAACCTCCGCCATTCCTTGGGACGCAATATCCGGGCGCCTGCGATGATCCCCGACACCACGCACTTCCAGGTCCGCCTTGCCGCCGGAGAGACCGACTTTCTGGCCGCGCAGCGTCTGCGCTACCGGGTCTTCGTCGAGGAGCTTGGCGGCGACGGGCCGCTCGTCGACCACGAGGGAAGGTTCGAGCGCGATGCCTTCGACCCGGTCAACGATCACCTGATCCTCGTCGACCGCCGCCGGGATGCGGCCGCGCTCGATCATGTCGTGGGGGTCTACCGGCTCCTGCGCGGCGACCAGGCGGAGGCGTTCGGCCGCTTCTATTGCGACAGCGAGTACGACCTTGCGCGGCTCCGCTCCTCGGGCCGGCGGCTGCTGGAACTTGGCCGATCCTGCGTCGATGCCGAGTATCGAGGCGGCACCGCGATGTTCCTCCTATGGAACGCGCTCGCCGATTATGTGCTCGAGCACGGGATCGAGGTGCTGTTCGGGGTCGCGAGCTTCCACGGCACCGATGTCGAGGCGCTGCGGATGTCGCTGTCATGGCTCCATCACCACCATCTTGCGCCCGAGGCCTTGCGCGTCCGCGCCCTGCCGGAGCACTTCCAGCGCATGGATCTCGTCGCCCGCGACGCACTCGACCGGCGTGCGGCGATGGTCGAGATGCCGGCGCTGATCAAGGCCTATCTCCGGCTCGGCGGCTTCGTCGGCGAGGGCGCGTTCATCGACCGCGAGTTCAACACGACCGATGTCTTGCTCCTGATGGACACCGCCGCGATGAGCGACCGCCACAAGGGGTTCTACACCCGCAAGCACGAGGCGCGGGCGTGACCACCTGGCGCGCCGAGGCGCCGGGCGACCGGATGCGCGTCGGCCCGGTCGGGATCGCGCTCGCGACCCTGCGCGGCGGGGTGCTCGGCGTCGTGACCTACGGCGGGCTCGCGCTCCTCCTCGCGATCCGGCTGGTGGAGCGGCCCTTCGCCGGGCAGGACCGTCCGGTCTCGCCCCATGTCACGCGCATGGTCTGCCGCGCGGCGCTCGGGATCATCGGGCTCAGGTTCCGGGTCGAGGGCACGCCGATGCGGGATCATGGCGCGATCGTCGCCAACCATGCCTCCTGGCTCGACATCTTCACGCTGAATGCCTGCCAGTGCGTCTACTTCGTCTCCAAGTCGGAGGTGGCGGGCTGGCCGGGGATCGGCTGGCTCGCGCGGGCGACGGGGACCGCCTTCATCGCCCGCGATCCGCGCGCGGCCAAGGCCCAGCAGGAGCTCTTCGCCGACCGGATCCGCGCCGGTCACCGGCTTCTATTCTTCCCTGAAGGCACGTCGACCGATGGCCGCCGGGTGCTGCCGTTCAAGTCGACGCTCTTCGCGGCGTTCCACGATCACGGGCTCGAACACGAGATGCGGATCCAGCCGGTCAGTGTCCTCTACCGGGCGCCCGAGGGACAGAGCCCGCGCTTCTATGGCTGGTGGGGTGACATGGCCTTCGCGCCGCATCTCCTGAAGACGCTGGCGCAGCCCCGGCAAGGCTCGGTCGAGGTGGTGTTCCATCCCCCAGTGCGCGTCGATGCCTTCGCCTCGCGCAAGGACCTCGCGCGGCATTGCGAGGAGGAAGTCCGGGCGCGGATCAAGACCGCGCTCGGTACCGACTACGGCAGCTGAGGCGCCGCCGTCAGGCGATGGGGGCGAGGAGCCGCTTGAGCGCCGCCACCGGGTCGGCGTCGGACCAGATCTCGGCGCCGATGCCGAGGAAGTCGGTGACCGGGGCGAGGGCCGCGACGAGCTCTGGCGTCAGCCCGCCTTCCGCGACGACCGGCACCTCGATCATCTCGGTCCACCAGTCGAAGAGGTCGGGCTCGGCCCGCGCGCCGGTGCCGAGCGCCGTCTCGCCCACCGGGCCGAAGGCGACGTAGTCGGCGCCGGCCTCGCCCGCCGACATGCCGTCATGCCGCGAGGCGCCGCAGAAGGCGCCGACGATCGCATCCGCCCCGAGCGCCTTGCGCGCCTCGCGCACCAGCCGGGCGCCGTCGGTGAGATGGACGCCGTCGAGACCGTGACGCTCGGCGATCTGCAGGTGGTTGTCGATCACGACCGCCACGTCGCGCTCGTGCGCGACGAGCCGGGCGGCGTCGGCAGCGCGGCCGATCCGGTCGGCGTCGGAGCCCGCGAGGGCAAGGCGCAGGCAGGCGATCTCGGTCGCATCGAGCACCCGCGCGAGCTGGTCGGGGAAGGTCTCGAGCACGAAGTCGGGGGGCGTGATGAGGTAGATCTGCGGGCGGTCTTCGCTGGCCATGTCCGGCTCCGGTGTCTCTGGTCGGATGGGCCTTAGCGCAGAAATCCCGGCTTGGCTACCGGGGCTCTTTCGGCGGCAGCGATTTCGCGAAGGCGAGCGCAAGCGTCATCAGCCGGCCGCGGCGGGCGTCGTCGGCCGCCGCCTCGTCCGAGAGGTCGATCATGCCGCCCATCTTGCGGCCCGTGAAGGCCATGGGCGCCGCACCCGGCACCGCGAGGGCCGCGGCCTCGTTCGCCTTGCCGACCCGGAACATCGCGCCGCCCCCGTGGACGCCGCAGACCATGTGGCCGTCCAGCAGGAAGGCGAGCCCGCCGAACATCTTCCGCTCCGTCACCCGCTCGCCGGCCAGATCGTCGCGCATGAGCTGTGCCAAGCCTTCGTCAAACGCCATCGCCGCCTCCTTGCGATATGGGTCGGTCCATCGTATCAGGCCGCGAAACCCACGGATATGCCATGTCAGAGCTTCAGCCCGCCTTCATCCTCGTGCGCCCCCAGATGGGCGAGAACATCGGCGCCGCGGCGCGGGCGATGCTGAACTTCGGGCTCTCGCACATGCGGCTCGTCGATCCGCGCGACGGCTGGCCCAATCCGCGCGCCGTGGCGATGGCCTCGGGTGCGGCGGGGCGGGTCCTCGACCATGCCGGGGTGTTCGAGACCCTGCCCAAGGCGATCGGCGACTGCGCCTATGTCTTCGCCACCACCGCGCGGAACCGCGACCTGACGAAGCCGGTGATGACGCCCGAACGCGCGATGGAGCATGCCCGCGCGCTGATCGCCGCGGGGCAGAAGGTCGCCGTCTTGTTCGGCCCCGAACGCGCCGGGCTCGAGAACGAGGATGTCTCGCGCGCCAACGCGATCATCTCGGTGCCGGTCAATCCGGACTTCGCCTCGCTCAATCTCGGCCAGGCCGTGCTGCTCTGCGCCTATGAGTGGCGGCGACAGGGGGACGCGACGGCGCCGGAAGTGCTGGCACTCGCCGGGACCGAGCTGGCGCCGGCGATCGAGGTTGAGCGCCTCGGCGACCACTACGAGGAGCGGCTGGAGGAGGCAGGGTTCTTCTTCCCGGCGCAGAAGGCCGAGGGGATGAAGCTCAACCTGCGCAACCTCTGGAGCCGGATGCCGCTGACGCGGGCCGATGTCCAGACGCTGCACGGGATGCTGCGGCAGATCGTCCGTCGGTGGGATCGGTAGGGGCACAGACCGATCGTTCCGGGCGTTGCCGCGCCGGGGCTAGTTGCACTGGTGGTAGGTGTAGTCGCCGTATTCGAGCCAGTTCTCGCCGGCGTCGCTGAACACCAGCATCTCGCCGCGATCCTCGAGCAGCAGCGCAACCTGAAAACCCTTCGGTACGGGGCTGTTGCCGAAGTAGCTGTACGCAGTCATCGCTCTTTGGCTCTCACCATTCACGGTGACGATGGCATCCCATTCACCGTCGCGCTGCGCGAGGATCGCGTATTCAATCTGCCGCGTGATGCCACCGCCACCGCAATAGACGATGCCTTCGGGTGCTTCCATCGAAGCCGATTCCGTTGAGGCGGAGGAGGCCGGCGCCGCCCCGGAACCGCAGGCTGCCCGCAACGCGCGGACCGCGGCACCCGATCCCTTGAGGTCGAAGAGGCCGTAGGTGACCTCCCGGTCGATCATCGACAGGTTCAGCACCGCGTTTCGGGCGATCCCGTCGAGGACGAAGGAGTGGTCCGCGGCATCAAGAAAGACGATCTCGACCGGGAAGTTGTCGACGATGCCGACGGAGGCGTTGTCCGAGCCCACCTGGAAGGCGCCGGCCTCGGTCGAGCCGTTCTTCATGAACCTGATCGACAGGCCCTGCTTGGCGACGATGTCCTGGGCGTCCTCGTAAGCCGCGGGGGCAAACCGGATGCGGTCGCACTGCAATTCGACCGTCATATCCCCCGATTGCACGAAAGCGTTCGGCGTCGGGGCGCCGCTAAAGCCCCACTCTGCCTGTGCAGGTCCGCCGGCAACTACAAGGGTGGTGAGAAGAATGGACCATTTCTTCATAGTATGTCTCCTGTTGGTCGCAGGTCTGGTGCCGCGTCGCGGTTGGGGGCGAACTCCTACTAGTCCACAGCGAGCCCTTTAAGACAATTCCCTTCGGTATAAGCCATTGGTATGGGTGCGGGTGGCGTTCACGGGCACTTGAAGCTCGTTCGGCCGACGCCTAGTGTCCCGCGCGTTGAACGGAGGGGGCCATGGCCGGCAAACGCAGCATCTTCGAGGACGTCGGGCAGGGGGCGAAACCCGCGGAAGGCCCGCAGGGCGGCATGATCGACAAGGGCCGCGGCGGCGCGCGGGGGGCGATCCGGGTCTGGCTCGCGGTGCTCTTCGCGCTCGTGGTGGCAATGATCGCGGTGGGCGGGCTGACGCGGCTCACCGACAGCGGGCTCTCGATCACCGAGTGGCGCCCGATCACCGGCGCGCTGCCGCCGATGGACGAGGCCGCATGGCAGGCCGAGTTCGAGAGATACCAGGAAAGCCCGGAATTCCAGCTCCAGAACCGGCTGATGGATCTTGCCGCCTTCAAGACGATCTACTGGTGGGAATGGGGGCATCGCCAGCTTGGCCGGGTCATCGGCCTCGTCTGGGCGGCGGGCTTCGTGTTCTTCTGGGCGACGAAGCGGCTGCCCGCCGGCTGGACCGGGCGGCTTCTGGGGCTCGGGGCGCTTGGCGGGCTGCAGGGCGCGATCGGCTGGTGGATGGTGGCCTCGGGGCTGACCGGCCGGATGGTCGATGTCGCCTCCTACAGGCTCGCGATCCATCTCGGCATCGCCTTCGTGATCCTCGGCCTCATCGCCTGGTACATCCTGTCGCTCGCCCGGCGCGATTCCGAGCTTCTGCAGGCGCGACGGTCGCGCGAGGCAAAGCTTTTCGCGCTCTCGACCGGGGTGATGCATTTCGCCTTCCTGCAGATCCTTCTCGGCGCGCTTGTCGCCGGGATCGACGCGGGCCGTGCCTTCCCGACCTGGCCGCTGATGGGCGAGAGCTTCTTTCCCGCCGATGCCTTCTATCTTCCCGACGGCGGGCCGGTGGTGCTGGCATTCTTCGAGAATCCAGGGCTGGTGCAGTTCACCCACCGCATGGCGGGCTATCTTATGTTTGCCTTCGGGCTCTTTGCCTGGTGGCGTGCGCGCGGCTCGGCGCATCCGGCGACGCGGACCGCGTTCGACTGGATGGCGGCGATGCTCTTCGGGCAGCTCGTCCTCGGCATCGTCACGGTGCTCCATGCCGCGCCGCTGGCTCTCGGACTCGTGCACCAGTTGGGCGCGGTCGTGCTCTGGGTGCTGATCCTGCGCGCCCGTCACCGGGCGCAGTACCCGATCGTCGCAACCATAAGGGGCCGCAAATGACCGCCTTCGCCGCTCTCATGGCCTTCCAGCGCGAGACCGAGGCGCTGGCGCAGATCGCCGGCCGGCTGGGCTGGGACCAGGAGACGGTGATGCCCGAGGGTGCTGCCGAGCAGCGCGGCGAGGAGATGGCCGCGATCGAGGGCGTGCTCCATGCCCGCCGCACCGATCCGCGCGTGGGCGACTGGCTCGACGCGGCCGAGGCGCCGGATCCGGCCGGCGCACGGGCGCTCGAGCTCATCGGCCGCGCCTACCGGCGCAATGCCGCGGTCCCCGCGCGGCTCGCTTCGGAATTCGCGCGCGTCACGAGCCTCGCGCAGGGCATCTGGGCCGAGGCGCGGGCGCGCGACGATGTCGCGCATTTCCTGCCGACGCTTGAAAAGGTCGTGGCGCTGTCGCGCGAGAAGGGGCACGCGCTGGCCGCTGCCGGGTTCGGAGCGGGCGATGCCTACGACGCGCTTCTCGACGATTACGAACCGGAGGCGACGGCCCAGGGCATCGCCGCGATGTTTGACCGGATGCGGCCGCGGCTCGTGGACCTGCGCGAGGCGGTCCTCGGCGCGGCGAACCCGCCCGCGCCGCTCACCGGGCAGTTCGCCGAGGCGCGCCAGATCGGTCTTGCCCGCGATCTCGCCACGGCCTTCGGCTACGACTGGAACCGGGGGCGGCTCGACCTCGCGGTGCATCCGTTCTCCTCGGGATCCGGCAACGATGCCCGGATCACCACGCGGGTCGTGGAGACCGACCCTTTCAACTGCTTCTACTCGACGATCCACGAGGTCGGCCACGCGACCTACGAGCTTGGCATCGATGCCGCGCATTTCCTCACGCCCCTGGGGCAGGGCGTCTCGATGGGCGTGCACGAGAGCCAGAGCCGGATCTACGAGAACCAGATCGGCCGCTGCCGCGCCTTCACCGGCTGGCTCCACGGCCAGATGCACGCGGTCTTCGGCGGGCTCAGTGTCGGCTCGGCCGAGGAGTTCTACCGCACCGTGAACCGGGTTTCGGCCGGCTTTATCCGCACCGAGGCGGACGAGGTGCATTACAACCTCCACATCATGATGCGGTTCGACCTGGAACGCGCGCTGTTCGGCGGCGGGCTCGAGGTCGCCGATCTCGAGGATGCCTGGAACACGCGCTTCGCGCGGGATTTCGGGGTGGCGGTGGACCGGCCGGCGCACGGGGTGCTGCAGGACGTGCACTGGTCGGTGGGGCTCTTCGGCTATTTCCCGACCTATGCGCTCGGCAATGTCTATGCGGGCTGCCTCCATGCCGCGCTCAGGGCGGATCTGCCGGATCTCGATGCCGCACTCGCCTCCGGCGACGCGCGGCCGGCGACCGACTGGCTGCGCGAGAAGGTGCAGCGTCACGGCGGGCTCTACCGCCCGGCCGAGGTGATCGCGCGCGCCTGCGGTTCTGCGCCCTCGGAGGAGCCGCTTCTCGACTATCTCGAGGCGAAGTTCCGCGCGATCTACGGGCTCTGACCGATGGCGCGGGCGGAGCGTCTCGGTGTCTGGCTGCTCGCGATCGGCCAGACGCTCGGGTTCGCCTCGCTCGTCTATGTCTTCGGCGCGATCCTGCTCGCGCTCGAATCCGGCAGCGGCTGGAGCCGGGCGGAGCTGTCGCTCGGGCCGACGCTGGCGCTCCTGACCCAGGCGCTGCTCGCGCCGTATTCAGGGCGGCTCGTCGATCGCGGGCTCGGCGGGCTTCTCCTCGGCGGCGCGGCGGCCCTGGGCGCGGCCTGCCTCATCGCGCTGTCGCAGGTGACGCATATCGGCCTCTGGCTCGGCCTCTGGGTGGTGATCGGCGCGGCGCAGGCGGCGAGCCTCTACGAGACCTGCTTTTCCTTCCTGACCCGGCGGCTCGGCCGCGACGCCCGGCCGGCGATCATCCGGGTGACGCTGGTCGCGGGTTTCGCCTCGACGCTCGCCTTCCCGATCGGGGCCTGGTCGGGTGCCGAGTTCGGCTGGCGCGGCGCGCTCGTCACCTTCGCCGTCCTGCAGGTTCTGATCGCGGTGCCGGCGAATGTCGCCGGGGTGGCGCTGCTCCGGCGCGGTGAACGGCGCGGGGCGCCCCTTGCCGAGACGCCGAAGGGCGCGATCCGGGCGGCACTGCGGCGGCCGGAGTTCTGGGCGCTCGCCGGTCTTTTTGGGCTGATGATGGGCAATCACACGATGCTCTTCACCTTCGCGCTGCCGGTCCTCACCGACCGCGGCGCGGCACCCGGCCTCGCGGTGCTCGTGGCCTCCTCGGTCGGACCGATGCAGGTCGCGGGGCGGGTCGCGTTGATGCTTGGCGGGGCGCGGATCCATGCCGGGGCGGCGGCGCGGGCGATCGCGCTCGTCATGTGCGCCGCGAGCGTGGCGCTGCTTGTTGCCTCCGGCGAGGCGTGGCTTCTGTTCCTCTACGCGGTCTGCCAGGGATCGTCGATCGGCATCGCCTCGATCCTCCGGCCGCTCCTGACCGCGGAGGCCTTGGGGTACGAGAACTTCGGCGCGCTGAGTGGCGCGCTGGCGATCGCGCCGCTGACTGCCGGGGCGGCGGCGCCGTTCCTCGGGGCTTTGCTGATCGGGGCGGGGGGCGTGACGCTCCTGCTCTCGGTCACGCTGCTCCTCGCGCTCGGCGCCGTCGCGCTGGCCTTGTGGCTCAGGACGCGCGGAATCTGAGCCTCCGGCGCTTGCCGAGGGCGGCAGAGGGGGCGCTGCCCCCCCTGCGGCTGCGCCGCATTCACCCCCGGGATACTTGGGAAAAGAAGACGAGGGTCAGGACCAGTCGGGCCGGCGCTTTTCGAGGAAGGCGCTGATCCCCTCCTCGGTGTCGCGCCAGAGCATGTTCTCGACCATGACGGCGGCGGCGTGGTCATAGGCCGCGTCGCGGGTCATTTCGATCTGGTCGTAGAAGGCGCGTTTGCCGATCTTCACGGCGGCGGTGAGTTTCTGCGCCACCGTCTCGGCGAGTGCGCGGGTCTCGGCGCCGAGCGCCTCGGCCTGCACGACCCGGTTGACGAGACCGACCTCGGCGGCGCGGGTGGCGTCGATGAACTGGCCCGTTGTCAGCATCTCGAAGGCGACCTTGCGCGGCACGTTTCGCGACAGTGCCACCATCGGGGTCGAGCAGAAGAGCCCGATGTTGACCCCGTTCACACCGAAGCGGGTGCCTTCGGCTGCAACCGCCATGTCGCAGGTCGCGACCAGTTGGCAGCCGGCGGCGGTGGCGATGCCCTGGACCTCGGCGATGACCGGCTGGGGCAGGGCGGGGATCAACTGCATCACCTCGGCGCAGCGGGCGAAGAGATCGGCGAAATAGGCGCGGCCCCTGTCGGGGGACTGCCGCCCGGCCTGCATCTCCTTGAGGTCGTGGCCGGCGCAGAACGCCTTGCCCGCGCCCTTGAGGACGATCGCGCGGATCGTGCCATCCCCGGCGAGGCGGGCAAACTCGGCCTTCAGCGCCGCGAGCATCGCGTCCGAGAGCGCGTTGAGGCTCGCCGGCGCGTTCAGCGTCAGCGTGGCGATGCCGCCGTGGTCGTCGCGCAGAAGGATCGGGTCGCTCATCTTGTCATTCCTCGCCGGTTTGGCGAAGTCTAGGGGGACGCGGGAGGAGAGGGAAGATGGCGACGGTGATGAACGAGGCCGATCTGGCCGCTTTTCTGGTGCGGGAGTTTCCCCAGGTCGAGTCCGACTTCCGGATCGAGCGGCTGACCGAGGACGGGATCGTGGTGCGGCTCAAGGTCACCGACCGCCACCTGAGGCCGGGCGGCACCGTCTCCGGCCCCTCGATCTTCGGGCTTGCCGACGTGGCGGTCTATCTCGCGATCCTCGCGCGGATCGGGCCGGTGGCGCTTGCGGTGACGACGAACGGCGGCGTCGATTTCCTCAGGAAGCCGGTCGCCGGCGCCGACCTGATCGGCACGGCGCGGCTCCTGAAGCTCGGCCGCGTGCTCGCGGTCGGCGACGTGCTGATCCGCTCGGACGGCCAGGAAGAGCCGGTTGCCCGGGCCTCGATGACCTATTCGATACCGCCGCGGCGCTGACTCTGGCGGGGCGGGCGGTGGAAAATTGGGGTATTTTAATACCTATTTTGTAAGCCATTGAAAACGTGTGCTTAAATACGCAAACGCCCTCTTGACGGCGGCAAGCGAATTGCGGAAAAGCCCCCATCTGAATTCCGGGCGCCCGTGGGGCGTCCTTTCGATCCCGAACTCGAAGGGCTGACAATGAAAACCTATACCGCGAAACCGGCGGAGATCGAGAAGAAGTGGATCCTGATCGACGCCGAGGGCGTCGTTCTGGGCCGCCTCGCCACGATCGTCGCCATGCGCCTGCGTGGCAAGCACAAGGCAACCTTCACGCCGCACATGGACATGGGCGACAACGTGATCGTCATCAATGCCGACAAGGTGCAGATGACCGGCAACAAGCGTGCCGACAAGCGTTACTACTGGCACACCGGCCACCCGGGCGGGATCAAGTTCCGCACCGCGGGCCAGGTGCTCGATGGCGCCCATCCCGAGCGCGTCGTGATCAAGGCGGTGGAGCGCATGATCTCGCGCAACCGTCTCGGCAAGCAGCAGATGTCGAACCTGCGCGTCTACGCCGGTGCCGAGCATCCGCATGAGGCGCAAGCCCCCGAAGTCCTCGACGTCAAGTCGATGAACCCGAAGAACACCCGGAGCGCATGAGCATGGCCGACGAAATCAAATCCCTCGACGATCTGAAGTCGGCGGTCTCGGGCACTGCCGCCGCCGTCGAAGCTGAGGCTCCGCGTGAGCCGGTCCGCGACGAACTGGGCCGCTCCTACGCCACCGGCAAGCGCAAGGACGCGGTCGCCCGCGTCTGGATCAAGCCGGGCTCCGGCAAGGTCACCGTCAACGGCAAGGACATCAACGCCTACTTCGCGCGTCCGGTTCTGCAGATGATCCTCAAGCAGCCGTTTCAGGTTGCCAATGTCGAAGGCCAGTTCGACGTGATGGCGACCGTCGTCGGCGGCGGCCTCTCGGGCCAGGCCGGCGCGGTGAAGCACGGAATCAGCCGCGCGCTGCAGCTCTATGAGCCCTCGCTGCGCCCGGCGCTGAAGGCCGCGGGCTTCCTGACCCGCGACAGCCGCGTCGTCGAACGGAAGAAATACGGCAAGCGCAAAGCGCGCCGGTCCTTCCAGTTCTCGAAGCGCTGATTTCGCTTCCGGCATCTGCCGGACCGCAAGATCTGGGGCGCGGCCTGCGGGCCGCGCCCTTTTCGTATTTTCATGACGTGTTTACATTGTTGCGGCATTGACGCGCTCACGCGGATGTGTGGGGCGGGCCGATTGACGCAAGGCTTGGCATGCCCCCATGTTCGTCTCATTGAGGCAGATAAAACGAGCAGAAAATGCCCATCCAGATGTCCTACCACAGCTCCCTCGGGGGCTTCGATTTCCTTGCGCTCCGCAAGGCGCCGTCGGGCGCCGTCGAGATCGTCTATGACGATGGCGTCAAGCGTCGCATGGTGTGGCGCGTGCGGTCGCAGGCGCAGGAAAACGTGATCGGTGATGTGCTGCGCCACGCGGTCAACCAGACCCGGGTCCTGCCGGCGCTCTATTCAGAACTGAAGCGCCGCTCGATCGCGATCGAAGCGGTGGCCTAAGGCCGTACTAAAAAAAAGCGGCCGGGCAGGGCCCGGCCGAGGAAAAGGGTCAGCCGTCGGGGAGGGACGGGACCCGGTTCTAGCGCCAGAATGGCGCGAGGACTTCGCGGTCGCGCGTGAGGCGGTCCACGCCGATATCCTTAAGGAGCTGGTCGTCGAGGCGGGCGAGTGCATGTCGGCTGCGGCGGCGTGCGGCCCAGGCCGCGATCGTCCGGTAGCCGAACTGGTACAGCACAAAAACCGAAACGCGTCCCAGGGGTGTGATTGCGTTCGGGGAAGGTTTTGCAAGCTGGTCCATGATGCACCTTTTGTATTGATACAATTGAAAATAGCTGGTATTTGTACAAGTACATTGGTGAAAGCATGAGCGCCACAGGTACATTGTGACGGATACAAGTTGGCTCCCGGACCTCGGAAGTTTCGACGGGCCGAAATATCTCGCCCTGTCGCGCTCTCTGCGCGAGGCGGTTCGGACGGGCGACTTGCCCGAGGGTGCGCGGTTGCCGCCGGTGCGCGATCTTGCCTGGCGGCTCGGCATGACGCCCGGCACCGTGGCGCGCGCCTACCAGATCGCGACCCAGGAGGGACTGCTCGAAGCCTCGGTCGGACGCGGTACGTTCGTCGCCTCCTCGCGGCCGAGATTCGGCCCATCTCAACCGCTTATGGCAGAGTATCGCCCGGTTGGACGATCGGCGGCCGAGCCGGCGTCCGGCCCGGTCGACCTGCGCACCCCGCAATTGCCCGACGTCGGGCAGGGGGGGGCGATTCAATCTGTGCTTGCACAACTCGCAACGGGAGCCTGCACGGACTATCTCGGCTATCCCGGCTTGCGCCGCGACGGCCCGCTTCGGGCGGCCTTCGTCGACTGGCTGTCCGACCGGGTGCTCGGTCCGATCACCGCCGAGGACATTGTATTGACACAAGGTGGGCAGAACGGGATCAACCTCGCCCTGCAATGCTGCCTCAAGGGAGCACGGCCGCAGGTGCTGTGCGAGGAGCTGGCCTATCCGGGCTTCCGCCACGCCGCGAGGCTCAACCGGGCCGAGATCGTGCCGGTGGAGATCGACGGCGCCGGCATGACTGCCGAGGCGCTTGACACGGCCTGCCGCCGCTCCGGCGCGCGGATCGTCTGCGTCACCACCGATGCGCAGAACCCCACGACCGTGCGGATGCCGCCCGAACGTAGGGCCGCCATCGCCGATGTGGCGCGGCGCCACGACCTGCAGATCATCGAGGACGATTGCTACTCGGTCCATGCCACCGCCGACCCCGCGCTCCGTGCGATCGCGCCGGAACGGACCTGGCATGTGACCTCGATCTCGAAGTCGCTCGTGGCGGGGCTGCGCTTCGGCGCCATCGTCTGCCCGACCGGGCTTGGCGAGGCGGGCCGACTGGCGATGCAGCATTCCTGCTTCGGCCTCGCCCGCCCGGTGACGGACATCGTCCACGCGCTCCTTGCCTCGGGCGAGGCGGCGCGTTTGCGCGACCGCGTGCAGGAGGTCTTTGCCCGCCGGCTCGAGATGACGCTCAATATCCTCGGCGCCTTCGACCTGTCCTGGCAGAAGGGCCTCGCCTTCGTCTGGCTGCGCCTTCCGCAGGGTTGGCGCGCCTCGACCTTCGCCCGCGAGGCCGAGGCCCAGGGCGTGCTCGTGCGCTCTGCCGACGAGTTTGCGCTGATCGAGAGCCACACGCCGAACGCGGTGCGGATTGCGCTGAACGGGGCGCTGAGCGAGGCCGAGTTCAACCGGGCGATGGGGGCGATGGCGCGGCTCCTGCGCAATCCGCCCGGCGATCTCCCGGTCTGAGCCGATGGTCGGCCGCATCATCGAGACGCCCGCCTGTGTCGCCGAGGGAGCCGCCTGGCTCGCCGCGCGCGAGCAGCGCTTTGCGGTGCTTCTTGGTGAAACGGGGCCATTGCCCCTCCGCCGCAAGCCCGATGGCTTCGCCGCACTCCTCGACGCGATCCTCGGTCAGCAGGTTTCGACCGCCTCGGCCTCGGCCCTCTGGGCGCGGCTCGAGGCCGCCGGCCTCGTCACCGAGGACGCCGTTGCGACAGCCGGCGAAGCGGCGCTGAGGGACTGCGGCCTCAGCCGGCAGAAGATCCGCTACGCCCAGGCGCTCGCCGAGGCGCGGCTCGACTATGCGGGCCTGCGGGAGGCAACGGATTCCGAGGTCATCACCACGCTCACCGCGCTGCCCGGCATCGGGCGCTGGACGGCGGAGATCTACGCGATCATCTCGCTCGGCCGCGCCGATGTCTTCGCGCCCGGCGATCTCGCGCTGCAGGAGGCGGCGCGGATGCTCTTCGACCTGCCCGACCGGCCGAACGAACGCGCGCTCCGCGCGATGGCCGAGGACTGGAGCCCGTGGCGGGCCATTGCGGCGCGCGCGCTCTGGGCCTACTACCGGCGCATGAGGAGCCGCGAGGGGATCAGATGACACGCGAACTGCAATTCGGCCGCAAGCCGGCCCGCTCGGGGCGGGCGACCTCGCTCATCGTCTTCCTGCACGGCTACGGTGCGGATGGTGCCGACCTTCTCGGCCTCGCCGATCCCTTGTCGCCGCATCTGCCCGACGCCGCCTTCGTCGCGCCAGACGCGCCCGAGCCCTGCGCCGGCAACCCGTTCGGCCGGCAATGGTTCCCGATCCCCTGGCTTGATGGTTCGACCGAGGCCGAGGCCGCATCGGGCCTGATCCGCGCCTCCGGCGATATCGACGCCTTCCTCGACGCGCGCCTTGCCGAGGAGGGACTTACGCCTGACCGGCTCGCGGTGATCGGCTTCTCGCAAGGCACGATGATGGCGCTCCATGTCCTGCCGCGGCGGCGCCAGCCGGTCGCCGGGCTCGTCGGCTTCTCCGGACGCCTGCTCGAACCGCAGCGCCTCGCGGCGGAATCGCAGTCGCGCCCGCCGGTTCTGCTCGTTCACGGCGATGCCGACCCGATGGTGCCCTTCGCCGAGATGGGGCTCGCCGGGCAGGCGCTGACGGATGCCGGGTTCGAGACCTACGGCCATGTGATGAAGGGCACCGGTCACGGCATCGCGCCCGACGGTCTGTCGGTGGCGCTGGCCTTCCTCAAGGAGAAGCTTCCGGGGGCTTGAAACCGCCGCGCGGGACGCTAGGTTTCCAGTTACGAACCTGAAGGAGAGCCCGACATGGAATTCGCCGCAATGACCGCCCTTGCCCTCATTGCCCTTGTTTTCGCGGTTTTCCAGTCCCGTCCGCAGCCGCAGCGCCTGCCGGTTCGCGTCGATCGCCGCGACCGGCGCCGCTGAATCGGCGCCCCCTGACAGTCCGAATCGCTCAGAACCAGAGCGCGGGTTCCGCGAACTCCACCGAGTTTCCGGCGGGATCCCGCACATAGACCGAGCGCGCGCCGTTCGGCCAGCGGAAATCCGCCTCTATCGCAATGCCGGCCGCTTCGAGATGCGCGCGCCAAGTGTCGAGTGCCTCGGCCGCGACCTTGAAACAGTAATGCCCCGGCCCGCTGGCGCCATGCCCCGGCACCGGCAGCGGCGATCCCGGGCGCGGCGGATGCGCGGTCGCTTCGGGGTTGAAGACCAGCAGGAGCGAGTCGCCCGCACGGAAGAAGACATGCCGTCCCTCCTGCCGGGTGACCACCTGAAGGCCGAGCGTTCCGGCATAAAAGGATTCGGCGGCGCCGAGGTCATCGACGTAAAGCGCCGATTCGAGCGTTCCGAGCACGGGCGGGACCGGCATTTTGCTGTCACTCCCCTGTCACTTTGCTGCGATACCAGCTTACAGCAGATAGCGGGGCTTGCCAGAGCCGATACGCCAGATATAGTTGTTGATAAGCAGGGGCGGGTGCTCCCGCCCCAGGTGCCGGACGGCACGCAGGGCGAGGACGTTGTTGAGATGCTCGACAGACCGGCCGAAATCGAGTTCAGGACCAGCTTCGTGCGGGAGCCGTCGGCCCTGAAGCACTATCCGGCGCTGGTGCTGAACGCAGACTTCCGCCCGCTCTCCTACTATCCCCTGTCGCTCTGGCCCTGGCAGGAGGCGATCAAGGCGGTCTTCCTCGACCGGGTGATGATCCTCGCGGAGTACGACGAGGTCGTGCGCTCCCAGCGCGCCGCGATCCGAATACCGTCGGTGGTGGTGCTGAAGGACTACGTCAAACCCCAGAAGCGCGTGGCCTTCACGCGCTTCAATCTTTTTCTGAGAGACGAATTCTGCTGCCAGTACTGCGGCTCGAAGGGCGATCTGACCTTCGACCACGTCCTGCCCCGGTCGCGCGGCGGGATCACGAGCTGGGAAAACGTCGTCGCCGCCTGCGCACCGTGCAATCTCAGGAAGGCGAACAAGCCGCTGAAACAGTCGGGCCTGACGCTGAAACGGCCGCCCTACCAGCCCTCGGCCGAAGACATGCAGCGCGCCGGCCGGCGCTTCCCGCCGAACCATTTGCACGACAGCTGGGTCGATTTCCTCTACTGGGACGCCGAACTCGAAGCCTGAGACGCGGTTGCATAATCTCTTGATTGTGAATGAAGGCGAACTGCAGCTGCATCCTCAGATCGGCGGGCTTGGGGAGGGTCGACGCTGGAGAACGTCAATGCTTCCCGACCCGAAAAGGCGGAGTGACGGCATATCTTCCCCGGCCGCCTGCCTGCGGCGGCCAGGGAACTCACCCAACCCCAGAAGGTCGGATGGAATGACGAAAGTAGGAACGTCTGGCCGCGCCTGTCGACCCGGCACGGCGCGGGCGCGGGAGATGGTCCGGCTTCATCGCCGCGAGGGCACCGTGGCATGAGCACGATCCTGAAGTGGGGCGCGGTCGCCATTCTGGTACTGCTGGCCGCGGTCATCGCCCACGACTGGCCGGTTCTGCGGCTGGCCCTGCCCTTGCCCCCGTCGGGCTCGGTCGAGGAGAGCTGGCACCAGCGTATGGCGGTGGTGATCGAGACGCCCTCGGGCGAAGTCAGCGGCAGCGCGGTGCAGGCCATCCGCTGGCAGGGTCTGGACGCGGCGCACCGGACGACGACACCGAGCAACGGCGCCCGGTCGCGCTTCTACCCGCAGGGTGAGGCGGTGGCGGTCGAGGTGACACCGGGACGCTGGCTCTTTGCGCTCTTGAAGGGCGCGCAGGGCTGGCGCGGCGAGCCGGGTGCCAACCTCGGTTTTGCGTTGGCGGTGCCGCAGGGTGCCTACGCCAGTTCGGTCGAGGCGATGGCGCTGATCAAGGCCCTGCCCAAGGACCGGCCGGTGCCGCTGCCATCCGAGGCATACCCGCTGTTCGTCACCTTCGACGACATAGCCGACCCGAAGTCGGTGCGGCGGGTCGACCCGGAGGATCTGGCGGCCACGTTCGGTCCCGGCGTGCGGCTTAAGGCGGTAACGCTGGCGGTGACGGAGGAGCCGGTGACCGAGGGGCGGGTCGAGGGGGTGTTGGGGGATTTAGCGGTCATTGGGCGACGGACTGACCCCGCAACACGCATCCAGTATCCGCCGGGCTTCCCTGAGGAAAATATTTCCTCTGACGTAAAATACTTTGATGTAGGCGCCTTTAAGACAGGATTGTACAAATGACGATCTCCAAGGACCTCTACCTCGCCATCCTGTCGATGGACGCCTACAACCGTGAGTACGGTGCGGGCATTGAGCTTGGCGGCGACACGTCGATTGGAGAATCGACGATCATTGACCGGCAGCTTGTTGGAATCGGCCGCGAGCAATATGACGCCTGGCAAGCCGCCGGCTTCTACGCCATTGCCTACGATACGCCCTACGGCACGGTAATCTCCTACCGGGGGACGGATTTCACGCCCGCCGAGGATTTCGCCGCCGATCAGACCGAGGGCTGGCCGCTCGGCGCCGGGAACGTCCTCAAGGAGCAGACGCGGCTCGCCGCCGATTTCCTCGATGCCGTGCAGCCCGACGACAGCGCGAAAAGCGTCATCCTCACAGGCCACTCCCTGGGCGGCGGGCTCGCGGGCTTTCAAGGCCGGATCTATGGCAACGAGGCGATCGTCTTCGACCCGATGACCTATCTGCGGTCGGCCGAAAACCTCTTTGAAATACTCAGGACCAACCCGAGCCACGACGCGGCGAACGCCCACATAGCGCTTCGCCGGGATCGGTCGTTCTGCGAAAGGGTCGCCGCGTGAAAAGCGCCACAAAAGCCGTTCGGATATTGTCCCTTGGCGCGGTGGCCGCAATCGCGATCTGGCTGTGGCCGTTCTTTAGCCTTTTCCTCCAGGACCATCACGTCTGGCACCAGAAGCTGGAACTGACAGTGGAAACCGCAGAAGGAATGAGGACCGGGGCCGCGATCGTTGAAGTGCGCGCAGCCTTCGGGCAGCAACCGCTGTCGGGCAACGAGGTGAGCTACGAACTCTCCGGCGAGGCGACGGTGGTCGAGGTGGCACCGGGCCGCTATCTCTTCGCGCTCTTGGGCGGGACGGAAGAACGCTACGCCTGCGCCGCCGGAAAGGCGCTGGGATGGGGCGGCCCATGGAACCCTTCGAATAGCGGCCTTCAGCGCGGAGAATGGTTGGCCGACGTGCCTCGTCAGGCGGGCAAGCCCGCGGTTTCGGTGTCAAAGGGCTGCCTTCCGGCAATGGTGACCTTCGACGACATCACCGATCCGAAGACGGTGCGACAGGTCGACCCGGAGGATCTGGCGGCCACGTTCGGCCCCGGCGTGCGGCTGAAGGCGGTGACCCTGACGGTGACCGACGAGCCAGTTGCTCCATGGCAGGATGGGCAGGTCGCGGAAGTCCTGCCAAAAGCCTTCTTCGACGCCTGGGGGGCAGTTCACAGGGGCGCCCTCGCCCAAGGCATCCGCGATCCATACTTCTCAAGCCTGCTCGGTCAGCTGTCGCGTTCAGATTTTCAGATAGGTGGACGATGACGATTTCGAGCGCGAAGAAAGGCGGCTTTACCTTTGCATCGAGCTCGGTAAGCTCGCGGTCGACAGCAGGGGAGCGGCCATGAGCGATCGATTTTTCCACCCGGTTTCCGGCATGGAGATGCCGCGCTTCGCGGGCATCCCGACCTTCATGCGCCTGCCGCATGTGCCCTTGGACCACCCGCGCGCGGACGAGGTTCAGATCGGGCTTGTCGGCCTGCCCTGGGACGGAGGAGTTTCGAACCGGGCCGGGCCGCGGCACGGGCCGCGCCAGCTGCGCGACGCCTCGACGATGATCCGCGCGCAGCATGGCGTGAGCGGGATGCGCCCCTTCGAGGCCGCGAACTGCGCAGACCTCGGCGACGTCGGGCCGAACCCGGTCGACAATCCCGACACGCTCAGGCGCTTCGAGGCCTATTTCACCGGCCTCAAGGAACGCGGCATCCGGCCGCTGGTCGCGGGCGGCGACCACCTCTGCACGCTGCCGGTGCTGCGCGGCATCGCGAAGGACGCGCCGCTCGGTCTGGTGCATTTCGACAGCCATACCGACCTCTTCCCGGCCTATTTCGGCGGCACCACGCTCACGCACGGCAATCCGTTCCGTTCGGCGGTGGAGGAGGGGTTGCTCGATCCCGCGCGGATGATCCAGATCGGCATCCGCGGCACGATGTACGACAGCGAGGATCGCGACTTCGCCAAGGCGCACGGGATCCGCATCGTCACGATCGAGGAATTCTTTGACCGCGGGGTCAAGGATGTGATGGCGGAGGCGCGCGCGATCGTCGGGACGAAGCCCGCCTACATGTCCTACGACATCGACTTCGTCGATCCCTCTGTCGCGCCGGGAACCGGCACGCCGGAATGGGGCGGACCCAATGCCTACGAGGCGATCCGGGTGGTGCGCGAATGCGCCGGGCTCAACATCGTCGGTGCGGACCTCGTCGAGGTGTCGCCGCCGGTCGATCCGACCGGCGGAACAGCCTGGCTCGGCGCCTCGCTGATGTTCGAGATGCTTTGCCTCATGGTCGCGGCCCTCTGAGCCGGCCTATTTTCTCGCAGACAAAATGCCGCTCTTTTGGCGAAAAACCGGACCGCCGCTCAGGCCTGTGCGGCGGTGATGATGATCTCGACCAGGTAGTCCGGCGTGGCAAGCTTGGCCTCGCCGGTCGCGCGGGCGGGGGCATGGCCCTTCGGAACCCAGGCGTCCCACACGGCGTTCATCGCGGCGAAGTCGGCCTTGATGTCCGCGAGCCAGATCTGCGCGCGCAAGATCCGGGTCTTGTCCGAGCCGGCGAGTGCCAGAAGCCGGTCGATCTCGGCCACGCAGTCGCGGGTCTGCTGGGTGGCATCGCCGCCCGGCTCGCCGACGACGCCGGCTAAGTGGATGACGCCGTTGTGGATGACCGCATTCGACATGCGGGTTTCTGTCTCTAACCTGACGATCTCGTTGCTCATTGCTTCGGTCCTTTGCTGGGGGAGTCGCGCAGCGATCCCTAGCGGCTCGGCGGGCGGAAGGAAACCGAAACCATCGGGCCCGCCACCAGAGCGGCGGCGGGTCCGTCCAGTAATGCGGTCGGGGCTGGTCAGCCGCCGAGCAGCACCAGCGCGGCGTTGAGATCGGCGACCGAAGCGTCGTGGTCGCCCGCCTCATGCGCGGCCTTGCCGGTCTCATAGAGCGCCATGACCTCGGCCTTGGTCGCGTCGTCGGCGGTGGAGGCGGCCAGCGCCTCGTCGATCTGGGCCATGATCGAGGGGCATTGAGCCGCGAAAGCCGCGCCGGAACCGGCGAGAACGATGGCCGCTGCAAGGATCGTGGTTTTCATCTGAATCTCCCTTGGTTGATAGGTTGGTTGAACCGGTCGTCACAAGGATTGGAGCGGGTGAAGGGAATCGAACCCTCGTATTCAGCTTGGGAAGCTGCTGCTCTACCATTGAGCTACACCCGCGTGGATCGTTGATTAGCGCGGGCGCGGGGACGTGGCAAGGGGGAAGCGGGCTGCAGCGCGCTTCAGAACCAGTTCCGCCAGCGCAGGATGACCCACAGACCGAGCCCGAGGAGCATCATCGCCAACGAGAGCGTCGCGAAGGCCCAGGGCCAAACGGTGCCCGGAATGCCCGCGACGTTCATGCCGAAGAGCCCGGTGAGGAAGCTCAGGGGCAGGAACACCACCGCCACGACCGACAGGATAAACCCGTTGCGGCCGAGCCGCGCGGTCTGCAGGCTGTCGATATGGGTGCGTAGGGCCGTGAGCCGGTCGCGGACCGTGTCGAGCTCCTCGACCGCGCGGGTGGTGCGGTTCGCGGCATGGCGCAGGGCGTAGCGGCTGGGGCTGGTGAGGAAGGCGGCCTCGATTCCCGCGAGCCGGTTCAGTGCCTCGCGCTGAGGGGCGATGTGGCGGCGCAGCTTGATCACCGAGCGCGCGAGCCGGGCGATCTCGGTGGTGTGGGCGGCGAGGGCCTCCGACTCGTCGTCGAGAAGCGCCTCCTCGATCCCGTCCAGAAGGTCCTCGCGCGCGGACGAGGCGGTCTCGATCCGCTCGGTGACGAGGTCGGCGAGACGGGCGACGAAGGCGGCGGGCGAGGCCGTCGCCCGGCCCTCGGCGATCTCGCGCCGGAGGTCGTCCATCGGAAAGACCCGCCGGAGCCGGGCCGTCACGACGAGGTTCGCCCGGATCCAGAGCCGGAGCGAGACCATGTCCTCCTCGGCCTGGCCGGGGTTGAGGTTCATCCCGCGAAGGGTGACGAGAAGCCCGTCGCCGATCGCGTCGCAATGCGGCCGGGTCTCGGCCTGCAGGAGGGCCGCGCGCACCGGCGCGGGCAGGTGCTCGGCGCTCCAGGCGACGAAGCCGGGATCGGTGCGCTCGAAATGCATCCAGCGCCAGATCGCGTCGGGCGCGGGCTCCGCGTCGGGCCAGGGATCGGACAGGGCACGCGCCGTCCCGTCCGGCAGGATGTCGTAGGCGGCGATCGGGGCGAGCGTCTGTGTCACGGTCTGTACCTTGGGATTCCGAAGATGCTGGCCGGGAACAGCGCCGGGCGCAATCGTGTTTCTAGTGACGGGTTTAGCCCGGCGCTGAGCCGGTCGGGGGCGGGTCGATCCGAAGATCGGCCCAGATCGGCAGGTGGTCCGAGGCGATTCGGGCCGGCGCTGAGGCATGGACGCCGGCATCCACGAGATGCAGGCCGGGGCCGAGCGCGATCCGGTCCAGGGGTGCGATCGGGCGCGCGGCGGGAAAGCTCGCGCCGGGCGCGTGGAGGCGGAACTCTGGCGCCAGCGCCTCGCCGCTGCCGCGCACCGACCAGTCGTTGTAGTCGCCGAGGATCGCCGTCGGCATTGCCGTGCGGCGGCCGATCGCGGCGCGGATCGCGGCTATCTGCATCGTCCGGTAGCGCCGGATCAGCCCGAGATGGACGCCGACGACGCGGATCGCCCCCGCCGTCGTCTCCGCCTCGAGGAGGACCGCGCCGCGCGGCTCCAGCCCCGGCAGCGCGATACGGCGGAGCGCCGTGACCTCGATCTCCCGGCGCACGAGGATGGTCTGGCCGTGCCAGCCAAGGCTCGGTCCGTCGAGGGCGAAGGGCGGCACGGTGTAGTCCGTCTCGCGCTCGATCAGCCGGTGCGGCAGCGCGGCGGGGCGTGGCGCGAGCCGGTGGTCGACTTCCTGCAGCGCGAGGATGTCGGCGCCGACCGCGTTGATCACGGACAACACCCGGCGCGGCAGTCGGCGTCGGTCGAGACCGAGGCATTTGTGCACATTATAGGAGGCCAGGCGCAGCATCATCCCCTCGGTTGGTGCGGTCAAATGTGGGCTTGAAGCGCGAATTTCGCAATCCTAGATTGAACTTATGTGGAAGCGCCGCCTCCGTCGCCAGCCCTTGATCGTCCAGGCGATCTGGACCGTCCTGGCTGTGGCTTGCCTCGCGGCGCTCGTCACCGGGCGCTGGTACCTCGCTTTCGTCTCGGTCGCGACGATCGTCCTGTCGCTCCTGCCAGTGCTCTTTCAGGGCCGGTTCGGCATCCGCCTTCCGGTGCGGTTCTTCGTCTGGATCGTGGTCTTCGTCTTTGCCACGATTTTCCTCGGCGAGGCGTTCGATTTCTACAACTGGATCTGGTGGTGGGACATCGTGCTTCACGGCGTCTCGGCGGTCGCCCTCGGGCTCGTCGGCTTCCTCTTCGTCTTCATGCTGTTCGAGGGCGACCGCTACGCCGCGCCGGCCTGGGCGGTGGCCTTCGTCAGCTTCTGCTTCGCGCTGTCGGTCGGCGCGATGTGGGAGGTGTTCGAGTTCGCGATGGACCAGGTCTTCGGGCTGAACATGCAGAAGTCCGGCCTCGTCGATACGATGTGGGATCTCATCGTCGACATGATCGGCGCGGCGATCGGGGCCTTCGCGGGCTTTCTCCACCTCAAGGGGATCGAGCTTGGCGGGCTTACCGGCGTGCTGCAGGAGTTCATCCAGAAGAACCGTCGGTTCTTCCGCAAATTCCGCCGCTGATCAGGTGCCGCAGAAGGTGCGGCGGACGATCTCGTCCGGTTTCGGCGCGTCCCGGTATGCGATGGCTTCGGGCTGGTCTCCGTACGGTTCCGCGAGGATCGCGTTCAGCCGGTGGAACGGCGCGAAATCCCCGGCGACGGCGGCACGGATCGCCTCCTCGACGCGGTGGTTGCGCGGGATGAAGGCCGGGTTGGCAGAGCGCATCACGGCCTCGGGGTCGGCCTCGCGTGCGAGCCGCGCCTGCCAGCCCTCGGCCCAGACCTCAAAGGCGAACGGGTCGGCAAACTCCGCCGCCGCGGTGCCGTCGACGAGGCCGCGGAAGGTGCGGGTGAAGTCGGCCTCGTTCTCGGCCATCAGGGTCAACAGCGCCTCGATCAGCTTGGCGTCACCGTCCTCCTCGGTCGAAAGCCCGATCTTGGCGCGGAAGAGCCTCAGCCATTCCCTCTGGTAGATCACGCCGAAACGGTTGATCGCGGTGGTGGCGGCCTCGATCGCGGGCTCGAGTTCGCCCATCAGCGGCAGAAGGCAGGAGGCGAACTGCGCGAGGTTCCAGACCGCGATCTGTGGCTGGTTGCCGTAGGCGTAGCGCCCGAACTGGTCGATCGAGGAAAAGACCTTGCCCGGATGGTAGGCGTCCATGAAAGCGCAGGGCCCGTAGTCGATGGTCTCGCCTGAGATGGCCATGTTGTCGGTGTTCATCACGCCGTGGATGAAGCCGAAGCTCATCCATTTCGCGATGAGCCGCGCCTGCGCCGCCGTCACCGCCTCGATCAGCGCGAGCGGTCCCTCGGCGCCGGGATAGTGGCGCTGGATGACGTGATCGGTGAGGAGCCGGAGTGCCTCGGTATCCTCGCGCGCGGCGAAATACTGGAAGGTGCCGACGCGGATATGGCTCGCCGCGACGCGGGCGAGGACGGCGCCGGGGAGCGCGGTCTCGCGCCAGACCGTCTCGCCGGTCGTAACCGCGGCGAGGGCGCGGGTGGTCGGCACGCCGAGTGCGGCCATCGCCTCGGAGACGATGTATTCGCGGATCACCGGGCCGATCCAGGCGCGGCCGTCGCCCCGGCGCGAGAAGGGGGTCTGGCCGGAGCCCTTGAGCTGGAGGTCGAAGCGCCGCCCGCCGGGCGCGACGATCTCGCCCAGAAGGATCGCGCGGCCGTCGCCGAGCTGCGGCACCCAGCCGCCGAACTGGTGGCCGGCATAGGCCTGGGCGAGGGGGGCCGCGCCTGCGGGCGTCGCATTTCCGGCAAAGGCGGCGATGCCCTCGGGCGTCGCGAGCAGAGAGGCGTCGAGCCCGAGTTCGGCCGCGAGCCGGTCGTTCACCGCGATCAGGCCGGGTTCGGCGACCGGCACCGGGGCCTGGCGCACGAAGAAGCGGTCCGGCAACCGGGCATAGGAATTGTCGAAGGGCAGGGTCAGGGTCATGCGCGTTCCTCGCCCCCTAGATAGGCACGGCGGCGGGGCAGGGGAAGCTCTGCCGTGATCAGAGCCGCCCGATGCGCTCGGTCAGGAGTGCGAAGAAGCCGTCCGCATCAACATCGCCGATGAACATCGCATTGGCCTCCCGTCCCGAGACGCGCCACCAGTCGGCGACCGTCATGCCGGCGGTGAAGCGGCCTTCAAGCTCGATCTCCACGTTGATGTGGCGGCCCGAGAAGAGGTCGGGCTCGATGAGATAGGCGATGGTGCAGGGGTCGTGGAGCGGGGCGCCTTCGGAGCCGTATTTCGCCATGTCGAAGCGTTCGAAGAAATCGGTCCAACTCGCCACCGCATGGCCGACCCGGGTGCCGAGGTTACGGAACGCCTCGACCCGCGCCCTTGTGGTCAGCGCCTGGTGGGTGACGTCGAGCGGCATCACCACGAGCGGCACGCCGGACTTGAAGACGATGCTCGCCGCCTCGGGATCGACATAGATGTTGAACTCGGCCGCCGGCGTCACGTTGCCGACCTCGAAATAGGCGCCGCCCATCAGCACGATCTCGGCAACCCGCTCGACGATGTCGGGCGCTTTCTGGAAGGCGGTGGCGATATTGGTGAGGGGGCCGATCGGGCAGAGCGTGACCGTGCCCGGCGCCTCCTCGCGCAGGGTCTCGATCAGGAAATCGACGGCGTGACCCTCGGCGAGCGGCATCGAAGGATCCGGCAGCGCGATTCCGTCGAGGCCGGTCTTGCCGTGGACATGTTCGGCGGTGACGAGCTGGCGGGTGAGCGGTGCCTCGCAGCCCGCGAAGACGCGGATGTCGCTCCGCCCGGCAAGCTCGCAGACGACGCGCGCGTTCTTCGAGGTGAGCGCGAGCGGCACGTTGCCCGCGACTGTGGTAAGCCCGAGCACCTCCAGTTCGGGCGAGGCGAGTGCCAGCAGGATCGCCACCGCGTCATCCTGGCCGGGGTCGGTGTCGATGATGATCTTGCGTGCGCCCATGGCCGTTCCTCCGCTATCCGGGGCCGAGACTGGCGCGGTGTTGCTGTCTTGTCCAGATTGGACAGCCGTCCAATCCGCAACCGGAAAAAGCCAAACCTTCGCCATATTTGGTCACCAGTCTGGAAACGATCCGTGGGAAAGGCCGACATCATGCAGGCTCCAACCAGCGATATCGTGGTCCATGCCGGCGCGCATTGCTGCGGCGCCGAAGAGTATCAGAGATTTCTTGGCGCAAATCGCGCGGCACTGACCGCGGCCGGCTACGATCTGGCCTATCCGGGCCGGGGCGGTGCGCCGGGCGGCACCTTCGACTGCGGCTTTCCCGAGCCGCGCCACCAGGGCATCTCGCTCGACGCCATCGTCGGCGCGATCGCTACGGCCCTCGCGGACCTTGGCGCGGAGGGGCGCGGTCTGATCCTGTCGGAGCACGACCTTGCCGGGCATATGGCGAGCCTCCTCGCCGGGCGCTTCTACCCGGTGGCACTGAAGCGGGCCGAGGCGCTGCGGCAGGCGCTCGGCCGGCCGGTCGACCGCCTCGTCGTCGCGATCCGTCCCTACGAGGACCTCTTTGCCTGCGCTTGGCGCCGGTTTGCGCTCGACCGGCAGATGGAGCCCTTCGCGGAATACGTTCCGGCGATGGCGGGTTTTTCCGGCGGCTGGACCGAGACGGTGACGGCGCTGCGCGACGGTCTCGAGGCGGGCAGGGTGACGGTGCTGGTCGGCCCGCAGCACCCTCTTGACCTGATGGCGCATCTCGTGCCCGGGCTGCGGCTCGCCGATCCGGTGGTGCTGCCCGAGGCACCGGCAATCACCGACAGCGCGATCGCGATGATCCAGCGCCACTACGGCCAGGGCGCCCGCTTCGCCCCCGGGCAACGCGACCGGATCCTCGCCTTCCACGCAACCCAGCCGCAGGTCGCGCCCGAGACCGGCTTCGCAGCAACCCAGCTTACCGCCCTGCGCGCGCGCTACGCCGAGGATCTCGACCGGCTTGCCGGGCTTGCCGGGGTCGAGCTCGTCGCGGGCGCCGTTTCGGCGGTGGCGGCGGAATAAAGCGCCCGAATCTCTGTCCCGCCTAGATCATTCAAGAGGCATCGATCTGACGCGGAGTTGGCGGGTGCGTGCGGCAGAAGCAGCTCGTGGACTGGTTTGCGGTGTGCTTGCCGCGTCAGCGCATCGACGCGACGAGGGTGGCCTCGCTGCGCGTGAGGCAGCCCCGTGCAAGCCCGAAATCGGCATGTTCCGACAGGCTTTCGGCCTCGGGAAAGAGCCGCTCGAGTTCGGCCACGTCTTCCCGGTCGAGGCATCGAACGGCGACGTTTCCGAGGTGAAGCGACTCGCTGGCGAGGCCGTTGGAGAGGATGATCTCGTGGCGATCGAAGATGAGGTGGATGTACGTCACCGGACCGGCAGTGTCCTCGCGGACGACGCTGTGGTCGTTGACCAGGTGCACGGCATGGGCGAACGCTTCCTCGGCGCCGAAATGCAGTTCTATGTCCCAGCCGCCGATCAGGATGCGGTGGAAGGGCGAGACCAGCAGATCGGTATGCGGCCGCCCGGCGCCGAAAGCGCCCGCCTTGATGCGCACCGGTCGCAGAGTCGATTCTGACGCCAGACGCCGCGCGCCTATCTCCCGCCGCAGGATGTGCCGGATCGGCGCGGCCCCGCCGTCGAGCGTCAGGACCCTGTCGCCCACGCCAAGCGTCTCGATCGGGCGCTCGCCGTCGGTGGTGGTGATCAGCGTGCCTTCGACGAAGCACGGCACGGCGTTCTCGTCGATTGCGATCGAGACCGTCAGGGTGTCGGTATTACCCTGGCCGCCGCCGGCATGTACCGCGGTGACCGCGAGGCTCACGGTGACGCCTCCGGGCGGGATATCGGCGCCCGGCAGCAGCGTGAGTGTCAGGACCCCGGTCGGGCCGATCGACACGGTGTAGTCGCCCGGGGAAAGCGCGCCGTCCGATAGCACCGTGACAGACCAACTCGCGGGCAGTTTCGTCGCCGTGTAGACCGACACGACCTCGGTCTGACCGGGACCGATGCTCAGGGTGGGGCTTCCGATGACCTGCTGCGTCGCCATTTCGGTTCTCGTCGTCGATCAGGTTCGCTGAGAAACTGAAGTCGAAATGTGGCGACAATGTGTCATGCTTCTTGCTGCGACCGCAGCCGATCATGATCGTGCTGCCGAAAGCATCTCTCGCAGAGCGCCCGCAAGGTCGCGGCGTTCCTCTGGCGACAGGAACGCGCCGAGCTCGACCTCGCGTCCCTCGCCCTTCAGCGTGAGATAGTCGGGGACCGGACCACCCGTGGCATGGAGCGCGACCGAGACCCAATAGGGATTGGCCTCCCACCGCAGCTCGCTGCCGTCCGGGGCGCGGCGGAGGATCTCGATCCGGTCGGGGTGGAGCGTCAGCCGCTCGGTCAGCTCGCCGGTGCGGTAGCTCGAACTCAGCGCGCGCCAAATCCCCCAGACGGTGAGGACGAGGAAGGGCAGGAGCCCCCAAAGGACCTTGGTGCCGAGGACCGCGAAGAGTGGCAGCGACAGGAGTGCCGCGGTCGCCGCGATGAAGCCGACGAACCCGGTGCGCGGCAGCGAGCGGTGCGGCCAGAGCACGAGTTCGGCCACCGGCTCACGCGAAGAGGCCCCGGATTTCTCCGGGGCCTCCTCGGGTCGTCTTACCCAGTGATAGGGCATCTCAGTGGGCGTGGCCCTTGTCCCACATGTCGCGGGTCGGGAGCGTCTCGAACGTGTGCTCCGGCGGCGGCGAGGGCAGGGTCCACTCGAGCGTGTCGGCATGCTCGTTCCAGTAATTCGCTTCCTCGACCCGCTTGCCCGCGCGGAGCGTGTAGAACACGATGCCGATGAAGAAGATGAACGAAGCGAAGGACAGGAACGCGCCGAGCGACGAGATGTAGTTCCAGTACGCAAAGGCCTCCGGGTAGTCGATGTAGCGGCGCGGCATGCCCTGGCGGCCGAGGAAGTGCTGCGGGAAGAAGGTCAGGTTCGCACCGATGAACATCATCCAGAAATGCAGCTTGCCGGCCCATTCCGGGTACTGTCGGCCCGACATCTTGCCCATCCAGAAGTAGCAGCCCGCGAAGATCGCGAACACCGCGCCGAGCGACATCACGTAGTGGAAGTGCGCCACGACGTAGTAGGTGTCGTGATAGACCCGGTCGACCGGCGCCTGGCTGAGAACGACGCCGGTGACGCCGCCCACGGTGAAGAGGAAGAGGAACCCGAAGGCCCAGAGCATCGGCGTCTTGAACTCGATCGAGCCGCCCCACATCGTCGCGATCCAGGAGAAGACCTTGATGCCCGTGGGCACCGCGATCACCATCGTCGCCAGCATGAAATAGGACTGCTGGGTCAGCGACATGCCGACCGTGTACATGTGGTGCGCCCAGACGACGAAGCCCAGAACCCCGATCGCCACCATCGCGTAGACCATCGGCAGGTAGCCGAAGATCGGCTTTCTCGCGAAGGTCGCGATGACGTGGGAGATGATCCCGAAGCCCGGCACGATGATGATGTAGACCTCGGGGTGGCCGAAGAACCACAGGATGTGCTGGTAGAGGATCGGGTCACCGCCGCCCGAGGGCTGGAAGAAGGTGGTGCCGAAGTTGCGGTCGGTCAGCAGCATGGTGATCGCGCCCGCCAGAACCGGCAGCGACAGCAGGATCAGCCAGGCGGTGACGAAGATCGACCAGGCGAAGAGCGGCACCTTGTGCAGCGTCATGCCCGGCGCACGCATGTTGAGGAAGGTCGTGATCATGTTGATCGCGCCGAGGATCGACGAGGCGCCCGAGACGTGCACCGCGAAGATCGCGAGGTCCATTGACCAGCCGGCCTCGTTCGTCGACAAGGGCGGATAGAGCACCCAGCCCACGCCGGAACCCGCCTGGTCGTTGCCGCCCGGCGCCAGCACCGAGGCCACGGCGAGCGAGGTGCCCGCGACATAGAGCCAGAAAGAGAGGTTGTTCATCCGCGGGAACGCCATGTCCGGCGCGCCGATGTGCAAGGGCATGAAGTAGTTGCCGAAGCCGCCGAAGAGCGCCGGGATCACGACGAAGAACATCATCAGGATGCCGTGGGCCGTGACCAGCACGTTCCAGACATGCCCGTTCGGGGTGCAGGGCTCGTCGGAGGCGAAGAGGCGCGAGCCCTCCATGCACATGTGCTGGACGCCCGGCTCCATGAGCTCAAGCCGCATGTAGACCGTGAAGGCCACCGAGATGAGACCCACGACCGCGGCCGTGAAGAGGTAGAGGATACCGATATCCTTGTGGTTCGTGGACATGAACCAGCGGGTAAAGAACCCGGGGTGTCCATGATCACCGTGGCCATGAACGGCTGCGTCGGCCATGCTGTTCTCCCATTCCATACGCAAGGCGCGGGTTATCGCCCCGCGCACGGCTTCAGGCCCCGTAATAATTGTCCGGGGGCGGATGGGCAATCAAAGAAGCAGGGCCCGCGACGGAAAATTTCCGTCCCGTGGATTTTCGGGAAATCAAGCGCGTCCGAGGACTTGCCGGGCGGGCGCCGGGAGCGGCGAGGCCGGGCTAGGCCGCGGGGCGGCACGTATCGTGATTGGCGTCCACGCGCGGGCATTCGGTCTTACGGCGTGGCCGCGGTCCCGGCGGGGATCTCTATCTACATCGCTTTCCTTCGACTGGCGGAGCCCCGGCAAGGTCCGGGCGGGGCCGCTCTAGCACCGAATCCGATGGCGCGATTTGACATGGCGCAAACCGGCCTGATCGGTGGGGAAGGGCGCTGGCCGGGGAATCGGTTGCCCGCAGTCTCAGGCTTCGACAGGCCCGGGCCGCCGATCCGCCTCACCCGGCCCGAATGCCTGCGCGAAGGTTGCCTTCAGCGCGACGTCGAGATCGCCCATCGTCACCGGCAGGCCGAGATCGACGAGGCTCGTCACCCCGTGCTCGCGAATGCCGCAGGGCACGATCCCGTCGAAATGCGCAAGATCCGGCTCGACGTTGATCGCGATGCCGTGGAAGCTGATCCAGCGCCGGAGCCGCACTCCGATCGCGGCGATCTTGTCCTCGCGCACCGCACCGTCGGAGCCGGGCGCCTTGTCCGGACGGGCGACCCAGACCCCGACGCGCCCCTCGCGGATCTCGCCTCTCACGTTGAACTCGGCGAGCGCCGCGATGATCCAGGCCTCGAGCCGGCCGACGAAGGCGCGGACGTCGCGGCCGCGGCGGTTGAGATCGAGCATCACATAGGCCACGCGCTGGCCTGGCCCGTGGTAGGTGTACTGGCCGCCCCGCCGCGCCTCGTAAACCGGGAAGCGGTCGGGATCGGTGAGATCCTCGCGCCGCGCCGAGGTGCCGGCGGTATAGAGCGGCGGGTGCTCCAGCAGCCAGATCGCCTCGCCGGCACGCCCCTCGGCGATCGCGGCCACCCGCTCCTCCATCGCGGCAAGCGCGGCCTCGTAATCGACGAGGCCGGGGCTGGTGATCCATTCGACCATGGGTTCTCCGCATCAAAGCTGCCCCAAGGGCAGGAATTCCAGACTGGCGCCAGCCGATGCGGCGGCGCATAGTCCCCCGCATAGTACGGCCTCCCCGAAAGTTCACGGGGATTTTTTGATCAGATCATTGGGGGCAAGCATGTCGGTGTTACGCATTGCGGCCGCTTCGGTGGCGGTCACGACCGGTCTACTCATCGTCTCCTTCTTGCTGGCCCATCCGGGCTTTCGGTCGGAGTCAGGAACGGGGTCCGGCTGGGTGATCGACCATAGATAGAAAGCCTTGTTGATAGTTCTTGTTACGAGTGTGCAAAACCCGGGCCTGAACCCCTTCGCCGTTGCCAATGCGACGCGAGGGGTTCAGACTCGGGTGGTTTCCAAGTCTCGCCGCGGCCTGGACGTGCCCGGGGCACGGCGAAATGCCATTTTCGTCGGGGGGTACGATATGATCAAGCAACGCATCGTCGTCGCGTCCGCAGCGGTTTCGCTCGTCCTGTCACCGGCCGGTCCGGTCCTGGCCGATGCCGGCGACGCCATTGCCGGTGGCATCATCGGCGGCATCATCGGTGGCGCGATCGTCAACGAATCCAACAAGAGAAAGCAAGTGGTGCGCCGCTCGCCGAGCTACCACTACAGCGGGGTCAGTTCTGCGCAGCGCGCCCAGAACCGCGAGGTGCAAGTGGCGCTGAATTATTTCGGCTATCCGGTCGGCGCCGCCGACGGGGTGATCGGCAGCCGCTCGCGGTCGGCGATCTCGCAGTACCAGGCGACGCTCGGCTACCCGGCCACCGGCAATCTTACCGAATACGAGCGCAACCTGCTCGTCGGCTCCTACCACCGCGCGGTGGCGGGGGGGGGGGCGACGATGAGCCAGGCCGCCGCCCATCCGATGGGCATGCGCGGGCTCCTGCTGACCTGGCGCGACGAGGCCGCCGGGGTCACGCCCTACGGCCAGGGCGCGGTGCACGGCCAGATGACGACCGCCATGCCGGCGGCGCCGGTGCTCCCGGTGCCCTCGGCGCCCGCCGTGACGGCGCCCGAACCGCAGGCGGTCATCGCTATGCCAGAGCCCGAGGCGGAGCCGGAACCGGCCGCGCCGGGCCTGCCGACCTTCCTCGGCGGCGCAACGATCGAGGCCTCTCTCGCCTCGCATTGCAACCGGGTCGGGCTGATGGCTTCCAGCGGCGGCTACACCACGGTCGCGACCATGACCGATCCGATGACGGCACTCGGCGAGCAGTTCTGCCTCGTCCGCAGCTTCGCCATCGCCGAGGGTGAGGAGATGGCCGCCCGCGTGCCCGGCGTCACCATGTCTGAGGTGGCGGCCCAATGTGCGGGCTTCGCGCCGGCGATGAAAACCCATGTCGCATCGGTCTCGCTCGAAACCGCCGATCGCGTCATCGCCGATGTGCGCGATTTCGCGCTCTCGACCGGCATGGCGCCGGCGCAACTCGCGGCGACCGCGAAGATCTGCCTCTCGGTCGGGTATTCCGGCGACGACATGGACGTGGCCGTGGCCTCCAACCTGATTCTCGCAGCACTTGGCGAGGCCGCGTACGGAGAGCTTCTCGGCCATCACCTGAGCCAGGGATTCGGCGCGGCCCGGCGGGCGGATCTCGCCTTCGACTGGTACGACATGGCGATCACCGCCGCGGACCTGACCGGCGCGGCCCCCTTCGCGCCGGGCCAGCCGGAGCGGATGCAACTGGTGCGTAAGGCTGCCTACACGATTGCCGGCCGCGGCGACCAGGCCGCGGTTCCGGCGGCGCCGGAAGCCTTGCCAGCGGCGCTTCCGAGCTTCGCGCTGCCGCTCGACACCGCCTCGGCCGAGGTAACCGAGTAGCCGCCGGGGCGCCGTTTCAGGGGGGTGGTTCCCCGTCGCGTGTTTTTTCGCGGCGGGGCGAAAATTCCCCTTCACATCGCCGGAGGCTTTGGCTAATAAGCGCCCACCTCGCCCGGAGGTGAACTTCGGGCCCGGTGCGGTTGTGGCGGAATTGGTAGACGCGCAGCGTTGAGGTCGCTGTGGGCTAACCCCCGTGGAAGTTCGAGTCTTCTCAACCGCACCACTCTCATCTCCTTGAATGCAAGTAAGTGACGAAAAAACAGGGCCTGAGCCTTGGTCCGGAACCTGCCTCCCGACCGAAAGGTGCTCCTGGATGGGGCAGGGGGTTTGCCGGGGCTCTTGGCGCCGGTGCAGCAGCGATAGACTGCGCGGGCCTTCATGGCGGCTGGCAGGCCGGCAGACCCGGGCAGACCGATACGGACACCGGGCCGGACGGCGTGATGGTCAAGGTGATAACTGGCAGTATCGCCGACCCCGAAGAGCTGACGATTGACCAGGCCGCCCTCGCCGCCGCGTCAATGGCCATGCGGGGGAAGGCGAGACTGCCGCGCTGCTTCCGTTCACGGTGAACCATGGACATGCCGCGACATGCTGCGTCGAGCGACGCCTGTGCGGCACGCGGCAGGTCCGGCGTCCAGAGACGTTCGCCTGACCGCGGACTTGGTCGATGCAAGAGCGATGGCGGGCGGGGCTCAGACGTCTTTCCAGTGTATGGGGGCGGGGATGACACAAAGCCGATTGTGTGTTCGAGGCGCACTTGGGTCCTTCAGGCCACGACATCTCACGAACGGCTCATACTTGACTGAAATACTCTACCATTGTATCGGGCGCGTTCATTGCGACCAGTAATCGGCTGAGGGCACCTTGTTCCATAGCTATGAAGCCCTTCAGGCGTTCGGGGATCGTGCCGCACTGCTCGCAGGCGATAGCGTCACGAGCTATTCGGAACTCGCGGCGGTCTCGGCTCGCTTCGCGTGCAGGTTTCCGCTGCGGCGCGGCCTGATCGCGATCGAGATGGCGCCGACGCCGACAACGATTGCCGCCTATCTCGGCGCATTGCGGGCGGGCCACGCCGTGATGCCGATGCCGGAGGGGCAGACCGATCTCGCATTGAGCCTCGAAGCACGGTTTCGGCCCGCTGCGAGCTGGAGGCGGGTGGGGAATCGCTTCCGACTGCTTTACCATGATCGGCCCTCCGAGCTTCATCCCGATCTGGCACTCCTGATGATGACCTCCGGCAGCACCGGCCAAGGCCGCGGCGTTCGCCTTTCCCGGGACGCCGTTTCAGCCAACGCTTCGTCCATCGCCGAATATCTGGCGATCGGAGTGGAAGACCGCGCCGCCCTGGTGCTGCCATTGCACTATTCCTACGGCCTGTCCGTCCTCCACTCGCATCTCGCGTCGGGGGCAGGCCTGTGGTTGAACGAGGGAACGATCCTCGAGCCGACCTTCCTGCCGCGCCTCGCGGAGTCCGGGGCGACAAGTCTGGCCGGCGTTCCCCATCACTTCCGCCTGCTGGAGGCCGCGATCGCCGAAAGGGGGTTGCCGGCCGGGCTGACCTGTTTGACCGTCGCCGGCGGCGCGATGCCCGCTGCCGATGTGCAGCGCTGGACGCAGAGGATGTCGGAGCGGCGCGGCCGCTTCGTGGTGATGTACGGCCAGACCGAGGCGACGGCGCGGATCTCCTATCTGCCGCACGAAATGGCCGCGGGCGCGCCGGACGCCATCGGCCGGGCCATCCCGGGCGGACGCCTATCGTTGCGGGACGACACCGGCGCGACCTTCGCCGAACCCGGGCGGGAGGGCGAGCTGATCTATCGCGGACCCAACGTGATGATGGGCTACGCATCCGATGCCGCGGATCTCGGCCGCGGTTCCGAAACCGACGAACTCGCCACGGGGGATCTGGCGGTGTGCGGGGCTGACGGGCTCTACCGCATAACCGGGCGGCGCTCTCGGATGTCGAAGATCGCGGGGCTGCGCGTGGGGCACGACGCGCTGGAACAGGCGCTTGCCGCATCGGGAGACGACGCGGCCGTCTGGGGCGATGACGAGCGCATTTGGGTTGCGACGGGCCGCCCCTCCGAGGCACTGCAGACGCGCGTGGCCCGGCTCGCGGGCGTCGGTGCCCGGCATGTGGTCCTGGTTCGGTGCAACCCGTTGCCGCGGCGCCCGAACGGGAAGATCGAGTATCCGGCGCTCAAGGCGCTGGCGTCGCCGCCGCCTCCCGACAAGGGCCTGCTGCCCATATTCGCGCGGACCTTCGCGCCGCAGGCGGTCCGGCGGAGCGACAGTTTCCAGAGCCTCGGCGGCGACTCCCTCCAGCATGTCGAGCTCTCTCTCGCGCTGGACCAGCACTTCGGGGGGCTGCCCGAAGGTTGGGAGCGGCGGCCGATCGCCGAGCTCGAAGGCGCCTCCACGGGACCGGCGAGCCGGGTTCCGATGCCGCTTCTCGCGCGGGCTCTGGCGATTCTGGCCGTGGTCGTCGCGCATCAGACGCTGTGGCCCGTCTATGGCGGTGCGGCTGCAATGGTCATCCTGCTGGGGATGAGCGTCGCGGAGCACCGGTCGCGGTTTCTGGTCGAGGGGGAGACGCCGCGCTTCCTCTCTCCGCTCGGGCGCGTCCTGATCCCCTATGCCGTCGTCCTCTTGGGATATGCCGTGGCCTGGCAGCAGATACCCTGGGCGTCCGTCGCGCTGATCGGCAATTTCGCCGTGACGAAGCCCGAGACGCACCTCATGCTGCCCTACCTCTACTGGTTCGTCGAAGCCTACGTTCAGATGTGCCTGCTGCTCGTGGTGGTCTTCCGCCCGCCGGGAATGCGCCGCTGGCTGGCGCGCTCGCTGTTCGGCACCGGTCTGTTCCTGCTGGCCATCGGCGTGCTTTTGCGGGTGACCCTGCCCGAACTCTGGCCGCTGCCCGCCGGACGTTCGCAGTTTTCGGTGCCTTGGATCTTCTACCTGTTTGCGCTCGGCTGGTGCATCGCGGCGGCGCGGAGCTACTCGCAGCGGCTCGTGATCCTGGTGGCGGCGGCGCTGATCCTGCCGCTCGCCGCCTGGCTCGGCGGCAACTGGTACGGATCCTGGTCGAAATACCTGAGCCTGCTCGGGCTGGCCGGGGTGCTCCTCTTCGTCGAGGCGGTGCCGATGCCGCGAGTGATCGTGCGCGGTGTCATGCGCCTCGCGCACGCGGCTTTCCCGATCTATCTGCTGCACCGCCTGGCGCCCGAGGTGCTGATGCCCTTCATGGAACCATACCTGTCTCCCGTCGTCTTCGACGCCGTGGCGATACTGGGCGGGATTGCGCTGGGGGTGCTGGCGGCAGGCGCGCTGTCCTGGCTTTCGCGGACGCTGATCTCCTTGCCGGCCTACCGCAAAGTATCGCTCCTCAACCCGGCAGGATGACCCGGTGTGACCGGCCGCGGTCGCCGGTCGGTCATGACGAGCGTCTGCGCGCCAGGTTTCACGAGTTGGTATCGGTTCCGCGGAATCTGCACACGCTAGGCCGCTGATGCGCGTGCGTCAGCGGGAGGGGCCATGTCCGGCGCCTGATGCGGGTGCTGGTGGTTGCAGAAACTGCGCCAGTCGCCGATGGCGCGGTTTGCGTTCTGGATTCCATCGAAACGCTTGCGCTGGATGCACTGGTCCTTCAGCGTCCGCTTCACACGCTCGACCATACGTTCTGCTGAGGGCTGCGCGGCTTGATTAACTCCTGTTCCAGCCCGTAACAGTCGGAGCACTCGACCTCAACCGAACACCTGCTGGCCGCGTCCGAATGCGCCGATGTCCTGACCGACCTCCCGGGCGTGAACGGCTGCGGCGAAGATCATCCGCCCGACCGCGCAGCTTGGGAACGCTCCAGCGCGATTTGGTCGCTGCCGGAAAATGTGTTCTAATATCAATGCCAAAGTCGCCAAACGGGCTAAGCACGGCAGTTGGCCCAGTTTCCGGCATGTCCGCGGTTGACCTTTTCGGGCATGCCACCGGCCGAAGCAGGACCCACCGCACGTTCTGATGGCCGGTACGAATGCCGGGCTCGGGCGCCGCGATCCGACGAGACCGCATATGGGAGGGCAAAGTGTTCAGCAAAATCATGGTTCCCGTGGACTTGAAGCACCTTGACCGGATGCAGAAGTCGCTGCAGGCGGCAGCCGATCTGGCACGGCTCTATTCGGCCACCGTTTGCTACGTTGGCGTCACCAGCGCCGAGCCGAGCGAGCTTGGGCACGGTCCCGGGGAGGTCGCGGACCGCCTTGCGGACCTTGCCAAGACCGAAGCGGCGAAGCACGGGCACGGGGGGGCGTCGCACCTGGTCATCAGCCACGACCCGACCACCGAACTCGACAAGGCCCTGCACGAGACCGTTGGCGAAATCGGCGCCGATCTTGTGATCATGGCCACGCATATCCCGAACGTGACCGACTACATCTGGGCGTCGCACGGCGGCTCGCTCGCGTTGCATTCTCGCGCTTCGGTGATGCTCGTACGCGGCTGACACCCGGAAACCGACACTATCCTGCGACAGGAGGAAGCCACATGGCCGGCCAGGACAATACCCAGGGCATCCCCGTTCCCGAAGGCTCTGCGGACATCATCGATACCGATTACACGATCGGCCAGGACAACATCGAAGGCCAGCTTGGTCCCTTCGGTTTCGACATCCACAACCCGGTCTTCATTGTCTCGGGCCTGACGATCGTGGCCTTCGTCTTCTATGCGCTGGCCCTTCCCGATCAGGCCGGTGCCGTCTTCGGCTGGCTCCGACCCTGGCTGACGTCGACCTTCGACTGGTTCTTCCTAGGCGCCGCGAACGTCTTCGTGCTCTTTTGCCTGTTCCTCATCGTCAGCCCCTGGGGCTCGGTTCGGCTCGGCGGCAAGGAGGCCGCGCCCGACTACTCCTACATGGGCTGGTTCGCGATGCTCTTCGCCGCCGGCATGGGCATCGGGCTGATGTTCTTTGGCGTGCTGGAGCCGGTCTATCACATGGCGATCTCCGAACCACTGGGCGTGCCTTCGCCGATCGGCGAGGATGGCGCGATCATCCCGGAAAACGTCGAGGCCGCGAGGAAGATGGGCCTTGCGGCGACGATCTATCACTGGGGCCTGCATCCATGGGCGATCTACGCCGTCGTGGCGCTGGCGCTGGCGCTGTTCACCTTCAACAAGGGCCTGCCACTGACGATCCGTTCTGCCTTCTACCCGATCTTCGGCGAGGCAATCTGGGGCTGGGTCGGCCATGTCATCGACATACTTGCGGTCTTCGCCACGCTCTTCGGGCTCGCCACCTCGCTCGGCTTCGGCGCGCAGCAGGCCAATGCGGGGCTCGAGCATGTCTTCGGCATCCCGAACAACATCACGGTGCAGGTACTGCTGATCACCGCCATCACCGCCGTGGCATTGGGGTCTGTCCTGCGCGGCCTCGACGGCGGCGTGAAGGTGCTGTCGGAGATCAACATGGGCATCGCGGCGCTTCTTCTCGTCTTCGTGCTGCTTGCCGGGCCGACGGCGACGATCGTGGCCGACTTTATCAGTGGCCTCGGTGCTTACGCGGCCGGGATCTTGCCGCTGTCAAACCCGGTCGGGCGTGCGGATGCCGGTTACATGCAGGGCTGGACCGCCTTCTACTGGGCCTGGTGGATCAGCTGGTCGCCCTTCGTCGGCATGTTCATCGCCCGCGTGTCGCGCGGCCGCACGGTGCGCGAGTTCATCATTTGCGTGCTGATCATCCCCTCGCTGGTCTGCGTCCTCTGGATGGCCGTTTTTGGCGGCGTCGCCATCGACCAGGTGCTGACCAACCCGGCCGCCAGTTCGGTAAAGACCTACGTCATCGACAGCTATGTGCCCGAGCTGTCGCTCTTCGCGATGCTCGAAGGGCTACCGCTGGCCACGATCACTTCGGTTATCGGTATCATTCTTGTCGTCGTGTTCTTCGTGACCTCGTCGGATTCGGGTTCGCTCGTGATCGACACGATCACGGCGGGCGGCAAGGTCGACGCACCGCTGCCGCAACGGGTCTTCTGGTGTACGTTCGAGGGCGCAGTGGCGATCGTGCTTCTGGTCGGCGGCGGGCTCGGGGCGCTTCAGGCCATGGTCATCTCGACGGGCCTGCCCTTCACGGTGGTGCTGCTGCTCATGTGCTGGGCGATCCTGCGTGGACTGATGAGCGAAGCCCGCTGACTTGGCTCTCACGCTGCAGAGTAACGGCCGGGCGGACTGTGGTGAGGCGGTCGTGGGGATCGGCGGTGTGATGCAGGTCTTCGGTCTCGGCGCCTTTCAATGACCGACGGCTTGGTCGGCATCGATGATGGGTTGGATGGCCGCTCCTGACGCTACTTGTGCCACTTTGGTCCTTCTGCGGTCAGGGGGAGATTGACCTGCCCCACCTGAGTGGTCCGGCATGAGTGTTAGTGGATGATCGGCTTGATCTTGCCCCTTTTCCACGCTGTGTCGCCATTCGCCTGTCCGCCCGATACGTCGCATTCACGCGATCTTGCATTATCCCCGCCCGGGGGATAGGGGGCTTCAATGACAGAACCCCATACCCACGCAACCCACCCCGGCATCGTCAAGCGGCTGAAACGCGCCGACGGCCACCTGCGCCATGTCATCGACATGATCGAGAGCGGCAAGCCCTGCGCCGACATCGCGATGCAATTGCTGGCGGTGGAACGGGCGGTCTCGGCCGCCAAGCGGGTGCTCATTCACGATCATATCGACCATTGCCTCGGGCAGGACGGCGGGCAGAGCTTCGCCGAGATGCGGGCTATGGCCAAGCTGCTCTGAGGCATCATGCTTTCCGTGCTCGCGAACCGCACCTACCGCCACCTCTTCGCGGCGCAGGTGATCGCGCTGATCGGCACCGGCCTTGCCACCGTCGCGCTCGGGCTTCTCGCCTGGCAGATCGCGGGTGAGGATGCCGGGCTCGTGCTCGGCACGGCGCTCGCGATCAAGATGGTGGCCTATGTGACGCTGGCGCCTGTGGCCTCGGCCTTTGCCGACCGGGTGCCGCGCCGCGCGATGCTCGTCGCGCTCGACCTGATCCGGGCGGCGGTCGCAGTGGCGCTTCCGTTCGTGAGCGACGTCTGGCACATCTATGTGCTGATCTTCCTCCTGCAGGCCGCCTCGGCTGGCTTCACCCCGACCTTCCAGGCGACGATCCCCGATGTCCTGCCGGACGAGGGCGAGTACACCCGCGCGCTGTCGCTCTCGCGACTTGCCTACGACCTCGAAAGCCTCTTGTCGCCTATGCTCGCGGCGGCGTTGCTCACGGTGGTCAGCTTCCCCGTCCTTTTCGGCGGCACGGTGATCGGTTTCCTCGCCTCGGCGGCATTGCTCCTGACGGTGACGCTGCCCTCGCCGAAGCCGGCCCGGCCGCGCGGCATCTGGGACCGCACGACGCGCGGCACACGCATCTATCTCGCCACGCCGCGCCTGCGCGGGCTGCTGGCGCTGAACCTCGCGGTAGCGGCGGCCGGTGCGATGGTCATCGTCAACACCGTCGTCCTCGTCAAGGCGCGCCTTGGTCTCGGCGAGCCGCAGGTGGCTCTGGCGCTCGCGGCCTTCGGCGGCGGCTCGATGGCGGCGGCCCTGATCCTGCCGAAACTGCTTGAGCGGATAGCCGACCGCCCCGCGATGATCACCGGCGCCGCGATCCTGGCCTTGGGCACGTTCGTCGGTCCGCTCGCGGGATCGCTGCCGGTGCTGATGGCCCTTTGGGTCGTCATCGGCTTTGGCTACAGCCTGACCCAGACGCCGACCGGTCGGCTGCTGCGGCGCTCCGCCCAACCGGAGGACCGCCCGGCAATCTTCGCCGCGCAGTTCGCGTTGAGCCATGCTTGCTGGCTTCTGACCTATCCGCTCGCAGGACGCTTTGGTGCTGCTTTCGGGCTGGACACCACGTTCCTCCTGATGGCGGCGCTCGCTGTGCTCGGCGTCGTTCTGGCGCTGCGCCTCTGGCCGGCCGCCGAGCCCGATGCCCTGCCTCACACGCATCCGGACCTGCCCGCCGATCATCCGCATCTGAAGGAACACGGGATAGAAAGCCACCGGCATTCTGTCGTCATCGATGATCTGCACCCGCGCTGGCCGCACAGCGCCTGAGACCGGACGCCAGCGCGTTGATCGCGTTTTCCGGGCTGTTCCTGGCCGCGTTTCTCGCGGCAGCGCTCGTTGAGCCTCCCCAACGGAATTGGCCTGCCACGATGGTTAATGTCTTTTTGCCCCTCCTCGGGATCCCCCGGAGAACCGACGAGCCCCAACTCTTGAACCAAGCAGGCTTTCAGAAAGCATGAGTGGGGCTAACCACAATCGGATTGCTCACACATGTAAAGGCTTGATAAAGTTCATTGGAAGCGCATTGATTGAAGAAGTGGCGACAGAAGTTCATCTGGATCGCCCGACGAGTAGACATGCGGACGTTTAGAAACCCGCAAGGTTGTTCAACTAAGAGCCGTTAGCGGAAGGAGTAGAGAATGATCCGAGCAGCAGGAATCGTCTTAATCATGGCGGCGAGTTTCGGCATCGTTTCGGGGTGCACGGACAATCAGGGCGTCAACGCAGCTTCGGGCGCGCTCGTGGGTGCTGCGGTTGGGAACCAGTTCGGTAGCGGCAGCGGCAAAACCGCCGCGACGCTGGTCGGAGCGGCGGTCGGCGCGCAGGTCGGAGCGAACCAGCCGACATCGCGCACTTGCACGTATCGGAACCCGCAAACCGGTCAAACCTATCAGGCCGCCTGCCCTTAAGCGCCACCCACTGCGGCAGGATTTAGCGCCCCAAGTTGTCCAGGTGTTCAGTCCTGGCATCTGGTGGATCGGATCGACGATGAATCGATCGGGCTCTGAAATCCAGACCTAGCAGATGTATTCGTAAGGCGTGAGGCCGCTGAGGGTCTTGAGCCTGCGGCCGAAGTTGTAGGCGGCCATGAAGTCCGCGAGGTGCGCGCGCAGCTGATCGTGGCTCTCGTGGCGGAAGCGTTTCACTGTCGCGTCCTTGATCGTCCGGTTCATCCGCTCGATCTGGGCGTTGGTCCGACGGTGGTTGGGCTTGGTCAGGCGGTGCTCGATCCCGTTCGCATCGCAGGTAATGTCGAAGCGCATCTGCCTGGAATCTGGGGTGTTTCTGTTCCTTGGCTGGTCGGCGAACTGGATGCTCCTCGCCATCGGGCTCGAACCGATGGCGCCGCGATGGCTCGATCGGTCAGGACCGTGTGGCTCCGGTAGGGAACCGCCTCCAGCAGGTGTTCCAGGAACACCCGCGCCGTCCGTAGGCCGGCCTTCTCCACCAGTGGGGCGACCGCGAACGTGCTGGTGCGGTCGATGGCACCGAAGAGAAGAGCTTGCCCTCGGCGGTCTGCACCTCGGCGATGTCGATGTGAATGAACCCGATGGGGTAGCGTTTGAAGCGCTGACGCCTGGGTTTGTCGCCTTCGACATCCGGCAGCCGCGAGATGCATTCGCCCTTGGGCTCGAACCAATGGCGCCACAATGGCTCATCGCCGAAGTGGCGATGCAGCACCGACCGGGTCAGATACGGGATCGAGGGCTGGAGAGCACAGAGGCAATCGTCCACGGGCAGCAGTGCGTGCCGACGGACAACTGGTCGGACTACGACGCGTCGCTGCGCCGCCGGGGCGCGTTGTCGGCCCGGTTCGATCCGGAGATGGATTGGCACGCCAGGAAAACGGCAAGCGTTGCCATCCCGAGACTTTCTTCGAGAGCGCGATCCAGATCTGCCTGACCATGAAGGTCCAGTTCGGCCTCCCACTGCGCCAAACGGTCGGTTTGGTCGCGAGCCCGTTGGAGATGGCCAGGCCGGACTGGCCGCGGCCCGGATCAACTGCTCGAAGAGTGCCGGCGAGAGCACCATGTCACGAGACCCCGACCGTCAGAGCGCCGAAATCCAGATCCGCATCGCCATCGTGAACCGGTTCAACGCACTCGGCACCACCGTGATCCAAGCCGTTGCCCGATGTCGGAACGCTGAGGGCAAACCCCGTCCTTTCCCGGATCAGCGCTAAAACGCCGCAGCACCCCACGAAGGATCATCTCCGGCCGCATTCCTCGCGGAAGGGAAGCGATCGATTGATTCCGCCTTGGAGATGCAAGGCGCGCAATGACCCCGATCAGCGCGCCAGGACCAGTTCCGCCTTGAGCCCGCCGAGCCGTTCGCTTTCGCCGAGCCTGAGCGTGCCGCCATGACTGCGGGCGATGTCGGCGGTGATCGCGAGCCCCAGGCCAACCCCGGTGCCGCGATCCTGGTTGCGCGCGTCATCGAGCCGGGTGAAGGGGCGCAACGCCTCCTCGCGCCGTTCTCGCGCGATGCCCGGGCCATCGTCCTCGACCGTGATCCGGATCGCGCGGTCGAGGATCGCCAGCGACACCTCGGCGCGTCGGCCGTAGCGCACCGCGTTGCCGATCAGGTTCTCGAGCGCGCGGCGCACCGCCCCCGCCCGCATCGGCGCCGCGCCGGCGCCGGTGACCGCGTAGAGCACGACGTCCTGCCCCGCGCGCCTTGCGTCCTCGATCACCGCGGTCACGAGCGGCAACGGGTCCAGGACCTTCGCCTCCTCCTCCATCGCATCGCCCCGGACGAAGGCCAGGAACGCGTCGAGCAGACGCTGCATGTCGTCGACATCGCGGCTCATCGCGGTGGCTTCGGGATCGTCGCCGAGCATCGACAGGCCGAGTTTAAGCCGCGTCAGCGGCGTGCGCAGGTCGTGGCTGACCCCCGACAGAAGCAACGTGCGCTGTTCGATCTGGCGCTCGATCCGCGCGCGCATGTCGAGAAAGGCGTTGCCGGCGGAGCGGACCTCGATCGCGCCGGAGGGGCGGTAGGGCTCGATCCGCCCCTTACCGAAGGCCTCGGCGGCGCGCGCCAGCCTGCGGATCGGCCGGAGCTGGTTGCGCAGGAAGATAAAGGCGATGAGGGTCATCAGAAGGCCGGTCGCCAGCATCAGCACCAGGAGCTGGTGCGGGTTGGTCGCGGCGACCCGGCTGCGTTCGAAACGGATCGCCATCGGACCGTGCCGGGTCGACATTACCAGCCGCACCGTGCGCAGGTCCGAGACGTCGACCGCGTCGACGCGCTCGACCAGGGCGCGCAGCGTCCGGATGACAACTCGGCCCGAGAGATCGTAGAAGACCCGCGCATCCGCCGACGGCGCATCCGTCGCCGCCGGCAGGTCGACGGTCATCGCCAGCGCCTCGGCCAGACGCCTCAGCTCGGACCGGGCGGTCGCGGCATCCCCCGCGGTATCGGCGCGCTCGGCGAGATAGGAGATCTCCAGCACGACGTTGCGGGTCATCTGTGCTGTCACGCGCTCGAAATGGCGCTGGATGAAGGCTATGGACACGACGATCTGGATGATCACGATGGGCAGGACGAGAATGAGCGCGGCGCGGCCGTAGAGGCCGCGGGGAAGGATGCTCTTGAACCAGTCGAAACGCATGGCCGGAGCCTAGCCCCAGCGGTCAGGGAGAGAAAGCGCAAGATGAAGGAGGAATCGCGGATCCCGCCCCGCCCCGGCAGGGTGCTGCTTCTGGAGCCGGGGCTCCGGACGGTGCTCGCGCCCAACCCCTCGCCGATGACGCTCCACGGCACCAACAGCTACATCCTCGGCGAAGGCGAGGTCGCGGTGATCGATCCGGGACCGGCCGATCCGGCCCATCTCGCCGCGCTCCTCGGCGCCCTCGCTCCCGGCGAACGCGTGAGCCACATCTTCGTCACGCATGCCCATCTCGACCATTCGCCGCTCGCGCGGCCGCTGGCCGAGGCGACCGGCGCCCCGGTCCTCGCCTTTGGCGACGCGCGCGCTGGCCGCTCGGCGCTGATGGAACGGCTGGCGGCCGGGGGCGGGCTCGCCGGCGGTGAGGGTGTCGATGCCGGGTTCGCGCCCGATATCCGCCTTCGCGACGGCGAGACGGTCGAAGGCGCCGGCTGGACGCTGCGGGCGGTGTACACGCCGGGCCACATGGGCAACCACCTGAGTTTCGCCTGGCAAGACACGGTCTTCTGCGGCGACCACGTCATGGGCTGGGCGTCGTCTCTGGTTTCTCCGCCCGACGGAGACATGGGGGCCTACATGGCTTCTCTCGCCCGGCTCGCGGCGACCGGCGCGCGGCGCCTCTATTCCGGCCACGGCGATCCGATTCCCGACGCACAGGCCCGCATCGCCGCGCTGGCCGCCCATCGCCGCGAACGCGAAGCAGCGATCCTGGGAGCGCTGTCCCGTGGCCCTGCGGATGCCGCGAGCCTCGCCGCGATGATCTACACCGATACGCCGGCACCGCTCATGCGCGCGGCCGCCCGAAACGTCTTCGCCCACCTCCTTGATCTCATGGAGAAAAAGATCGCAGAGCCGGAACTATATTCAGGAATCGACGCCCATTTTCGGCTTCTGTGAAGTTCCTCGAAATTTATCGCAAGACCCTCTGGACGCCCCACGCCGCGCTTGCTATATCGCCCCCGGTGTTCCGGCGTAGCTCAGCGGTAGAGCAGTTGACTGTTAATCAATTGGTCGTAGGTTCGATCCCTACCGCCGGAGCCAAAAATCCCTGCTAAAACAGGTAATTGCAAAGCCTCCGCAAGGGGGCTTTTGTTGTTAATAGCCCAACTCATAAGCAGATCGTAAGCAGGCTGGACAGGCCTAATGAGACGCTGACATTACACAGCGACCAGTTCGGCTAGCTTCGTCGCTACATCCGACATGGGCTCTTCTGCGGTGCTTAGACCGCTACGCGAGCCAAGCATGGGGCTGACGTCGCGGAGAGCTTCGTAAGTCGTATCATGAACAATGGGAACAAGCAGTTCTCGCGCAAGGAGTACCGATAGTTCTTTGTCGGCGATACCCTCTCCACGAATGCGACTCAAAAACGCCGGGGTTACCAGCACGATACCCACTCGCGACTTGGCTAGTCCCTTGTCGATTTCGCGAAGCAACGGTGACCCGAGAAGGACATCCTTTTCGCTAAACCATACAGAGACGCCCTTCAACTCAAGGAGATTGTGCAGTTCCTTGGCTGCGCCTTTCCGGACGTCCCACGCATGACAGAGAAACACGTCTCGAAGCTCAGGTTGTGACGCCCGCTTCTCCACATTCTCGCGAACTGGGGTCAGCGCTCGCACTTCGGTAGGAGTGTAGAGCACGGATGACCCTGCCGGAGACCACTTCGGCTTGCTGCTGCCACGCCCGCTACTGCTCCGTCCACCGCCACTACTCACGGGTGACGAATGGGAAGAGTAAGATGGCGTGTAAGACGTAACCGGCCGCTTTGGACCGCCTTCCGAGTGTGGTCTTCAGATCTTAGGCTACGTCGTTATTGACGTCGTTGCCGACGTCGTATCGGCTGGGAGATTGAATGCGGCAGGGTGAAGTGCTGGGTGTG